>JAGPEG010000054.1 GCA_018057165.1 Tabrizicola sp.
CCTCGGTGTCGAACGTGGCCGCAAGATAGGGCCAGAGCAAGGCGCCGATGAACTCGGGACGCTGGCCCATGATGCGATCCAGCGCCGTGCCCGGAGCCGGTGCCAGCATCTGCTGCGCCAGGGGAAAGACACTCAGCCCCGCCAGCACCATGCGGCCTTGCCTGACCAGCACGGCAGGCCGGTTGCCGGGAAAGGTGCGCCGCGCTGCCGACACCAGGGCTGACCGTCCGGTCTGGGCCATATGCTCAGGTCTCCGTCACTTGTATTCGATCAGCGCCGCACGTCGACGCAGCAGCCGGTTCAGCCAGAATTGCACGACCCCCATGGCTTCGGGAAGCTTCCCCAGCGTCAGGAACAGCGCGCGCTCCAGACCAAGGTGCCGCCACAACCGCAGAACCTGCACCGGATAGACCAGGAAGACCAGCGCCAGCCAAGGGCTGACAAACATGCCCAGCAGACCCATTACCGGCAGGCCAAGCCCCCAGAGCAACGCCCGCCGGGTTTCGGCAACCCAGTGGAACTCCGGCGCCGTCCCATGCAGCGCCGCCCCTTCCGCAAAGGCATATCCCGCCCGTCTGGTGCGCTTCCACCATTGCCCGATCCGGTGCATCGCCGCGTCATGCAGCGTCATCTCTTCGTCCAGCCGCCAGATCCGCCATCCCGTCGCGCGCAGGCGCAGGCAAAGCTCGGGCTCCTCGCCCGCGATCAACGCCGGATTGAAGCCACCGACCTGCCGCACCGCCGCGCTGCGCATCAGCGCATCGCCGCCGCAGGCCTTCGCCGCACCCACCGGCGTATCCCATTCGGCATCGCACAGCCGGTTCCAGACCGAAGCCTCGGGGTGCATCTCGCGCCGACGGCCGCAGACGACCGCAACATCCGGGTGAGCCGCCAGAAAGGCCTGCGCCACAGGCAGCCAGCCCGGCTGCACCCGGCAATCGCCATCGACAAACTGCACGAAGTCAGGGGCACCTTCCTCCAGCAACCGGGCAAAACCCGCATTGCGCGCCCGCGCCGCCGTGAACGGGACCGAGGTATCCAGCGTGACGACCACCGCCCCGGCCGCCACTGCCGCTGCCACGCTGCCGTCGGTCGAGCCGGAATCGACATAGACCAGCGGTCGAACCCCGGACGAAAGCGACTCAAGGCATGCCACGAGCCTTGCACCCTCATTGCGACCGATCACCACCGCGCCAAGGCTGCCCGCCGCCAAACCCTGCTGTGTCAATCCGCGTTTCCAGACTTCAAATTCATATCCTCCCAAAAAGCACAGAATCCGCCTGCCTCCAAGGGGAAGCGGGGGCTTGCTTTTGCACAATCCGGGGGACCAGGCATGGGGATTGCATTTTCCTTGGCCGCCGAACCGGCTACAACCGGATCAGCCCCCTTCCGCAAGGCCCGTCGATATGCCGAACATCATTGCCTATCTGGCGCTTTTCAGTTGGCCCATCGTCGCGATCCTTCTGTTCCGGCTTCTGCCGCTGCAGAAGGCTCTGGTCTGGACGATCATCGGCGGCTACCTGCTGTTGCCCTCGGCCACCTCCATCAAGTTCCCGATGGTGCCGCCCATCGACAAGACCGTGATGACAAGCCTTCCGGCGCTGATCCTCTGCCTGCTGATGGCCCCGCCGCAGCCACCGACGCAGGCGCCCATGGCCCGGACCGGACGGCTTGTTCTCCTGACGCTTTTCATCATCGTGGTCACCTCCCCCGTGCTGACCGTGCTGCAAAACACCGAGCCGGTGATCGACGGCCGCACCTTCCTGCCCGGCCTGCGGCTTTACGACGCCATGAGCCTGATCTCGCAGATGCTGGTGTCGCTCATTCCGCTCTGGCTTGGCCTGCGTTACCTGAACTCGCGCGAGGGGCTGCGCACCATCCTCGAAGTGCTGGTCATCGGCGGCCTGGCCTATACGATTCCGGTCCTGTTCGAAGTGCGCTTCAGCCCGCAACTGCACACCTGGATCTACGGTTTCTTTCCGCACAGCTTTGCCCAGCATATCCGCGAGGATGGCTTCCGCCCGGTGGTCTTCCTGTCGCACGGGCTTCTGGTCGGGATCTATCTCTGCATCGCCGCACTCGCGGCCGCCACCCTTTATCGCGAGGCCCGGCGCACGGGGCGCCCCGCTGTCTACTGGCTCCTGGCGACGATCTGGCTTCTGATCGTGCTGTCCCTGTCGAAGAACTTTGGCGCGGTGATCATCGCCGTGGTGCTGGTCGCGGCGGTCTTCCTGCTCGGACGCCGACCGCAGCTTGTCATCGGGCTGATCGTCGCGACCGTGGTGATGTTCTACCCGATCCTGCGCGGGGCGGGCTGGATCCCGGTCGATGCGGTTCACGACTACGTCCAGTCGATCAACGCCGACCGGGCCGCCTCGCTGAAGTTCCGGCTGGACAACGAAGACGCCCTCCTCGCCCGCGCCAGCGAAAAGCCGCTGCTTGGCTGGGGAAGCTGGGGGCGCGATCTCCTGCACGATCCCGCGACCGGCAAGTTGAGCAGCATCGTCGACGGCATCTGGGTCGGGGTGATCGGCAGCTTTGGCTGGATCGGCTATATCGGGCGCTTCGGGCTTCTGACCGCGCCGATCCTGTTCTTTGCCCTGCGACGCCGGGCTGTGGGCGATTCATTCCTTCCCCTCGGGCTGATCATCACGCTCAGCGCCACCCTCATCGACCTCTTGCCGAATTCGGGGTTGGTCAACTACGTCTGGCTCATGGCGGGCGCTGTGGCGGGCCATGCCCTGTGGTGGCAGCTCCCGGATGCAAAGGACGTCGCCCCGGACGGGCTTGCCGGACAAGCCGGGGCGCAGCCCTTTGCCGCCGCGCCACGGGCCGGCTGGCTGATGTCCGACACCGGACCGGCCCCCAGGCGCGGCCCGCGCACGCATGAAATGCGCAGCCGCCGCTGATCCGGGTCAGCCCGGCCCGTCCGCCGCCGCGTCGGACCCGCCGCTGACCATGTGCCGGAACACCTGGCTTGTGGCCAGAAGCTCGTCATAGCTTCCCTGCGCCAGCAGCCGGCCCCGCTCCATCAGGAAGATCGTGTCGCAGCTCCGCACCGTCGACAGCCGGTGCGCGATCAGGATGATGGTCTTGTCCCCCCGGATGCGCTGCATCGCCTCCATCACCTCGCGCTCGGTGACATTGTCCAGCGCCGAGGTCGCTTCGTCCATGATCAGAAGCGTCGGGTCGCGATACATCGCGCGGGCGATGCCGATGCGCTGGCGCTGCCCCCCCGAAAGCCGCACGCCGCGTTCGCCCACACGGGTGTCATATCCCGTCGGCAGCTCGGACAGGATGAAGTCATGCAGCGCCGCCACACGGGCCGCATGCTCGACCGCTGCCATGTCGATCTCGCTCTTCGGCACGCCAAAGGCGATATTGGCGGCAATGGTGTCGTCGGTCAGGAAGATGGCCTGCGGCACATAGGCGATGGACGCCTGCCAGGACCGCAGGTTGTCTGCCGTCAGTACCGTGCCGTCCACCTTGATCTTACCCGAGGCCGGCGACAGCAGGCCCAGGATCAGGTCGACCAGCGTCGTCTTGCCCGCTCCGGTACCGCCGACGATGCCAACCGTGGCCCGCGCCGGAATGGTCAGGTCGACCCCGTGCAGCGTCGGCCGGTCCGCACTGTCATAGGCAAAGCCGACCTGCTCAAGCTCAAGCTTGCGTTCCAGCTTCATCGCTGGCGCGTCCTGCGCACGGGCGGGGCGGGGCGGCGGGCTTGCCGCGAAATCGGCAACGATGGCATCCAGCACCGGCCCGGCGCCGCGAATGGTGACCATGCCGAAATAGATCTGCTGCAACGACGGCAGCAACCGCATCGTGGCCAGGGCGATCACCCCAAGCGTCGGCACGATCTCGGTCATGTTGCCGCCGTTGCGGAACAGAAGCAGCAGGATCATCGAGATCAATGTACCGAAGGTGATGGCCTCCAGTATGAAACGCGGCATTTCCGCAACCAGCCCCATCCGCGTCAGGGCCTGCGCCGTCCTGTAGGCCTCGACCGAATAGCCTTGGACATAGACGTCTTCCAGGCCCATGACCTTCACGTCCTTGATGCCGCCCGTCGCCTCTTTCGCAACCAGAAAGCGGGCTTCAAGCGCTTCCTTCATCTCGGTGCCGACCCGAAGCGTCTGGCCGCGGACCCGCAAGTAGATCAGGGTATAGACCAGACCAAGCACGCCACCGCAGAACAACGTCACAAGCGGATCGACCATCAGCAGGAAGATCAGGATCGAAATCGCCAGGATCGTGTTGGACACCAGACGCAAGCTTGGGGTGATGACCCGAGCGATCAGACCGTCGACCTCGTTCAGCACGTTCTTTTCCAGTTCGGCGCTGTTGTGGCGCAGGAACCAGGGATAGGGGTGCCGAAGATAGGCCGCCAACAGACGGCTTGAAATGGTGAAGCCCCGCATCATCGAATAGCGGATCGTCGCACGGGTCCCCACAGCCTTGATCGCCAGACCGATCACCACGACGCCCAGCACGCTGATCGCAAGGGCGAGCTGGAACTGGAAAATGCTGGTGAAGCCAAGCCGGGTGTAGACGAAGGACAGCACGGCGTTGCTCTGGATCTTTTCGGGCGCGGAAATGACGTTCAGCAGCATCAGCACCGCCGAAAAGCCCGAAATCTCGGCTGCGGCGACCAGAAGCATGATGCCGGTCAGCCAGCAGAAATTCCTCCGCTCCCTGTCGTCGAGCAGCGCGAACAGCTTTCGGTAGGTCTTGATCACTTGCTGTCCTCACAGTCTGCGACGGCCGCACCTTGCTGCTGCGGCATGACAAAAGAAAGGCATTCCACGGCCGCAACCCGATTCCGGGGACTGCCGATCCCCGTCTTGCGTCCGATTGCACCCGGTCCTTCCGGCCCCGATCCATCGCCCGCAGCCGATGCGCGATTGCCATGATCTGAAAAGCTTTTCAACACGCTAAGGAAACTTGCCCTGCCAGCGGGCACCATTGCTGCCCTGGATTGCAAGACCGGCGCCGTCACCTGCGCCGGGGTTGCGCGGCCTTTGCCCGACCGTGGCAATCCCGCCACGCCACACAATCCGGACTCCGGAACGCAGATTCACCCAAACGCGGCCACAATCTTGCCACGCCATGCGAGCAGCGTGATCATGTTCTTCGCGTGGGGGTTGAAGCACATGATCGCAGGTCTGGTTCTTGTTTCCGCAATGGTCGGACTGGTGGCAATGGCCACAGCCGTCTTTCTGTCGGTCCCGGTATGGATCGCACTGCTCGGCTATCCGGTCGTGTGCAGCCTGACGCTCCTGCTCGCAGCGACGCTCTCAAGCCTGCGCGCGACGCAAGCTCCGCAAGCGGTGCAGATGCTGCATCCGCAGGCCTGACCGCCCTGCCGAAGCGGGCCTGACCTCGCCCGCAGGCGGCGCGTTGCTGGATAGTAGCCGCTTTGTCGGCCAAGTTTCGCCAGTACTGATACGAAAGACACACCGCCTGATTTCCACTCACTCTTCCATCTCGACGCACTGCCCCCCGCGACCTAAGCTATCGAACTGACGGGGCCAGGTTTTCTGGAATATGACTCCGGCCAAGGAGACGGGGATGGCACTGGGGCTGGTTATGATCGCGATGTTGGGCGCAACCAGCGTCACCGCGGTGCTTTTTGCCTATGGCTTCCCGCTCTGGATCGTCGTGCTTGCCTATCCGCTGACCGGAAGCATCATCCTGCTTCCCGCTGTCGCGCTCATCGGCTGGATCAGACAGAACCCGCCCGCTGCCGGGCCGGGTGTATTGCTTACTTCCCAGTCGCCCGCAGCACCACATTCACAGTCGCCAGCAGGATCTTCAAATCCTTGAAGAACGACAGGTGGCGTTCGTAATCGGCGTCGAATTCGGCGCGCTGTGCGAAGGTCGACTGGTTGCGATCCGAAATCTGCCAGGTTCCGGTCAGGCCGGGGCGCAGCGCATAATAGGCGCTGCCGGGATAAAGCTCCTGCTGGTCAACCAGCATCGGGCGCGGACCGACCAGGCTCATGTCGCCCACCAGCACGTTCCAAAGCTGCGGCAGCTCGTCAAGCGAGCTTTTGCGCAGGAACTGGCCGAACTCGGTGATCCGGGGATCGCAGGACAGCTTCTGGTAGTCGTCCCATTCGCGGCGCGCGGCATCGTCCTTCTGCAGATGGTCCTGCAGCCGGGCTTCGGCATCGGCGACCATGGTGCGCAACTTCCAAAGCCGGAACGTGCGACCGCCAAGCCCCACGCGCTCTTGCGTGAAGAAGGGCGAATGCCCGGTCAGCTTCAGCACCACGACCAGCACAAGAACCACCGGAGCGACGAACGGCAGGGCCATCAGCACGAAACCGACATCCATCCAGCGCTTCAGCACTCTGCGGTAAAGAGGCTCCTTCCGCGCACGGACCCAGCCCTGGCTGACGGTCGCGGTTGGCCGCTCGAAATCATGCCCGTCTATTCCAGAACGAACGTCCATCTGCAACGCCTCCGCAAGGGTGCCAATCGTTATGCGCAATTTCCAGGACCCGGCATCAATCCACCGACCCGTTTCAAAAGATCGCACTCGTCACACCACGTTCCACGCAGTCTATCTAACATCCGCCGGGCCTTGCCGCAATGTGTCGCAAGGTATGGAAACTCGCAGAAAGTGGTTACTTCTCATTGGGTTACACGCTAAGGTTGTATCTGCAAGAGGTTCCATTGACAGACCAGAAAGCCCGAATTTCAGGGCTCCGGCGCCCGCCCGCGCAGCCTTTTTCTTGACGGCCACATCATTGCCATGATTTTCTTCGCTTTTTACCCGGTTTTGCGGAAGCACTTTCCCGACCGCCCGATACGGACCAGCCGACAGGTTCTCGAAACCGGGGCAGGACCACTCATTCCAGGCACGAAATTGTGCGGAATCTCGAAACGGTGAATTTTCCGTTAATGTGCGCCATTCATCACATTCCCCTGGTCCCTGACGCCGAACCCGGCCTCCCTGACCAGATCAGGGCCCGCCAGGCGGTCGGACTCGATTCGTCCGACCCCCCTTTCACCCCGTGAGAGCGACCTTCCGTCGAAGCGCAGCGGTGATCGCAACCAGCGTGGGTCCGGGCAGCTCCAGCAGCCAGTTGACCTTGATCCCCATCGCCCAACTGCCGATCAATCCGTCGACGTCATGAAAGCTCGCCGCGCGGATCAGCACGAAGCCGCAGACAAAACCGATGCCCAGAAGCGCCGGCCAGACCCGCCCCAGGATGCCGCGCAGCAAAAGCGCCAGCAGGCCGACCGTCAGCACGCCCACAATCGCAACGGCCAGGATGAAGTCGCGCTGTATGGTGTGGCGCATGTCATACCAGCCCATAAGCCGCGCGTTGCAGCGTCCGATCGTGGTGAACAGCGTTTGCAGATCCAGCTGCTTGTTGACCGCGAGAAAGAACAGCACAGCCGCCGTGATGCTCCAGAAGACCCGCTCGCGCCGCAGGGGTGCCTCGGGCCCGCGCAGCACCGTTGCCGCCCGCGTCGCAAGGATGGCCGCGACCAGATAGACCAGCACCGTGACCCAGCCCATCGCGCTGTTGTCGCCCAGACCGGGGCTCCACTGGGAAAAGGCGCAGGTCAGCGTGGTGATCATCCAGGTCTCCCGACCCTGTCCGGCAGATCAGCGGGTGCCGCCCTTTTCGTCGCCGCGCGCATAGATGTCCTCGTAGCGGATGATGTCATCCTCGCCCAGATAGGCCCCGGTCTGCACCTCGATCAGGACCACCGGCACCTTGCCGGGGTTCGCCAGCCGGTGAATCGCCCCCAACGGCACATAGATCGACTGGTTCTCGCTCAGCAGCTTCACCTCGTCGCCCACCGTCACCTGCGCCGTCCCGGAAACGACGATCCAGTGTTCGGCCCGGTGGATATGGCTTTGCAGGCTGAGGGCCGCACCCGGTTTCACCACGATCCGCTTGACCTGGAAGCGGTCGGCCAGCGCCAGCGTCTCGAACCAGCCCCAGGGCCGGTGGTCGCGCGGGAACACTTCCGCCTGCCGGACCGAACGCGCCTTCATCTGCGCCACCGCCGTCTTCACGTCCTGGCTGCGCGCCCGGTCGGCCACCAGCACCGCATCGGGCATCGCCACGACGACCAGGTCCTGCAACCCGATCCCCACCACATGCTGCCCCTCGACCTCGGACCGCAGCAGGCTCCCCTCGCAATCAATCGCCGTGACCGGACCCTGCATGACCGTCCCGCCGCCATTTTCACGCCAGACGGCGTTCCAGTCGCCCAGATCCGACCAGGCCGCACCCAGCGGGATGACCTCGATGTTCGCGGCCTTCTCCATCACGGCAAAGTCGATGGAAATATCGCGCACCCCGGCCCAGGGCGTTTCAGCCAGCCGCAGAAAGTCCAGGTCCGTCCGCGCCGCGGCGACCGCCTCGCCGACCGGCCCGATCA
Source organism: Tabrizicola sp. (assembly GCA_018057165.1). Lineage (GTDB taxonomy): Bacteria > Pseudomonadota > Alphaproteobacteria > Rhodobacterales > Rhodobacteraceae > Tabrizicola. Next base: position 8,410 of record JAGPEG010000054.1, read on the forward strand.
GGTCGGGCGCGTGGTCGGCGAAAGCCGCCAGAAGCGTGCGGGCCGACATCAGGAAGATGCCGGCATTCCAGAGATAGCGCCCTGCGGCCAGCATCGCCTCGGCCTTGTCGAGAGGCGGCTTTTCCACGAAGCGCCGCACCGGCTGCGCCTCGCCATCGACGGGCGAGGATCCCAGCTCGATCCAGCCATAGCCGGTTTCGGGCCGGTCGGGCCGGACACCGAAGGTCACGATCTGCCCTGCCACGGCCCGCGGCACCCCCGCTGCCACGGCCGCGCGGAAAGCGTCGATGTCGGGAATGCTGTGGTCGGTCGGCATGACCAGCATCAGCGCCTCCGCATCCCGCTCCGCCAGATGCAGCGCCGCCGCAAGGATCGCCGGCCCGGTGTTCCTCGCCGCAGGCTCGATCAGGATCGCGCCGGGACGGATGCCTTCCGCCGCCAGTTGCTCGGCCACGATGAAGCGGAAGTCGGAATTGGTGATCACCAGCGGGCTTGCCACATCCACTGCGCCCAGCATCCGGCTCGCCGCCGCCTGGAACAGCGTTCCCTGCGCGGCCAGGGGCACGAACTGCTTGGGAAAGCTCTTGCGCGACACGGGCCAGAGCCGGGTCCCCGACCCGCCGCAGAGAAGAACCGGAAAAATCTCAGGCATGACCTGACCGAACTCCAATTATCGCCGGGAAACGCATGGCCCGGACCTTGCAGACTGTCTTGCGGCAAGTCTGGGCCATATCAAGACCAGAATCTGTCAAAGGGATTACGCTTTTGCCCCACGATTGCAACGGGGGGATTCCCGCCCTTCGGCGATTGCGATCCCCGGCTGATCGGGGACCCCCAGCCTCTGCCGCCGGTTGCGAACCGCCCCGGCCCGGTTCCGCCTTCCCCTTCCGCCCCTCCCGCCCTATAAGGCCCGCGTCATCAGGGGAACCGCCATGCGCGAAGCCACCGTCACCCGCACCACCGCCGAGACCGCGATCACCGTCGCCGTCAATCTCGACGGCAGCGGCAAGCATGACTGCCAGACCGGCGTCGGCTTCTTCGACCACATGCTCGACCAGCTCGCGCGCCACAGCCTGATCGACCTCACCATCCGCGCCAAGGGTGATCTGCACATCGACGACCACCACACGGTCGAAGACGTGGGCATCGCGCTTGGCCAGGCCCTCGCGAAAGCCCTTGGCGTCAAGCGCGGCATCCGCCGCTACGGCCATTTCCGCCTGGCCATGGACGACGCCCAGATCGCCACCGCGCTGGACCTTTCGGCGCGGCCTTTCCTCATCTGGACCGTCGATTTCCCCACGGGGAAAATCGGCACTTTCGACACCGAACTGGTGCGCGAATTCTTCCAGGCCCTCGCCACCCACGGCGGCATCACCCTGCATGTCGACATGGCTCACGGCCTCAACAGCCACCACATCGCCGAGGCCACCTTCAAATCCGTCGCCCGCGCCTTGCGTGAGGCTGTCGAACAAGACCCCCGCCTCGGCGACGCGCTCCCCTCCACCAAGGGCGCGCTCTAGCCTTTCATACTGGCCCAAATATCCCCGCCGGAGGCTCCCACACCTTCCGCCCGCGCACCGGATACAGACATGCTCACCGCCCTCGTCGACTATGATTCCGGCAATCTCCACTCCGCCGAGAAAGCCTTTCAGCGCATGGCGGTCGAGGTCGGCGGCGGCGACATCCTCGTCACCTCGAAGCCGGAGGATGTCGCCCGCGCCGACCGCATCGTGCTGCCCGGCGACGGCGCCTTCCCGGCCTGCCGCGCCGCCCTCGGCCAATATGGCGGGCTCTTCGAGGCCATCGAAGAGGCTGTCATCGCCAAGGCCCGCCCCTTCCTCGGCATCTGTGTGGGCATGCAGATGCTGGCAAGCCGGGGCCACGAATACCGCCTGACCGAAGGCTTCGGCTGGATTCCCGGTGACGTGGTCAGGATCGAGCCGGAGGACCGGACCCTGAAAGTCCCGCACATGGGCTGGAACGACCTGATCGTCGAACGCACCCACCCGGTCCTCGACGGCCTCACCACCGGCGATCACGCCTATTTCGTCCACTCCTTCCACTTCCGCGTCACCGACCCGGCCCACCGCCTTGCCTTCTGCGACTACGGTGGCCCGATCACCGCCGTCGTCGGGCGCGACACCATCCTCGGCACCCAGTTCCACCCCGAGAAAAGCCAGGCCGCCGGTCTGCGCCTGATCGGCAATTTCCTGCGCTGGAAACCCTAGGCCCAAAGCCCCGGTTCGGCGAATTCCACCGAATTTCCGCCCGGATCGCGGACATACAGCGACCGCGCCCCGTTCGGCCAGTCGAACTCCGCCTCTGCCACCACCCCGGCAGCCGCCAGCCGCTCCCGCCAGGCGGCAATCTCCGCGCGCGTGGCCGCAAAGCACAGATGCCCCGGCCCCCGCGCGCCATGCACCGGCACCGGCAAGGCAGGGTTGCCCGACGGCACCTCGGTCGCGCCCGGATCAAAGACCAGCAGCACCCCCGCCCCCACCCGGAAGAACACATGCCGCCCCGTCACCTCGGCGATCACCGGCAGGCCCAACGTCTCGCCATAGAAGGCCTTCGCCGCGTCCAGGTCGGGGGCGTAAAGGGCGGTTTCCAGAATGGCCTTCGGCTGCATCCCCCCATCCTGCGCCCCCCGCGCCCCCCGGTCAACGCCGCCGGAACAGCCGCCCGTCGATCACCGCCAGCCCCGCCAGGATCAGCCCCAGCCCGACAAGATGTCGCGTCTCCAGCCTTTCGCCCAGCACCAGCCAGCCCAGGCCCGCCGCCGAGATCGGGATCAGGAAGGTCACCAGCGACAATGCCGTCGCTCCCGCATTGGCCAGGATGCGGAAGGCAATCAGGTAGGCCAGGGCCGAGCAGAGGCTCGCCAGCCCCAGCACCGCCAGCACCGGCTCCCACCCCGGCCAGTCCAGGGTCCAGGGCCGGTCCAGGACCAGCCAGACCGGAAGCAATAGCAGCGTGCTTGCCGTCAGTTGCCCGCAGGCCGTGGCCAGCGGCGTCATTCCGGCCGCGCGAAACCTCCGGCCCCAGACCCCGGCCAGCGCATAGCTGAATGCTGCCCCGAGGCAGGCCAGCATCGCCAGCCGTGTGCCCCCCATCGCACTGTCGGCCAGCATCGCCAGCACCCCGATAAATCCCAATGCCACGCCCAGCGCCCGCGCCGGGGTCAGCTTCTCATCTGCCGTGGCGGCATGCGCCACCAGCACCGTGAAGATCGGCGTCATCGCGTTCAGCACCGAAGCCAGCGCCCCGGTGATCTGCCCTTGCGCCAGCACGAACAGCGTGAAGGGCACCGCGTTGTTCACCAGCCCCATCACCAAGAGCGCAGGCCACATGTCCCGCTGCGGCACCCGGGCCTTCGTCCCCCAGACAACGCCCCACAACAAGAGCGCCGCCAGACCGACCCGCCCCCAGACAATACTCAAGGCAGGCAGACCTTGCAGCGCCAGTTCGTTGAAAAGAAAAGACCCGCCCCACAAAAGGGACAGGGTCCAGAGCAATAGCCAGTCGTTGCGCCCCATCGCAGCCTCCGTATGGCGCGAACCTAACCGACTGCGACCGCAAAAACGACCCGAAATCTGCGCCTATTTCACCCGCTTCCAGGTCCCGCCGTCGCGACAGATGCCCAGCACACAGCCCCGCACCGACAGGTTGTTGCCCGACAGCGTCATGTCGCCGTTATAGGTCTTGTCGCGGTCCGGCGAATAGATCTGGCCGTCGTCGTACAGCCCGTCGGGATAGGCCACCATGTCCCAGACGATCTTGCGGCCGATGTTGTCGCTCTCGCGCTCCTTGCCCGCATTGTCGAACGCCTTGATCAGCACCCCGCAGAGCGCCGGGCCGCAGGGCTTGATCTCGACAAAGCCGAAGTTGCCGTTGTCGTCCTTCTTGGTCTGCCAGATGCCCTCCACCGGATCGGCGAATGCGCCCGTGCCGAAAACCGCCAGCGCGGCTGCGATCAGATAAGTCTTCATGGGGTCCTCCTCCCGAGAGATGCCCATGCTTTGCCCCAGTCGCAAAACCGATCAAGCGTGACGTGGGGTCGCGTCTCACCGCTTTTCATTCTGGCCCGCCCATGCCAAAGACCGCGCAACGCTGCCGGAGCCTTGCCATGATCCTTTTCCCCGCCATCGACCTGAAGGACGGCCAATGCGTCCGGCTTCTCCGCGGCGAAATGGACGCGGCCACCGTCTTCGGCGACGACCCCGCCGCGCAGGCGCTGAAGTTCCAGTCCGCCGGGTGTGAGTGGCTGCACCTCGTCGACCTGAACGGCGCCTTCGCCGGCCAGCCGGTGAACGGTGCCGCCGTGGAGGCGATCCTCAAATCCGTGAACGTCCCCGCCCAGCTTGGCGGCGGCATCCGCGACATGGCGACCATCGCCATGTGGCTGCAAAAGGGCCTCGCCCGCGTCATCCTCGGCACCGTCGCGGTGGAAAACCCCGCCCTCGTCCGCGAAGCCGCCAAAGCCTTCCCCGGCCAGGTCGCCGTCGGCATCGACGCCCGCAAGGGTCGCGTCGCGACGAAGGGCTGGGCCACGGAAACTGACGTCATGGCCACCGACCTCGCCCGCAGCTTCGAGGACGCAGGCGTGGCGGCGATCATCTACACCGACATCGACCGCGACGGCGCCATGCAGGGCCCGAACATCGAGGCCACCGAAGCCCTCGCCCGCGCCGTCACCATCCCCGTGATCGCCAGCGGCGGCGTCAGCCGGATGGAGGACCTCATCGCCCTTCGCGACACCGGCGTCATCGCAGGCGCGATCTCGGGTCGCGCGCTTTATGACGGGGCGATTGACCTGGCGGCGGCGCTGAAGGTGTTGCAAGGCTGACAGGGGATCGCGCAGCTCGGCGGCACTGACCCGCCACCGCGACCCTTCGCCTCATTCCCCGCCGCCGGTCAAAGGCGCAGCCTGCCACCATGTCCCTGATCCGCACTGACACCCTGCCCCGCGCCTCGACCCTGTGGTCGCTGCACCAGGCCGGCGATTTTCTCGACTGCTACTCGGTTGCCTCAACCCTCTCCCCGCATGAGGCGGCGACCAGGGGCCTTGCGCTTCCCGGCTGGGCCGGTGCCCTCCTGCGGCTCCGCAACGCGCTTGTCCGCCCCTTCGGCCTGAAGACCGGCGAACCCTCCCGCCCGATCTTCCCCACCCGCCTTGAAACCGAAGACGAGATCATCCTCGGCACCGACGACCGCCATCTGAACTTCCGCATCGGCCTGATCCGACAGGGCGGACGGCTCTACATGTCGACCTGGGTTCACCCGCACAACCGCTGGGGCCGCGCCTATCTGCGGTTGGTCATGCCGTTCCACATCCTGATCTCGCGCGGGGCGGTGGCGCGGATGGCCACAAGACGTTAACCATCGGGTTTCCAATCGGTTAACAAGGAAGAGTAAATATCTGATTTCCTTTTATTATCCCGTTTTGTCCACCGTGGACACCTGCCCCTTCAAACCCGCTTGCTTTTCCGTCCCTGTCGGGCCATTCCTCCCCCCATGCTCAAGACCCGCATCATCCCCTGCCTCGACGTGGCCGACGGTCGCGTGGTGAAGGGCGTCAATTTCACCGACCTGATCGACGCCGGCGACCCGGTCGAGGCCGCGAAAGCCTACGATGCCGCCGGGGCGGATGAACTCTGCTTCCTCGACATCATGGCGACCGAAGACAACCGCGCCACGATGTACGACCTCGTCACCCGCACCGCCGAGCAGTGCTTCATGCCGCTCACCGTCGGCGGCGGCGTCCGCACCCCCGATGACGTGCGCAAGCTTCTCCTCGCCGGGGCCGACAAGGTCAGCTTCAACTCTGCCGCCGTCGCCGACCCCGACGTGGTGGCCCGCGCCGCCGACCGTTTCGGCAGCCAGTGCATCGTCGTCGCCATCGACGCCAAGACCGTCTCCCCCGGCAAATGGGAGATCTTCACCCACGGCGGTCGCCGCGCCACCGGGATCGACGCCGTCACCTTCGCCCGCAGCGTCGCCGCGAAGGGGGCCGGGGAAATCCTGCTGACCAGCATGGACCGCGACGGCACCAAGGGCGGCTACAACCTGCCCCTGACCCGCGCCATCGCCGATGCCGTCGCCATCCCCGTCATCGCCTCCGGTGGGGTCGGCACGCTTGACCACCTGGTCGAGGGCATCACGCAAGGCCACGCCTCCGCCGTCCTCGCCGCCTCGATCTTCCACTTCGGCACCTACACCATCGGCCAGGCCAAGGCCCATATGGCCGCCGCCGGCATCCCCGTGAGGCTGTCATGACGCTGGAAAAACTCGCCGCCACCATCACCGCCCGCAAGGAGGCCGATCCCGAAACCTCCTGGACCGCGAAGCTGCTGGCCAAAGGCCCGGAGAAATGCGCCGAGAAGTTCGGGGAAGAGGCGATCGAAGCGATCATCGAAGCGGTGAAGGGCGACCGGGCAAGGCTCACCTCCGAAGCGGCGGACGTGCTTTACCACCTGCTCGTCATGCTCGCCGCGCGGGACGTGACGCTGGCGGAGGTTCTGGCAGAGCTGGAGCGCCGCGAGGGCACTTCGGGTCTCGCCGAGAAAGCTGGTCGCTGATCAAATTCCTTCGGTAAGGAATTTGGGCCTCAAAGCCCCAGCCGCGGAATCTCGATGGCCGGGCAGCGATTCATCACCACCTGCAGCCCCGCCGCGCGTGCCCGTTCGGCCGCCGCCTCGTCCACCACGCCCAGTTGCATCCACACGACCTTCACGCCCAGGCGCACCGCCTCGTCCGCCACCGCCCCCGCCTCATCGCTGCGACGGAAGATGTCGACCATGTCGACCGGGCCGGCTTCGGCCAGCGTCGCCACCACCGTCTCGCCCAGGGCTTCCTGCCCCGCCTGGCCGGGATTGACCGGGATCACCCGATACCCCCGCCGCTTGAGATAGTCCGCGACGCCATGGCTCGGACGGTCGGGCTTCGGCGACCAGCCGACGACGGCGATGGTCTTCACGCGGGTCAGGATGTCACGGATTTCGGCATCGCTGGTCATGGGCACTCCGGAAAGAAAAAGGGCGCCCGGGTCAAGCCCAGACGCCCAGTCGCGGAACGAGGGACAGTGAAGAGAGTACGGGGTTCCGTCCCGTGCCTCATCAATGGAATTTAGGGACCAGAAGGCCCGGTTAAAGCCCTGTCGCAGAGTTGTGATCACGGCTTGATCTGTGCCGAGGCCGCATAAAGCGACACCGCCGCCGCATTCGAGACGTTGAGGCTGCCGAAAGCTCCGGCAAAGGGAATCCGGGCCAGCACATCGCAGGTCTCGCGCGTCTTCTCGCGCAGGCCCGGTCCTTCCGCGCCCAGGACCAGCGCGATGGGCCGACCGCCCACCCCCGCCACCGCCTCGGCCAGCGCAACCGGCGCTTCGCCATCCAGGCCGATCAGGGTAAAGCCCATGTCGCGCAGGGCCTGCATCGCCTCGGCAAGGTTCGTGACCTTCAGATAGGGCTGCCGCTCCAGCGCGCCGCTGGCCGTCTTCGCCAGGGCCCCGGTCTCCGGCGCGGAATGGTGCCTGGGGGCCACCACCGCGCGGGCCCCGAAGACCTCGGCCGAACGCAGGATCGCGCCCACATTGTGCGGATCGGTGACGCGGTCCAGCAGGACGACCAGCGGCAGACCCTCGCCTGCCGCGCAGACATCCTCGAACCGGCCCCAGTTCAGGGGCTTCACCTCGACCGCCGCGCCCTGGTGGACCGAGCCTTCGTCGATCGGCACGTCAAAACGGCGCGGCTCCACCACCTCGGGAGCCATGCCCGAAGCCGCGACCGCCGCCTCGAGCTTGTCGAGCGCGTTCTTGGTGACGACCAGCCGCAGCTTCTCGCGCCGGGGGTTCATCAGCGCATCGCGCACCGCATGCAGGCCGAAAAGCCAGACGGTTTCCCGCGCCTCGCGCCGTTCGCCGCGTTCCTTTTCCACCACCCAGGCCGGTTTCTTGCCACCCGCCGCGCCGCCCGAACCCATGTCCCGACCCCCTCGAAAACCAGACCGGACCTTTGCGCAGGCACGGGTTCCGATGCAAGCCGAAATCTTGCCCGATCCACCCTTGACGCCCCCGGCCCGCTTGAGTAGACCCACCCCCGGCGGGCGACGAGCTGCAAGGTGCGGCAGGGGACTGTAACTCCCCCGGGGCGACCCACGCCTGGTTCGATTCCAGGGTCGCCCACCA
>JAGPEG010000055.1:0-6934 GCA_018057165.1 Tabrizicola sp.
GCTTCAAGATAGGTGCAGGACGGGTCGGACTGGCGGTGACACCCCAGGAAGATGTCCGCGTTCTGGCGGGTGAAGGGGACAAGCTCGGTCTCGAAATCCACCACGCCGCGCAAGCGCACCCGCTGCGGATCGGGCAGGCTGCGGATGCCTTCGGCGATCTCGGTCTCCAGCGCGCCGGTGCCGAAAATGTCGAGCGTGAAGTCCACGCCCCGTTCGGTCAGGCGGCGGACGACGGGGATCAGGTCCTGCGCGCCTTTCATGGTTTCCAGCCGCCCGGAATAGACCAGCCGAAGTGGCCCGCCCGCCGCGCGATGCGCCTCACGCGCGGCCATCTCGGCTTCGGTCGCGAAAAGCTCGGGGGTCATGCGGCCATCAAGATACAGCAGGCTGTCGCGGTTGATCGGGCCGTAAAGGTCATGCGCCGGATAGCCGTTCGATTGCAGCCCCTGCGCCGTGCGAAAGGCCAGGCGGCGGCGACCTTCCTGCCGCTTCAGCCAGATCCGGCCCTTCACCCGGCCAAGCAGGCCGCGATTGCGGTCCAGCGCAAGAATCTGCCGGCGGGTTTCATCGGTGTATTCGATGACGTAGACGATCTTCTGGCCCGGCGTCATGAGATCAGTCAGGCCCAGGCAGCGATAGTCATCGCCCGAGGCGTAGATCAGCTCATGCCCGGCCAGATGCCCGGCCGTGATCGGTTCGTCGGGGTCGAGCAGGACCAGATCGAAGGGCAGGTCGGCCCGGTCGTAGTCGCGCCCGAAGGGGATCGCCGGGGTGTCGCGCCTGAGCAGGCAGGTGATCCGGCTGGGCCAGTGCGCCTGCTGGACGCGCATGCCTTCGACGAACTTCACATCCAGGCGAACACGCCCCCCGGTCTCGATCACCGGAGCCGGAGCAATCATCAGAATGCGCGCCATCAAGTCCCCAACACAGTTCGATGCCGGATATCTAGAGCGAAACGCAAGGCAAGTATTGCGGATTCGACGCCGGGTCTGCCCAGCCCGATATGCCATCGGTATTGCCGATAGGTAGCTTCAGTATTTTGTTATTGCGAAAGTAACCCGTCCCCCTAGGCTTGTGCCCAAGTCCGGGAAACGGATGTCTGCGATACCGCCAGAGACACACCAACGGGAGTCTGCCATGAACCGTCTCAAACTTCTGGGAACCACGACGCTTGCGCTTCTGACCGGGTTGACCCCCGCCTTCGCCCAGATGACCGCGCTGGGCACGCCGGAGGGGCAGGTGAACATCGTCGCCTGGCCGGGCTATATCGAACGGGGCGAAACCGACAAGGCCTTCGACTGGGTGACGAAGTTCGAGGCGGCCTCGGGCTGCAAGGTCAATGTCAAGACGGCGAACACCTCGGACGAGATGGTGGCGCTGATGAACGAAGGCGGGTTCGACCTGGTGACGGCCTCGGGCGATGCCTCGCTGCGGCTGGTCGCGGGCGACCGGGTGCAGCCGATCAACACCGACCTGATCCCGTCCTGGAAGACGGTGGACGAAAGGTTGCAGAGCGCGCCCTGGCATACGGTGGACGGGGTGCATTACGGCGTCCCCTACATGTGGGGGCCGAACGTGCTGATGTACAACACCGAGGTCTTCAAGGAAGCGCCGAAATCCTGGTCGGTGGTGTTCGAGGAGCAGACCCTGCCGGACGGCAAGTCGAACAAGGGCCGGGTGCAGGCCTATGACGGCCCGATCCACATTGCCGATGCGGCGCAATATCTGATGGCGCACAAGCCCGAACTGGGGATCACCTCGCCCTACGAGCTGAACGAGGACCAGTACAAGGCCGCGCTGGACCTGTTGCGGGTGCAGCGCAACCTGGTCAGCCGCTACTGGCATGACGCCTTCATCCAGATCGACGACTTCAAGAACGAGGGCGTGGTCGCCTCGGGCTCCTGGCCGTTCCAGGTGAACCTGCTGAAGGCGGACGGGCAGCCGATTGCCTCGACCATCCCGGAGGAAGGTGCGACGGGCTGGGCCGACACCACGATGATGCATGTCGATGCCAAGAACCCGACCTGCGCCTATCTGTGGATGGACCATACACTCAGCTCGAACCTGCAATCCGACCTTGCGGTCTGGTTCGGGGCGAACCCGTCGGTTCCGGCGGCCTGCACCAACGGGTCGGGCATGTCGACGGCGGAAAGCTGCACCGCGAACGGGATGGACGATTTCGACAAGATCCGGTTCTGGACCACGCCGGTGTCGAACTGCGCGCTGGGTGAGGGGGCCTGTGTGCCCTATTACCGCTGGGTCAGCGACTACATCGGCGTGATCGGCGGCCGGTAAACGGGGCGTCAACCCGTGGCCTCGGGTTTCGAGGCCACGGAACGACACACCCTGCGCCCCCCTCTGTAGGGTGCGTGCTCGGCACGCACCGTTCCTTGTCACGTCGGATGCCCCATGACCGCTGCCGTCACCTTCCAGAACGTCTCGCGCCATTTCGGCCCGGTGAAGGCCGTCGACGGCGTTGACCTGACCATTGCCGAAGGCTCGTTCTTCGCCATGCTCGGGCCATCGGGGTCGGGCAAGACCACCTGCCTGCGGCTGATCTCGGGCTTCGAGAAGCCGACCGGGGGCACGATCCGCATCTTCGGCGACGATGTGTCGAACACGCCCCCGCATCTGCGCAACGTGAACACGGTGTTCCAGGACTATGCGCTCTTCCCGCATCTGAACGTGCGCGACAATGTGGCCTACGGGCTGATGGTCAAGGGCATGGGCCGCGCCGCGCGCCGCACCAAGGCCGAAGAGATGCTGGCCCTGGTCAAGCTGGGCGGCTACGGCGACCGCAAGCCCGCACAACTGTCGGGCGGCCAGCGGCAGCGGGTGGCGCTGGCGCGGGCGCTGGTCAATCAGCCGCGCGTCCTTCTGCTGGACGAACCGCTGGGGGCTCTGGACCTGAAGCTGCGCGAGGCGATGCAGGACGAGCTGAAGGCCTTGCAAAAGCGCCTGGGCCTGACCTTCGTCTTCGTGACCCACGACCAGCACGAGGCCCTGTCGATGGCCGACAGCCTGGCGGTGTTCAACGAGGGCAGGATCGCCCAGATCGGCTCGCCGCAGGACATCTACGACCGCCCCGCCACCCGGTTCGTCGCCGATTTCGTCGGCTCGTCCAACGTGCTGCCGCCCGAACTGACCCAGAGCCTGGGCGGCCCGGCCCAGTGGTCGAGCCTGCGCCCCGAAGCCACGCGGCTGGCGCCGACCGGCCCGGTCCAGGGCACCGTAACCGCGTTGCGCTACCTCGGCTCCGGCACCCGCGTCGTGATCCGCACCGGCGAGACCGAGATCGCCGCCATGGTCCCCGCCGGTCAACCCGTCCCGGCAGAGGGCGAGACCACCGCCATTGCCTTCGAACCGGCGGCTCTGCATCTGATGGGAGCGATCTGATGCGCCGCCTCCAGGCCGCATTGTCGCAGGAGGCGCTGCCCGCCAGCCCCTTGCAGTCTCGAACCAATGGCGAGGCCAACGGACGACCCAGGGATATTTCCGTCCAGCATGAAATCCTGAACAAGGCTTTTCATACTGGCACAAATATCCCCGCCGGAGGCTCCGACCTTTGCCACCCGCACAACGCGGCTGGACCGGGCGCCCAAAATTCTTTCTGCAAGAATTTTGCCGGCCAGAGGGCACGGCGATGAGTTTGCCCGCGATCCTGCCTGCCAGGGGGCCCGCTGACCGGCTGACCGCGAGTTTCTGGCGGCATCCGCGCCTGCTGCTTGCTCTGCTCCTGATCCCGCCGCTGCTGTGGCTGGGGGTGGTCTACCTCGGCTCGCTGGCCGCGCTGCTTTTGCAAAGCTTCTATTCCATCGACGAGATGTCGGGCCTGGTGAAGCAGGAGTTCACGCTGAAGACCTATGGCGAGCTTCTGCGGCTGTCGAATCTCGACATCCTGGTCCGCACCGTGACCATGGCCGCCGCGGTGACGCTGGCCTGCGCTGTGCTTGCCTTCCCCATCGCCTATTACGCGGCCCGCTACGCCAAGGGGCACTGGAAAGCCGCCTTCTATCTGGGCGTCATGCTGCCCCTGTGGTCAAGCTATCTGGTCAAGGTCTATGCCTGGAAGCTGATCCTGGCGAAGGACGGCATCCTCGGCTGGGCGGCGGAGCGGACGCATACGTCCTGGATCATCGACGGTCTCCTCGCCATCCCCGGCCTCGAAGGGTCCTCGCTCTCCACCTCGCCGCTCGGGACCTTCATGGTCTTCGTCTACATCTGGTTGCCCTACATGATCCTGCCGATGCAGGCGGCATTGGAGCGGGTGCCGAATTCCATGCTGGAAGCTTCGGCCGATCTCGGCGCCACAAGGGCGCAGACCTTTCGCAGCGTGATCCTGCCGCTGGCCCTGCCGGGGGTGGTCGCCGGGTCGATCTTCACCTTCTCGCTGACGCTGGGGGATTACATCATTCCGCAGATCATCGGCAATTCGGCCAATTTCATCGGCATGGCGGTCTACCAGTTGCAGGGGACCGCCGGGAACATCCCGCTGGCGGCGGCCTTCGCCGTGGTGCCGATCGGGATCATGCTGATCTACCTCGCGATCGCACGCCGCATGGGGGCCTTCGATGCTCTCTGACCGCTCGCCCCTCTCGCTTCGCGCCGCAGCCATCGGAGGCCTCCTTTTCCTCCATCTGCCGATCCTGCTGATCTTCCTTTACGCCTTCACCACCGAAGAGCGCAGCTTCCAGTTCCCGCCGCCGGGCCTGACGACGCAGTGGTTCGCAACCGCCTGGTATGACCGGCCCGACATCTGGCCGCCCCTGTGGCTGTCGCTGAAGGTCGCCACCATCGCCACCTCGGTCGCCCTCATCCTCGGCACCCTTGTCGCCGCCGCGATGACCCGGACCGCGTTTTTCGGGCGCGACCAGATCAGCCTGTTGATCCTTCTGCCCATCGCCCTGCCGGGCGTCATCACCGGCATGGCCTTGCGCTCGGCCTTCGGCATCATGGACATTCCATTCTCGGTCTGGACCATCGTGCTTGGCCACGCGACCTTCTGCATCGTCATCGTCTACAACAATGCCGTCGCCCGGTTGCGCCGCCTGTCCGGCGGGATCATGGAGGCGAGCGCCGATCTCGGTGCCAACGCCTTCCAGACCTTCCGCCATGTGCTTTTGCCCAACATGGGCTCGGCCCTGCTGGCGGGGGGCATGCTGGCCTTCGCCCTCTCGTTCGACGAGGTGATCGTCACCATCTTCACCGCAGGCTCGGGCGCCGAGGCGAAGACCCTGCCGATCTGGATGCTGGACGAGCTGATCCGCCCGCGCCAGCGGCCCGTCACCAATGTCGTCGCCATCGTGGTCTTCGCGGCCACCTTCTTCCCCATCCTTGCAGCCTACTACCTGACCCGCGGCGGTTCCGAGACCGCCGGCATGGGCAAATAGGGAGACCGACATGACCTTGCACCAATCCATCCAGACCCAGCTTCTCATCGGTTCGGCCTTCGAGGCCGGGCAAGAGGCGAAGGAATCCGTCCTGAATCCCCGCACCGGGGCCTTGATCCTGGAGGTGCCGGAAGCCTCGACCGCGCAGGTCGACCGGGCGGTGGCGGCGGCACGCAAGGCCTTCGAGGGCTGGTCGCGGACCACGCCCGCCGAACGCTCCGCCGCGCTTCTGACCATCGCCGACCGGATCGAGGCTGATGCCGATGCTTTCGCCGCGCTGGAGGCGCTGAACTGCGGCAAGCCGATCAACGCGGCGCGCAACGACGAGATCCCGGCGATTGTCGATTGCTTCCGCTATTTCGCGGGCGCGGTGCGCTGCATGACCGGGACGGTGGCGGGGGAATACCTGACCGGCCATACCAGCATGATCCGCCGCGACCCGGTGGGGGTGGTGGCGTCCATCGCGCCCTGGAACTACCCGCTGATGATGATGGCCTGGAAGCTTGGCCCGGCGATTGCCGGCGGCAATACGGTGGTGTTCAAGCCCAGCGAGCAGACGCCGCTGACCGCGCTGAAACTGGCGCATGTGCTGGCGAATGTGCTGCCGGAAGGCGTGGTCAATGTCATCGCCGGGCGCGGGCAGACGGTGGGAAGCTACCTGATCAACCATCCGCAGGTGGACATGATTTCCCTCACCGGCGACGTGGCGACCGGCAGGAAGATGCTGGACGCGGCGGCGAAGACGGTGAAGCGCACCCATCTGGAACTGGGCGGCAAGGCCCCGGTGATCGTGTTCGACGATGCCGATGTGGCGCAGGTGGTCGAGGGGCTGCGGGCGTTCAGCTTCTACAACGCCGGGCAGGACTGCACCGCCGCCTGCCGGGTCTATGCCGGGAAGAAGGTGTATGACAAGCTGGTCGCGGACCTCACCTCCGCCGCCGCCTCGATCACGCTGGGGGCCGAGGACGACAGCACGAACGAGATCGGCCCGCTGATCAGCCAGCGCCAGCGCGACCGCGTGGCCAGCTTCGTCAACCGCGCGCGCGAGCTGAACCATGTGCAGGTGACGACCGGCGGCGAGGCGATGGAGCAGGGCTTCTACTACCGCCCCACGGTGGTTGCCGGGGCCAAACAGGACGATGAGATCGTCCGGCGCGAGGTTTTCGGGCCGGTGGTCTCGGTCACGCCCTTCTCCGACGTGGAGGATGCGGTGACCTGGGCCAACGACAGCGACTACGGCCTCGCGTCATCGGTCTGGACCCGCGACGTGGGCCGGGCGATGGCGACGGCGGCGCGGCTCCGCTACGGCTGCACCTGGATCAACACGCATTTCATGCTGACCAACGAAATGCCGCATGGCGGGCTGAAGCAGAGCGGCTACGGCAAGGACATGTCCGCCTACGCGCTAGAGGACTATACGGTGGTGCGGCATGTGATGGTGAAGTGGGGGTGAAGCCATCGACCGAGTGTCGCAACTTGCGATATGTGCCAAATGGCACTATATGAAAGCTGTGCCTTAAAGAGCATTTTGAGTCGGCTTCACC
>JAGPEG010000055.1:7034-16536 GCA_018057165.1 Tabrizicola sp.
ACGGTGGTGCGGCATGTGATGGTGAAGTGGGGGTGAAGCCATCGACCGAGTGTCGCAACTTGCGATATGTGCCAAATGGCACTATATGAAAGCTGTGCCTTAAAGAGCATTTTGAGTCGGCTTCACCTGTGAATCGGCCCGCTCATGTGGAAGGTGATCCTTGCAGGGGGATCATTTGCAGGACACGAAAGGGTGGTTCCCGAACCCGCTGAGCTAAGGGAACGCTGCTACTGCAAGCACGAATTCAACGCACGGCTCCCACACGGGTGCCGTGCGTTTTCGTTCCAGAGAATGCGGTGACGACCGACCAGACGGATGCTTCGCGGCGTTCTCTGAACTCCACGATAGCCGTTCCCGTGACAGAGCGGACTGCCATCAATCGGGTCTGCTGCCAACTTGCGCCTTCAAAATATAGCGGTGTTCCGGTCTGAATGATGGACAGGACATAAAGCGGCACGTCTGCGTCTGTGACGTAGCCTGACCTTTCCATCTCAAGTCTGTGCTCGGCCCAGATATGCCTCACACCAAATCCTTTGTTCGGACCGATGTGGCGGCCAAGCGGCAGAAGGATCGGCGCTTCCGGCAAAAAGACGCCTGACAGCTTTAAACCTGGCACCACGCCAAATGACTCCAGGCCGGTGAGGGGGTTCAGAATTGCGAGTGAACTCAAACTCTACGCCTCAAACGAAGATCGTTAAGCTTTGGCGGCCTTCATACGCCATTGCAAGGCTTCACACCGCCGCCTTCCCTAGCGCCTCTTCCGCCCACTGGTTCAGGCTCTTGCCCGCCAGAGCCGCCTTGCGGTGAACCTCGGGGTTTACGAGGGACACATCATCTGGCCGGAACAGACCCGCTGCGGCTCATTCCCGATCTTCGCGCAGGTTTCCAGGTAGTCCTCCACCGACTCGTGGAAGGCCTCGCGCAGGCCTTCGACCGTGTCGGCGTGGACGCCCGCCCCGTCGCGGATACCGGCCAGACGACCGGTGAAGATGCCATCTTCGTCGTCGTATTCGACCCGTGCCGAATAGCCCTTGTAGCTCATCGCATTGGTCATGGGGGTGACTCCGCTTCCTGCAATTCTACTATAACGACTTCCCCAACCACTCCAGCAGCATCCCCAGCGGCTTGCTCACCCCCCGGCCCTTCGGCCAGACCAGCGAGTAGCTGCCCTCCAGCGCCTCATAGCCCTCCACCGCCGCCACCAGACGGCCCCGTTCTGCTTCCGCCCCGAACAGGAAGGACGGCAAGAGCGCCAGGCCGAAGCCGAGGGCTGCCGCCTCGGACATGTGGGAAAACTGGTCGAAGAGCATGCCCCGCAGGCGATCCACCGGGACGCGGCGCCGGGCGAACCAGTCTTCCCAGGCGCCGGGGCGGCTTTCGAGATGGAGGAGCGGAAAGCCCGCCAGGCGGTCGGGTGGCAAGGGTCCGTCCGGCAGCAGCGACGGCGATCCGGCGGGGATCACCCGTTCGCGCATCAGGTCCAGATACTCCACCCCCTGCCAGTTCTGCGCGCCGAAATGCACGGCGGCGTCGAAGGAGTCGCGCCCGAAGTCGAACGGGGCAAGGCGGGTGGAAAGGTTCACCGTCACCTCCGGGTGGGCGTCGGCAAAGGCCTTCAGGCGGGGCAAGAGCCAGTGCATCCCGAAAGCGGGCAGGACGGCGAGGTTCAGCGACAGCCGCGCCCCCGCCGCACGGATCTTCAGGCTGGCGCGGGCCAGGTCCTGCAGATAGCCGCGTGCGGTGGCGGCATAGTCGCGGCCTGCGGCTGTCAGAACCAGCGCGCGGCCGGTGCGTTCGAAGAGGGTGACGCCGATCTGGTCCTCCAGATGCCGCAACTGCCGCGAGATGGCGGAATGGGTCAGCGACAGTTCACCCGCCGCCAGCGTGGCCGAGCCAAGCCGCTCCACCGCCTCCAGCGCAAGCAGGGAACTGACCGAGGGCAGGAAGCGGCGGGGGGCGATCATGTGCGGTAAACTCACATATTGGCGACATTTCATCGGTTCTACTGGAGTTTTACTTCAGATACACTGCACAAAACACCGATCGGTCCGAACATGAACGCATTCCCCTTCCGCCGTGCCAAGCGCATGACGGGGCTTGAGATTTCCGAAATCGTCCAGATCAGCGAACGCGCGGGCGCGCTGAAGAAGGCGGGCCGCGATGTGGTGTCGCTCGCGACCGGGGAACCGGATTTCCCCACCCCGCCGCATGTGATCGAGGCGGCGCATAGGGCAGCGCTGGCCGGGCAGACGCGCTATCCGCCGACGCTGGGCACGGCAGAACTGCGCGCGGCGGTGGCGGCGGATGCGGGGGCGACGGTGCCTGAGGTGATCATCTCCACCGGGGCCAAGCAGGTGATCGCCAATGCGCTGCTGGCGACGCTGGACGAAGGCGACGAGGTGGTGATGCCCGCGCCCTACTGGACCAGCTATTCCGACATCGTGGCGATGGCGGGCGGCGTGGCCAAGGTCATCCCCTGCGGCATGGCGGACGGGTTCAAGCTGACCCCCGACCGGCTGGAGGCGGCGCTGACCCCGGCGACCCGCTGGGTGATGCTGAACGCGCCGTCGAACCCGTCGGGCGCGGTCTATTCCGGGGAAGAGATCGCGGCGCTGGCCGAGGTGCTGCGGCGGCACCCGCAGGTGATGATCCTGGCGGACGAGATCTATGAGCATCTGAGCTTCGTCCCCTTCACCCGTTTCGCCGATGCCGCGCCGGATCTGAAACCGCGTCTCCTGACGGTGAACGGGGCGTCGAAGGCCTGGTCGATGACCGGCTGGCGGATCGGCTGGGGCATCGGCCCGGCGGTGCTGGTGCAGGCGATGGGCGCGGTGCAGGGGCAGGTGACCTCGGGCGCCTGTTCGATTGCCCAGGCAGCGGCGGTGGCGGCCCTCACGGGGGACAAGGCGCTGATCGAGGACCGGCGCACAGCCCTGCGGGCGCGGCGGGACCGGGTGGTTGCCGGGCTGAACGCGGTGCCGGGGGTGGTCTGTCCCAGCCCGGACGGGGCGTTCTACGTCTTCCCGCAGGTGACGGGGGCGATGGCGGCCAAGGGCTTTGCGACCGATGCCGCCTTGTGTGAATGGCTGCTGGAAACGGCGGGCGTCGCCATCGTGCCGGGCCGCGCCTTCGGGCTGCCGGGCCATGCGCGGCTGTCCTTTGCCTATGCCGATGCCGAGCTGGACGCGGGCGTTGCGCGGATCGCTGCGGCACTGGGGGCGTAAATGGACCGCTGCGAGATCGTGCATGACAACTTCCTGCGCCGGGTCGCCGCGCGGGATTTTCCGGCGGGGAAAGCGCCCGCCGGGCCGCTGTCGCCAGAGCTGGCGGTGCAGGCCTTCCGCGCGGGCTGCCTGACCAGGGCGCTGGACCGGCAGAGCCGTGCGATGCAGCGGGCGGGGCAGGGGTTCTACACCATCGGCTCCTCGGGGCATGAGGCGCTGGCGGCGGTGGCTTTGGCCCTGCGGCCGACCGACATGGCGTTCCTGCACTACCGCGATGCCGCCTTCCAGATCGCCCGCGCCGGGCAGGTTCCGGGGGAGAACCCGGCCTGGGACATGCTTCTCTCCTTCGCCTCCTCGACCGATGACCCGATCTCGGGCGGGCGGCACAAGGTGTTGGGCTCGCGCAAGCTGATGATTCCGCCGCAGACCTCGACCATCGCCTCACATCTGCCGAAAGCGGTGGGGGCGGCCTATTCCATTGGCGCGGCCCGCAGGCATCGGCCCGAACACGCGATCCTGCCGGAAGATGCGGTGGTGATGTGCAGCTTCGGCGATGCCTCTGCCAACCACTCCACCGCGCAAGGGGCGTTCAACACCGCGCAATGGACCAGCTACCAGTCGGTGCCGTTGCCGCTCCTCTTCGTCTGCGAGGACAACGGGATCGGCATTTCCACCAAGACCCCGAAGGGCTGGATCGAGGCGACGTTCAGCGCCCGTCCCGGCCTGACCTATTTCAAGGCCGACGGGTTGGACCTTTACGACACTTACCGCGTGGCGGCGGAAGCGGCAGAGTTTGTCCGCACCCGCAAGAAACCCGCCTTCCTGCACCTGCGCACGATCCGGCTGTACGGCCATGCCGGGGCGGATATGCCGACGACCTACCTTCCCCGCGGCGAAGTCGAGGCCGAAGAGGCGCAGGACCCGCTCTTGCATTCCGTGCGGCTGCTGGATCAGGCCGGGGTGCTGGACGCCCAATCCGCGCTGGCGATCTACCGGGAGACTTCCGCCCGGGTGGCGCGGGTGGCGGGCGATGCGGTCAAGCGGCCCCGGCTGAAGACGGCCCCGGAAGTGATGGCCTCGCTGGTCCCTCCGGTGCGGGAGTGCAAGCCAACCAACGGGCCGACGCCCGAGGCGCGGACCGAAGCTTTCGGCGCGGACCTCAAGGCGATGGATGAGCCGCAGATCATGTCGCGGATCATCAACTGGGCGCTGACCGACCTGATGCTGTCCCACCGCGAGATCGTCATGATGGGCGAGGATGTGGGCCGCAAGGGCGGGGTCTATGGCGTCACCCAGAAGCTGACCGCGCGCTTCGGGTCGGATCGGATGATCGACACGCTACTGGACGAACAGTCGATCCTGGGCCTCGCCATCGGCATGGCGCAGAACGGTTTCGTGCCGATGCCCGAGATCCAGTTCCTCGCTTATCTGCACAACGCCGAGGACCAGCTGCGGGGCGAGGCGGCGACGCTGTCGTTCTTCTCCAAGGGCGCCTTCACCAACCCGATGGTGCTGCGCATCGCGGGGCTTGGCTATCAGAAAGGCTTTGGCGGGCATTTCCACAACGACAACTCGGTCGCCGTGTTGCGCGACATTCCCGGGGTGATCCTGGCGGTGCCGTCGAACGGGGCGGATGCCGCGCGGATGCTGCGCGAATGCGTCCGGTTGGCGCGCGAGGAGCAGCGGGTGGTGGTGTTCCTGGAACCCATCGCGCAGTATCCGATGCGCGACCTGCATGGCGACAAGGATGGGCAATGGATGAGCCGCTATCCCGACCCGTCGGAACGGATTGCGCTGGGTGAGGTTGGTGTCAGCGGTGAGGGTGCCGACCTTGCCATCGTCACCTTCGGCAATGGGGTCTACCTGTCCAATCAGGCCCTGCCTGAGATTGAAAAGGCGGGGATCAAGGCCCGGATCGTCGACACGCGCTGGCTGTCGCCCTTGCCGAAAGACGCCCTGACGGCGGCGGTCGCTGGTTGCCGGAACATCCTGATCGTCGATGAAACCCGCCACTCCGGCGGCGTGGCCGAGGCGCTGATGGCGCATTTTCACGAAGCCGCGCCGGGGGTGCCTCTGGCCCGCCTGACGGCCGAGGACAGCTTCATCGCCACCGGCCCGGCCTATGCGGTGACGATGCCGTCTTCCTCCGGGATCGTGGCGGCGGCAAAGGGGCTGGTGGCATGAAGACCGCAGTCCTGATCTGCCCCGGTCGCGGGACCTATACCAAGACCGAACTCGGCTCGCTGGCCCGGTTTCCCGACCCCGCACTCCTGGCCCGCTTCGACGCCGAACGCGCCCGGCTGGGGCAAGAGACGCTGAGCGCGCTGGACGGGGCACAAAGCTATTCCGTCGCCCGGCACACCCGCGGCGACAACGCTTCTGCGCTGATCTACGCCTGCACCCTGGGCGATGCCCTGTCGTTGCAAGATGTTGAGGTGGTCGCCGTCACCGGCAATTCGATGGGCTGGTATTCCGCGCTGGCCTGTGCCGGGGCGGTGTCGCCGATGGACGGGTTCACCGTGGTCAACACCATGGGCACGCTGATGCAAGAGGCGCTGATCGGCGGGCAGACGGTCTATCCGTTCATGGGCGAGGACTGGCAGGATGCCCCCCTGCGGCGTGCCGAACTTCTGGCGCTGGTCGAAGACATCGGCGACCGTGCGGGGCATGACCTCGCGCTGTCCATCGACCTCGGCGGAATGCTGGTGATCGCGGGCAACGAGGCGGGCCTGAAGGCCTTCGAATCCGCCGTGCCGCCTGTGCAAGGCCGCTTCCCGCTGCGACTGGGCAACCACGCGGCCTTCCATACCGCCTTGCAGGCCCCGGTTGCGGCCAAGGGGCGGGCAGTCCTGCCCGAGAGCCTTTTCACCCAGCCCGCGAAGCCGCTGATCGACGGGCGCGGGCAGGTCTGGTGGCCGGGTGCCGCGACGACTGCCGCCTTGCGTGACTACACGCTTGGCCACCAGGTCGTCGAACCCTACGACTTCACCGCCGCCATCCGCACTGCCGCCCGCGAATTCGCGCCCGACTACTTCATCGTCCCCGGCCCCGGCACCACGCTGGGCGGGGCGGTGGCGCAAAGCCTGATCCGCGCGAACTGGCGCGGGCTTGCCTCGAAATCCGACTTCCAGCGGTTGCAGGCCGAAGATCCCTTCCTTATCTCGATGGCACTGCCCGACCAGCGCCCCCTCGTCACCGGAGACACCAAATGACCCATGCCGAAATCCTCGCCGCCGCCGGGCTGACCAAGACCGACCTGACCGGAGGCACCCTCGCCGTCCATTCCCCCATCGACGGGGCCGAACTGGCGCGGGTGCATGAGACCGCCGCTGCGGACATGCCCGCGATCATCGCCCGCTCGCAGGCCGCCTTCCGCCAGTGGCGCGACGTTCCCGCCCCCCGGCGTGGCGAACTCGTCCGTCTGTTGGGCGAGGAACTGCGGACGGCAAAGGCGGAACTTGGCGCGCTGGTGACGCTGGAGGTCGGCAAGATCACCTCCGAAGGCCTGGGTGAAGTGCAGGAGATGATCGACATCTGCGATTTCGCCGTCGGCCTGTCGCGTCAGCTGTACGGCCTGACCATCGCCAGCGAACGTCCGGGGCACCGGATGGCGGAAACCTGGCACCCGATGGGGCCGGTGGGCGTGATCTCGGCCTTCAACTTCCCGGTCGCGGTCTGGTCCTGGAACGCGGCCCTTGCGCTGGTCTGCGGCAATCCGGTGATCTGGAAGCCGTCGGAAAAGACCCCGCTGACCGCGATTGCCACCCAGAAGATCATGGATCGCGCCCTCGCCCGCTTCGGCGACGACGCTCCGCAAGGCCTGTGCCAGCTGGTCATCGGCGGCCCGGCGGTGGGTGAGGCGCTGGTCGCCTCGAAGGACGTGCCGGTCCTGTCGGCCACCGGCTCCACCCGGATGGGCAGCGTGGTCGGGCCGAAGGTCGCGGCGCGCTGGGGCAAGGCGATCCTCGAGCTTGGCGGCAACAACGCGATGATCGTGGCGCCCTCGGCCGATCTGGAAATGGCCGTCCGCGCCATTGCCTTTGGCGCGGTGGGCACGGCAGGCCAGCGCTGCACCTCGCTCCGCCGCCTGATCGTGCATCGCTCGGTCCGCGATGATCTGGTGGCGCGGCTGGTCAAGGTCTATGGCGCGCTGCCGGTGGGCGACCCGCGCAAGGCCGGCACCCTGATCGGGCCGCTGATCGATGCAGGCTCGCGCGACCGGATGCTGGTGCAACTGGCCAAGGCCAAGGCCGAGGGCGGCACCGTCCACGGCGGGCAGGTGGTCGATGGCGTGAAGGGCGGGGCCTATGTCACCCCGGCCCTGGTCGAGATGCCGGGCCAGACCGCGACGGTCTGCGAGGAATGCTTCGCGCCGATCCTCTATGTCCTGACCTATGACACTCTGGACGAAGCCATCGCGCTGCAGAACGAAGTGCCGCAGGGCCTGTCCTCCTGCATCTTCACCCTGAACCTGCGCGAGGCCGAGACATTCCTCTCCGCCTCCGGCTCCGACTGCGGCATTGCCAACGTCAACATCGGGCCTTCGGGCGCAGAGATCGGTGGGGCTTTCGGCGGCGAGAAGGAAACCGGCGGCGGGCGCGAAAGCGGCTCGGACGCCTGGAAGGGTTACATGCGGCGGCAGACCTCGACGGTGAACTATTCGTCGAAACTGCCGCTGGCGCAGGGCGTTGAATTCCCGGTCTGAGTCCCAGCCTGACAGAACCAGGGCGCGCCGGTTCCACCCGGCGCGCCTTGCCATTTTCAGCCTGTCGGTCGGCACGGATAGAATGCCGAAAACGCCGTCATTCTGTCAGGTATTGCCGGTGATTTCGCCGAACGGCCCGACGCAACCGGCAGCGCCCGGGGGTAGCCTTCCGGCGAAGAAGATCGCCGCGCAGGGCTGCGGCTGAGAAAGGAAATACCCATGTCGTTCAGGAAAGTGGCCGTGCTTGGCCTTGGCAAGGTCGGCCATCTCGCCGCCGAGCTTCTGGTGGAATCGGGCTTCGAAGTGACCGGCGTCGATGCGCGCAAGGTCGATGCCCCCTTCCCGACCCGCAGCGTCGACCTGCAGGATCAGGCGGCCATCGCCGATCTGCTGAAAGGTCAGGAGGCGGTGCTGTCCTGCCTGCCCTTCCATCTGAACATCGGCGTCTCGACCGTCGCGCATGCGCTGGGGCTGCACTACTTCGACCTGACCGAGGATGTGCCCACGACCAAGCATATCCGCGAGCTTGCCAAGACCTCGAAGGGCCTGATGGCCCCGCAATGCGGCCTTGCCCCCGGTTTTGTCGGCATCGTCGGCGCGCATCTGGCCGAACAGTTCGACAAGGTCCGCTCGATCCGCCTGCGCGTGGGCGCCCTGCCGCAGAACCCGACCGGGCTTCTGGGCTATGCCTTCAACTGGTCGCCCGAAGGCGTGGTCAACGAATACCTCAACGATTGCGAGGTGATCGAGGAAGGCGTGCTGAAAAACGTCTCGGCGATGGAATGGCTGGAGACGATCTATATCGACGGCATGCAGCTTGAGGCGTTCACCACCTCGGGCGGTCTGGGCACGATGTGCGAAACCTATGCCGACAAGATCGAGAACCTGGACTACAAGACCATGCGCTATCCGGGCCATGTGAAGCTGATGAATTTCTTTTTCCACGAGCTGCTGATGCGCGAGAACCGGGCGGAAGCCGGACGCATCCTGACCAATGCCAAGCCCCCGGTTGATGAAGACGTGGTCTATGTCCATGTCGCCGCCGAAGGCATGCAGAACGGGCAGTTGCGCCGCAAGGAATTCGTGCGGTCCTATTACCCGATCGAGATCGGTGGCAAGATGCGCACCGCGATTGCCTGGACGACCTCGGCCTCGGTCGTGGGCGTGATCGAGATGGTCCACGGCGGGCATCTGCCGCAGCAGGGGTTCCTGAAGCAGGAGTCGATCCCGCTGGAGCCCTATCTGAAGACGCGGACCGGCAACTACTACAACATCGGCCACCGCAGCCGTCACGCCTGAACGGGAAATCCGTCACAGAGCCTGTCCAGGCTCCGTGACGCCTTCCGCCGTAAAAGCGCGGGACGGCGGGTCTAACCGCCGATCCGCTTCAACACCCGGTCCAGCCCTTCATCCCAGGCCGCCAGTGCCCCCCGGTCCGCCAGCGTCGCCAGCAGCATCTTGCTGATCCCGCCGGGCGTGGCGACCGCCCCGGCGATCTCGCCCAGCGGGCGATCCTCGCGCAGCAGGACCTCGGCATTGCCGCGCAACGTGGCGGCAATCCGGGTGCGGGCGG
>JAGPEG010000201.1 GCA_018057165.1 Tabrizicola sp.
AAAGCCGCCATCAGGCTTGCGCTCAGGGCCACCGCGCCGAAGGCGGCCCCGGTTGCCGCCAGATGCGCAGGCGTGTCGCCGGGCAGGCCGAAGCCGGGGGCGCCAGGCCCATAGGCCCCGGCGGCGATGCGGCCCAGCAGTGCCACCGCGATCAGTCCCGCCACCCGAGCCACCGCGTTGTTGACACCCGAGGCCGCGCCCTGTTCGCCATCCTCGGCCCCCTGCATCGCCGCCGCCGTCAGCGGCGCGACCACCAGCCCCAGACCCAGCCCCGCCAGTGCCGTCAATGGCACGACATGGGCCCAGAACTGGCCGTGGGGGGCAGCCAGCCACAGCCCGGCATAGGCGCAGGCGACAAGGCCCGAGCCAGCGGCCATCAACGGCCCCGCACCCCAGCGGTCGGCCATCCGTCCGGCAGGGGCAGAGAGCAGCCCGATCATCACCGAAATCGGCAGGAACGCCGCCGTCACCTCCAGCGGCGTGACCTTCCAGGCGGATACGGCGGTCATCGGCAGGTAGAACATCACCCCGTTCAGCGCGAAGTAGAGGGCGAAGGTCACAAGGTTGGTGACGGCCAGCGTCCGGTTGCGGAACAGGCCCAGCCGCAGCATCGGGGCCGGGGTCAGGCTTTCCCACAGCAGAAACCCGGCAAGGCTGGCAAGCGCGGCAAGGGCGATCCAGACCGGGGCGCTGGATTCGGTCAAGGACCAGGCCATGAGACCAAGGCCAAGGGTCGCGAGGCCCGCGCCCGGCAGGTCGACCCGGACACCAGGCTTGCCCATGTCGCCGGGAGTGCGGCCCCGGATCAACCCCAGCGCGGCGATGCCGAGCGGCAGGTTCAGCGCGAAGATCAGGCGCCAGCCAAGCTCGCCGCCCCAGGTGACGAACATGCCGCCCAGGACCGGCCCCAGCGCCGTGGTCAGCGTCGAGGCTGCGGCCCAGAGGCCAAGCGCCCGCCCGCGTTCCGCCCGCGGATAGGCGCGCGAGACCATCGCCATCGACCCCGGCACCATCAGCGCCGCGCCGACGCCCTTCACCACGCGGGCTGCGATCATCAGCCCCGGTGTCAGTGCGAAAGCACAGGCCAGCGATCCGGCGACGAAGATCACGATGCCCAGCGAGAAGATCCGCGCGATCCCGAAGCGGTCGCCCGCGGCCCCCCCGACAAGGACCAGCGACGAAAGCGACAAGAGGTAGCCCGCATTGATCCACTGCGCCTGCGACAGGCTGGCCCCCAGCGCCTCGCGCATGGCGGGCATGGCGATCGACGTCACCGAACTGTCGATGAACCCCATCGACGAGGCCAGGATCGCCGCCCAGAGGATGATCCGCCGGTCAGCCTCGGCACAGAAGGAAACGGGCACCGGAGTGCCCTCCGATGCCCGCAAGATGGTCATGGTCGGACGGCTTATTCGGCTTCGACAGCCGGGGTGTCCAGCCGCACGGTCCCGGAAGGACGGCCATTGGCCAGCGGGTCTTCCTGACGCTGGACCGAGCCTTCGAAATGCGCCCCCGATTCGATGGCGATGGTCTTGTGGATGATGTCGCCCTCGACCCGCGCGGTCGAGGTCAGGCGGACCTTCAACCCACGGACGCGGCCGATCACCCGGCCATTGACGACGATGTCGTCGGCGACGATCTCGCCGCGGATGGTGGCGCTTTCGCCGACGGTCAGCAGATGGGCGCGGATGTCGCCTTCAACGGTGCCCTCGACCTGGATGTCGCCCGTGGTCCGCAGGTTGCCGACCACGGTCAGGTCGGAGGACAGGACCGAGGCAACGGCCTTGCCCTTCGGCGCCGAAGGGGTGAAATCCATGCTGGGCTTGGTCATCGGGCTCTCCGGGGCTTTGGGCTTCTCGGCCTCGGCCTTTGGGCCCGGCTCGTTGATGCGGCTCTTAGAAAACATTCTTCGCTGCCTTTATGAAGGTCATCGGATTGATTGCGGTCCCGCTCAGGCGGATTTCGTAGTGCAGGTGCGTGCCAGTGGACCGTCCCGAGTTGCCCATATCACCGATCCGGTCGCCACGCGATACCCTTTGTCCAACCTCGACCCTGATCTGCGACAGATGGCCATAGCGGGTTTCGACGCCGAAATCATGCTTGATCTTGATCAGGCGGCCATAGCCGTTTTCCCAGCCGGCATAGGTGATCGTCCCGTCGGCGGTGGCATAGATCGGCGTCCCGTAGGCCCCGGCCATATCCTGCCCCTCGTGGCGGCGCGAGCTGCCGTTGAACGGGTCGTTGCGGTTGCCGAAGCCACTGGTGTAGCGGACGGCCTCGCGCACCGGCATCGCGAAGGGAAGCTGGAAGGCCGCGATGCGGTACATGTTCATCTTGTCCAGCCCGCCAAGGATCGCATTCGCCCGCAGCTCTTCCGCCGAAGGCACCGTGCCCGAGGTCGAGAACGAGATCGGCGTCAGCGGCCCGCCCTGGCCGGAATAGCCATCGCGCACCGCGCCGATCAGGTCGTCAGGCGACATGCCGGCTTCGCGGAACATCTTGTCCAGGGGCTCGACCGAGACGGTCAGCGCCTCTTCCAGCTTGGTGAAGATGGCGTCGTTGCGCATCTCCATCGCTTCCTTGGCATCGGCGATCAGCTGCGCTTCCTCGCGCGCTTCCTCGGCGCTGGCCATGACTTCGTTGCGTTCCTCGGCCGCATCGCCAAGCGCGCCGGTCAGGAATTCCAGCGTGGCCAGCGTGTCCTGCGCGCGACCCATCTCGGTTGCCGCGCCGGACTGGCTGTTCAGCGCCAGTGTCACGCGATCCGCTTCGGTCCGGGCGTCGTCGCGGTCCTTGATTGTGGTGCGCAGCGTGTCCTGGATCGCCTCGATCCCGGTTTCCAGCTCGCGCCGCCGGTCTTCCGAAGCCAGAAGCCGCTCCTGCATCTCGGACACCTGGGTCAGCGCGATGTTGAAGCGTTCCTGGGCGCGGACGGCTTCTTCGGCCCGAAGGTCGCGGTCGGAGGACAGCGAATTCAGCCGTTGCTCGTAAAGCGCCTGCTGGCGGACCGACTGTTCGCGGGCCGATCCGGCCCCGATCGAATCCATCATGATCAGCGCCGTGGCGACGATGGTCCAGGCCAAAGCCATGGTTCCGCCGACAAGCGCGATGATCTGGGTGGCGGGCCTGAGACGGATGAACCGGGTCTCGGTGTCGGATTTCAGGAACAGGCGCTGTTCGGGAAAGTGCCGTTCCAGGCTTTGATGGAACCGATAGGCGAGGCGATTCAGCACGTTGGGGTCATCCGTTCATAGCCTTGGCAGGGGCTTCGCTACGTCACCCCAAGGCAGGTTGCCCCAGGCTCGGACCTGATTAGCCACCCTGTTTCAGGGTCGCAACAATTTTGACCATATCCGGGGTTTTTCCGCGCGGGAGAGGGTTTTTATCGGCAAGAAACCGCCGATCACAGATCCTCGGCAAGTGGCCAGTAGAAATCGGGCGGCAGGCCGGCATCGGCGCGCTTCTCCTCGTTGAAGGGTGGCTTCAGCGATCCGTGGAAATAGCGGCGGACGAGGGTGTGGAACACGTCCTTCGGATCGGAGCCGTCGCGCCCGCACAGCCAGTTGAACCATTTCGAGCCATAGGCGACATGCGCAACCTCTTCGGCATAGATCACCTGCAAGGCTTCCAGCGCCTGCATCTCGCCATGCTTGCGGAAGATCTCGATCATGCCGGGAGTGACATCAAGGCCGCGGGCTTCCAGCACCATCGGCACCACGGCAAGGCGGCCGTGCAGGTCCTGGGCGGTGTCTTCCGCCGCGCGCCACATGCCAGCATGGGCGGGAAGCGCGCCGTAACAACTGCCCATGGCTTCAAGACAATCGCAGATCAGGTTGAAATGTTTGGCTTCTTCGTCGGCGGCCTTGACCCAGTCATCGTAGAAGCCCAGGGGCATCGGCTGGGTGGTGAAGCGGGCGATGATGTCCCAGTGCAGGTCGACGGCGTTCAGCTCGATATGCGCGACGGCGTGCAGAAGCGCGATCCGCCCCTCGGGCGAGCCGGGGCGGCGGCGTGGCACTTCCTTCGGCGACAGGAGCTCGGGTTTCGCCGGGCGGGCAGGCTGCAAGGGCGGGCTGGCCTGGCCGATGGGCAGCGGCGTCCCGGCCTTGCGCGCGGCGACCCAGCGTGCGGCATGGGCGCGACCCAGCGCCGTCTTCGCGCGACCGTCGGCGGTGGTCAGCACCTCCACCGCCATCTCTGCCAGGCTTTGCGTCATCGACTGCCTCTTCGCTGCTCAGGGGGTGGTGTTTCGGATCGCATGCAACAGCTTCAGAAATCTTGTTGGGTGGAATGATCTGCAATCCACTGTCGAATGTAGGCGTGATCAGCGGACCAATCATTCCAGGTGGCCTTGGCCCACCCCCGCACCTTCTCGATATGCATGGGGGACACGGCAAAGGGGGCAATCTCGGCGACAGTCGTGGTGAATACGGCGGGGGGTGTCAGCCGTTTGAGGGTTGATTTATAGCGCGAGAAATCAAGCATCACCGCATTGGTTTCGGTCGGGGGGCGTGGGCGTTCCAGTTGCAGCATTAACCGCGCAAGATGAAGCCCGACAGACTGAATGGCCCGTCGATCCTCTTCTATGGCCCGATGGTTGCCCGGATGCTGAACTGCCCAGGTATCCACGGTCATCCGATGAATGCCCATCAAAGCAGGAGAGCTGTACTCAGCCACCAAAAGCGCGTTGAACGCCGCAAAGCATGCGGCGGAGGAATCC
>JAGPEG010000056.1 GCA_018057165.1 Tabrizicola sp.
GCCGTGCCTGGCGCAAGGCCCGGTTCGGGCGAAGTGGCCCTGCGCTTTGACGCACCCCCGACCCTGGAAGCCCTGCGCGCGACCTATCTGCGCCTTCTGGTCGACCGGACCGGCGGAAACCGCCGCGAGATCGCAGCCATCCTGGGCATCAGCGAACGCAATCTCTATCGCCTGCTTGCGGACCCCAAGGTGCAGGGTCCGGGGAAGTGATGGACCTTGTCGACCGCCCGGCAAAGCGAGGCCGTGGCGCCGCGGACCCGCACGCAAGTCCCGTCCCTGCGCCAGGACCGGTTGGCCGGAACCTTCCGGCGGCGGGCAACGCGAGCGATCAGAGATGCGTGCTTCGGGCCACCCGGCGGTTCAAACACGCGGACGCGCGCGGACGCCGCCGCGCTCCGCCATCCTTGCCGACAGCTTGAACCGAGGGCGCCTGACGGCTCGATCCCCAAGGTCGTGGCAGGACAAGGGATCCCGGGCACAGACAAAGACCGCAAACACGGTGACGCCGTCGGCAACTGCGCGCCTCGGGCCGGAATCCCATGCCGCCCACTGCCCGTTTCACCTGCCGGCAAAGCCGGCCGCGATATCAATCGCCTTGAATTCCCAAGGCGCCTAGTTGACGACCCGCTGTGTCACTTCCATACCCGCCGAAAGCCCCGAGGACGGGAACAGGACCACGGTGTCACCGGTTTCCAGACCCTCCAGAACCTCGGCGTCGACACCGTTGTTGCGGCCCAGCTTGATCGGGCGCAGGGCCGTGATGCCGTCTTCCACACGGAACACCGCCCATTCGCCGCGGTCCCGGAACAAGGCGCTGGCCGGCACGATCAGCGTGCTGCCGTCTTCCCAGACCACGATGCGCGCCTCAACCCGAAAACCATGGCCCAGGCCCGCGTAGGCCTCGGGCGGGCTTGTAAGGCGGATCACGGCGCTGACCCGCTGTTCCTCGACGCCAAGGGCAGAGAACTTCGAGATGCCGAAGGGATCGACCCGGACCACTTCGCCGTCAAGGGTGGCGGCCCCGCCCCAATCATCAACGATCACCCGGTCGCCCGCCGTGACCTGCACCGCATCGGTGGACAACAGCTCCACCACCACTTCCAGATCGCCGCCGACATCGCCGATTTCCATGATCGGCGTTCCGGCGGGAAGGGTGGTCTCGGATTGCTGCATGATCCGCAGGATGCGGCCCGAGGCCGGAGCGGTGATGGGAATGTCATCGCTGCGCGGACCCAGGGCCGCCGCCAAACCCTGATCGTCAAAGCCGATCAACTGGGCTTGGGCATTCGTCACTTCGGCCTGTCGCATGGAAATCGCCGCCTCGGCCGTATCGACATTCGCCTGTGCCACGCGCGCCTCTTGTTTGCTGCGGTCAAGGGCCGCGTCCGTGGCAATCCCGCGGCTTGCAAGCTGTTCGGTCCGCGCCAGTTCGGACTTGGCCAGGTCGTTGCTGGCGATGGCGGCATTCAGATCGGCGCGGGCCACGCGCAATGCGGCTTCGGCGGCATCCACCGCAGCGCGGGCCTGTTCGCGGGTGCGGATATCCAGCGCCGTGGGGTTGATCGGACGCATGTGGGCCACCACGGTTTCCCCGCGCGTCACCGGATCGCCGGGGTTCACCTCTACCCGTTGCAGGCGGCCTGCCACCGGGGTGGACACGACATAGGCCTCGCGCACGCGGGTGCGGCCTTCCTCGTCAATGGTGACGGTCATCGCACCGCGCGCCACTTGCCCCATGTCCACCATCACGGCGCGCGGCCAGAAGGCTGCCGCCATCGCAGCCCCGATCAGGGCCAGGGCGCCGATGGTAAGATAGAGACGTGAGCGTTTCTTCCGGGCCATATCCGGCTACTCCCTTGTCTTCAGGGCGGAAACCAGGTCGGCCCTGTCGATATCACGTTTCACCAGCCAGCCAGAGGTGAGGCCTGCCCCAATCACCACAAGGGCGGCAAAGCCATAGCTGCCGGGGTCAAAGATCGCGGGGATCTGGTAAAGGTCGGTGGAGAATCCGGCGGCGATGCCGAAGGACAGATAATACCCCAGCACCGCCCCCACAGGCAGCGCAATCAGGGTGACGGCGGCCAGTTCGCCCAAGAGGACAAAGGCGGTCTCGCCCTTGGTAAAGCCGATGACCCGCAGGCTGGCCAGATCGCGGGCGCGTTCGGCATGGGCGATGCGGGCAGAGTTGTAGACAATGCCGAAGGTGATGACGAAGGCAACCGCGCCCATCACATAGCGGATTGCGCCCGCGCCGGTATCCATCAGCACCTTGAACGCATTGCGCGCGTCCGCCTTCAGGCTGACACCCGCGACGGTGGGCATATCCTGCAACGCGCGGTAGATCGCGTCAGCCTGCCCGCTGTCGATGGCAAGATAGGCCCCCGACACCCGACCGGGTTCGCGCAAGACCCGGTTCAGCGCCTCCATATCCATATAGGCTGGCGAGCCGAGCAGGCTTTCGGCCACGCCCCTGACGGGCAGGTTCAGCACGGGCTGGCGGCCCTCGCGGACCTCGACTGTCAGGATATCGCCCGGAGCAACATGGAGGATATTGGCCAATGAGCTGGACAGGGTAATGCCGCCCTGTTGCAGCGCGATGGTGGACAGGCCGCTGTCGATGGCGCGGTACAGGCGGGCGTCCTTGGGAATACCCTCGATCGCGCCGCGATAGCTGTAGCGCCCGCTGCGCAAGACCGTTGGCACGATGCGGATGGGTTCCACCAGTGTGACACCGGGCATGCGCTGCAATTCGTAGATGGTCTTGTCGGAGACTGCAGTCGTGAAGCTGACGGTGACGTCAGAGCGATCGACCACGTCAAAGGTCAGATCAATCGTGCGGTCAAAGCCGACATAGATCGTCAGCATCGACACCGACAGGGCCATGCCGCAGGCGATACCGATCACCGCCCCCGCCATCCGCCCCGGCTGCCGGGTGATCCGGCGCAGCACCATGCGGCTGGGCTGATCGAGCAGGAGGTTGAGAGCGCGGCCAATCTCTCCTGTGCGGCTGAAATCGGGCGGCGCGGGCGCGCGCATCGCGGCGGAAGGGGTCAGCGCAAAGACCTGGCCCAGCACGAACAGCCCCCCGGCCGAGGCGGACAGCACCGACACCAATACCCCGATGATGAAGGACGAGGGTTCAAGCTGGAACACCAGAAACGGAAACTTGAAATAGGCGGTGTACAGCTGGACCATCGCGCCGCCTGCGAAGATGCCCAGCAGGCACCCGACAAATGCACCGCCAACGGCAATCAGCAGAACCATCTTGAAGTAATGCGCCCCCACCTCGGCATTGGTATAGCCGAAGGCCTTCATCAGGCCGATTTCGGTGCGTTCGGCCTGGACCATGCGGCTGATGACGATGTAGAGCAGGAAGGCCGCGACGCCCAGAAAGATCGGCGGCACGCCGACGGCGGCGGCCTCCAGCCCGCCAATCTCCTCGGTGATGAAGCGGTTAGAGGTCTGGTCGGCCAAGGGATAGGCTCCAAGCCCGCCGTAAGGGTCGAGGATGCGGTCCACCGCCGCCAGCACCGCCGCCTCGTTCGCGCCGCGCGACAGCGACAACAGCACCTCGTTGAAGGCACCGTCCATGTCGTATGCGGCGGAAAGGGCGGAATTGCTCATCCAGATCACGCCGTAACGGGCGTCATCGGGCACCATTTCGCCGGGGGCGGTCGTGTACAGAAACTCCGGCGATTGGGCGAGGCCGACGATGCGGAAGGTCCGCCGCGCGCCGTTCATCGTGGCGACAAGCCGGTCGCCGGGGTGCAGGTCATGCGCGCGGGCAAGGCTTTGCAGCAAAAGGATTTCGTCGCTGCGATCCGAGTCGATCATGCGCCCATCGGTCAGATAGACGGCGTTCAGCCGCGGGTCGCGCAGATCGGGCAGGGACACCGCCTGCGCCTGCACCGGCAGATCGGTGCCCGGCAGATCAATCAGCGCGCTGCCCTGAACCCGGCCCTCCACCACACCTACGCCATCTATCGCGGCAAGGCGGGGCAACAGCCGTTCGGGCGCGCGGGTGACGGGGGCAAAGATATCGGCCAGACGGTAGCGGTCGTAATAGGTTGACCGGGTTTCATTCAACGAGGTGACAAGCCCCGACATCATCACCAGCATCATCACGCCCACGGCGATGACCATGCCGATGGCAAGAACCTGGCCCTTCATGCGCATCAGGTCGCGCAGAAGTTTATGGTCAAGCGGGCTTACCACTCGATTTCCTCGGGCGTCATCTTCTTGCGGTTCACCACCACGTCGCGCACATTGCCATCGGCGAAATGGATCACCCGATCCGCCATTGCGGCCTGCGCGGCAGCATGGGTGACGATCAGCACCGTCGCCCCCAGCTTTTCGTTCACATCCTTCAGCACTTGCAGCACCGCACGGCCCGTCGTGCTGTCCAGCGCACCGGTGGGTTCGTCGCAAAACAGCACATCAGGTTGCTTGGCGACGGCGCGGGCAATGGCCACGCGCTGCTGCTCGCCCCCCGACATCTGCGCCGGAAAGTGATCGACCCGTTCGCGCAGGCCGACCATTGCAAGGGCGTCGTCCGGGTTCATCGGGTTGGCCGCGATTTCGGTGACAAGTTCGACGTTTTCATGCGCGGTCAGGCTGGGCATCAGGTTGTAGAACTGGAACACGAAGCCGATGTGGTCGCGGCGATACCGCGTCAGCTGCGCGTCGGTCATCTCGGTCAGGTTCTGGTCCTGGAAATGAACCGTGCCGGCGCTGCACCGGTCCAGGCCCCCGACGATGTTCAGAAGCGTGGACTTTCCGCTGCCTGACGGGCCCAGCAGAACGACGATCTCGCCCTTCGGGATCTCCAGATCAACGCCGCGCAGCGCGTGCACGGCAGATCGGCCCTCGCCATAGACCTTGGTCAATCCGGCAATCCGGTATGCTGGTTCCGGCACCCCTTCCTCCAATACGTTCATTTTGCACTGAACACACTAGACCTGTCGAGTGCCAATGTATAGAGTTGCGGCAGTCACGTCACGAAACGGAGCAAGTCTGTGCCCCAGACAGATGAAGTAGCCCAGATCAAAGAAGAATTCATCGAGAAGATCGGCATGATTGCCCAATCCGAAGGATTGCCGCGGATCGCGGGGCGCGTGCTGGCGACCCTTGTCTATGATGGGCGGCGGATTTCCTTTGGCGAACTGGCGGAAACCCTTGGTGTCAGCCGTGGCAGCATCAGTTCAAGCGTGCGGCTGCTTGAGGACCGGCAGATCATCAAGCGCGTGGCAAAAGCCGGTGACAGGCAGGACTATTTCGAGGTCGCAGAAGACGCCTTCATCAACCTGATCGAAACGTCCGCCGTGCGGGCGCGCCGGGCCTACAAGGAAATCGCAAGCACCCTGGCAAAACTGCCGCTCAGCGAGGCGGGCCCCCATGCCCGGCTGAAAGCCTACGGCGATTTCTATGACGTGATCGACATTGCCCTGACCGAGGCTGCGATGCAGATGAAGAAACGCCAGTAACGCAGCGTTATCTGGAGAACATATCATTTAGTATGTTCAATGTTATATGAACACAAGGTAGAGTCCGCAAGATTCACCCTGGGCAGCGCGGAGACTTTTCATGACCGAAGCGGAAATGCACACCGCAGGGGAGCAGCGCAAGGAGTTCGACCTGCACCGGATCGCCATAGATCTCGACCATCTTGTTCACGCCCTGGCCGCGCGGCGCACGGGCGGGCTGTCGCCGGTCGCGCTGGGGCAGGTCTGGTGGGACTGGGCGGCACATCTGGCCACCTCTCCGGGCCGGCAGGCGGAACTGGCGGCCAGCGCCGTGATGAAGGCAACCGGGCTGTTCGGCAACGCATTGCGGGGCAATCTGGACCTGGACGATATCCGCTACCGTGATCCGGCCTGGCAGACCTGGCCGTTCAACCTGCTGGCCGCCGCCCACAAGGCGCAGGAGGCCTGGTGGTCCGAGGCGACGACCGGGTTACCGGGCATGTCTGCGGCGCATGAACGGGTATCCGCCTTTGTGGCGCGACAGATGCTGGACATGACGGCGCCGTCCAACACCATCCTGACCAATCCCGAAGTGCAGCGCGAAACCTGGCGCTCGGCCGGGCAGAACCTGCTGCGCGGGATGCAGCACATGCGCGAAGACGCGATGCTGGCCGCAACCGGGCAACGCCCCGCCGGGATGGAAAACTTTGTCGTCGGCAAGACGCTGGCCGCGACTCCGGGAAAGGTGGTGTTCCGCAACCATCTGATGGAACTGATCCAGTATGCCCCGACCACGGGTCAGGTGCGCCCCGAACCGATCCTGATCGTGCCGGCCTGGATCATGAAATACTACATCCTCGACCTGTCGGCGGATAACTCGATGATCGCCTGGCTGGTCAGCCAGGGCTTCACCGTTTTCTGCATGTCCTGGCGCAATCCCGGCCCGGAGGATCGTGACCTGGGGATGGACGACTACCTTGATCGCGGCGTCATGGCGGCACTGGACACGGTGGGCAAGATCGTTCCCGGCGAAAAGGTGCATGCGGCGGGCTACTGTCTGGGCGGCACCCTCCTGACCATCGCGGCGGCGGCGATGGGGCGCGATGGCGACGATCGGCTGGCTTCGGTCAGCCTTCTGGCCGCGCAAGCCGATTTCACCGAAGCGGGGGAACTGGCGCTGTTCATCAACGACAGCCAGCTGGCGCTTCTGGAAGACATGATGTGGAAGCAAGGCGTTCTGAAGGCCGAGCAGATGGCCGGCACCTTCCAGATGCTGAAATCCAATGACCTGATCTGGAGCAGGATGGTCCGCGAATACATGCTGGGCCAGCGTGGCGAGCCGAACGACCTGATGGCGTGGAATGCCGATGCGACGCGGATGCCCTACCGGATGCACTCGGAATACCTGCGGCGGCTGTTTCTGGACAATGAACTGGCCGAGGGCCGGTTCGATGTGGGCGGCAAGCCGGTGGCACTGGCTGACATCAGGCGGCCGGTCTTTGCCGTCGGGGCCGAGCGGGACCATGTGGCGCCGTGGAAATCGGCCTACAAGATCCAGCGCCTGACGGATACCGATGTGACCTTTGCGCTTGCGAGTGGCGGCCACAATGGCGGCATCGTGTCTGAGCCGGGCCACCCCCGCCGCCATTTCCGCCTGCACAGCACGCGGCACGGCGAACCGTATCTGGATGCGGACGCCTGGGCCGAAACGGCCGATCGGCACGAAGGCTCGTGGTGGACGGCCTGGGGCGACTGGCTGGCCGGGCATTCCGGCCCGATGGGCAGGATTCCGGCCATCGGGGCCGCACAGGCCGGGCTGAAGCCGCTTTGCGACGCGCCCGGCGACTATGTATTTCAGGAGTAGCAGCAGGTGACCGTCTCTTCAGATCAAAGTCCCTTGTCAGCCTTGGCACAGACCCCGCCGCACGAACCCGGCGCCCGCCATCGCCGTCTGGTCGAGGCGGCGCGGGCGCATGGCCCGGTGGCCGTTGCCGTCATCCATCCCTGCGATGCGCGGTCGCTGACCGGGGCGCTGGCGGCACGCGATGCCGGGCTGATCGAGCCGGTTCTGGTCGGGCCGCCCGACCGCATCGCCACTGCCGCAGCCGCCGCCGGCCTGTCGCTGGACGGGTTGCAGATCGTCGCCACGCCGCACAGCCATGCCTCGGCCGAGACGGCGGTGGCGCTGGCCCGAGAAGGCAAGGTCCAGGCGCTGATGAAAGGCGCCCTGCACACCGACGAGGTGCTGGGCGCCGTCATCGACAAGGCCACCGGCCTGCGCACCGAACGCCGCATCACCCATGTCTTCGTGCTGGATGTGCCGCAGTATTCCAAGCCGCTGTTCATCACCGATGCCGCCATCAACATCGAGCCAGATCTGGAGACCAAGCGCGACATCATCCAGAATGCCATCGACCTTGCGCATGCCCTGGGCCTGCAAGAGCCGAAGGTGGCGGTGCTGTCGGCGGTGGAAACCGTGACACCCGCCATCCGCTCGACCGTCGATGCCGCCGCGCTGTGCAAGATGGCAGACCGCGGCCAGATCACCGGCGGGCTGGTCGACGGCCCGCTGGCCTTCGACAATGCCGTGTCGGTCGAGGCGGCGCGGATGAAGGGCATCACGTCGTCCGTGGCGGGTCATGCCGATATTCTGGTGGCCCCCGATCTGGTCTCAGGCAACATGATCGCCAAGCAACTGGTCTATCTGGCAGGCGCGCAATCGGCCGGGCTGGCGCTTGGGGCCACGGTGCCGATCATCCTGACCAGCCGCTCGGACGATGTCGAGGCGCGCGTCGCCTCGTCGGCGCTGGCGGTTCTGTTCATTGCAGAAGCAAAGCGCCGCAAGGGCAAGACCCCGGCATGACCGGCGTCATGGACGACATGCCGGACCGCGCGGCCGCGTGCTCCTTTTCCGGCCAACAGCGCGCGCCCGGCATTCGGATTTCTGGAGAATAGGTGATGAAATACCTTCGCCCGCTGATTGCTGTCGCGATCGTTCTGGCCGCCGTTGCGGCGATCGGCTGGTATGTCTGGGATCAGAACACCGGCGGTTTGCCAGAGGGCTTTGCCACCGGCAACGGGCGGATTGAGGCCGACCAGATCGACATTGCCACCAAGGTGCCGGGCCGGGTCGCGGAAATCCGCGTCAACGAGGGCCAGCTGGTGCAGCCCGGTGAGGTACTGGCGGTGATGGACACCCGAGAGCTTGAGGCGCAGCTGGCCCGAGCAGAGGCCGATGCCGCCCGCGCCGCCAGCCAGGTCGAAGAGGTGCGCGCCCTGATCGAGCAGCGCCGCGCCGAACGCACATTGGCCGAAGAGGAATTCACCCGCGCAACCGAACTGGCCGAGAGGGGCGTGAATTCGCAGGCGGTGGCCGATACGGCCAAGACCCGGCTGGCCACCTCCGAGGCCGCGCTGAACGCCGCCCTGGCAATGCTCAACACCTCTGAACGCGGCGTTGATGCGGCCCTTGCCTTGGTCACGCAATATGAAACCCAGATCGCCGATGCCACGCTGACTGCGCCGGTGCTGGGCCGCATCCTCTACCGCCTCTCGCAACCGGGCGAGGTGCTGGGCGGCGGCGGCAAGGTCATCACGCTGCTGGACCTGAGCCAGGTCTACATGGAGATGTTCCTGCCCGCCGATGAGGCGATGCGCACCGGCCTGGGGGCCGAAGCACGCATCCGGCTCGACAGCATTCCTTACGCCATTCCCGCCTATGTCAGCTTCGTCTCGCCCGAGGCGCAGTTCACCCCCAAGCAGGTGGAAACCGCCGAAGAGCGCGAAAAGCTGATGTTCCGCGTCAAGGTCCGGCTGCCTGAGGAACTGGTCAAGGCCTATATCGACCAGGTCAAGACAGGGTTGCGCGGGGTTGCCTATATCCGCCTTGCCGGGGCCGAGGATCTGCCTTGGCCGGTCGAATTCGTCGGTGAACCGATCCCTGCCGACGCGCTGCCGGGAAACTGAACTATGGACACCGGCAACATCGCCTCGGTTCAGGGTGTCAGCCATGTTTATGGCAAGGTCTCGGCGCTTGAGGAGGTAACGCTTGACCTGCCTGCCGGGCAGATGCTGGGCCTGATCGGGCCGGACGGGGTGGGCAAATCCACGCTCTTGGGGTTGTTGTCGGGGGCACGGAAAATCCAGTCCGGCACAGTTTCGGTTCTGGGCGGCGATATGGCGGCCAAGGCGCACCGCGAGGCGGTGTTCAGCCGCATCGCCTATATGCCGCAGGGGTTGGGCAAGAACCTCTACAAGGAACTCAGCGTCTTGGAGAACCTCGATTTCTTCGGGCGGCTGTTCGACCATGATGGCCCCGAACGGCAGCGCCGGATTTCGCGGCTGGCAAAGGCGACCGGGTTGGACCCGTTCCTGTCGCGCCCGGCGGGCAAGCTGTCGGGCGGCATGAAGCAGAAGCTGGGCCTGTGCTGCTCGCTGATCCACGACCCCGATTTCCTTATTCTGGATGAGCCGACCACCGGCGTCGACCCGCTGTCGCGCGGACAATTCTGGGATCTGATAGACGATATCCGCGCCGACCGGCCGGGGATGAGCGTGATCGTCTCGACCGCCTACATGGAAGAGGCCGAGCGGTTCGACTGGCTGGCCGCGATGGATGCGGGGCACATTCTGGCCACCGGCACGCCGGATGATCTGCGCCAAAAGACCGGCAAGGACACGCTGGAAGAAGCCTTCGTGTCGCTGCTGCCCGCCGACAAGCAACGCCAGAGCGCGCCCTTGGACGTGCCGCCTTTGAAGGCCCAAGAGGGCGGCCCGGCCATCGTCGCCAGGAACCTGACCCGCCGGTTCGGCGATTTCACCGCCGTCCGCGACGTCAACTTCGAGATCCGGCGGGGCGAGATCTTCGGCTTTCTCGGCTCCAACGGCTGCGGCAAGACCACGACAATGAAGATGCTGACCGGCCTTCTGCCCGCGTCTGAAGGCGAGGCCTGGCTGTTCGGCAAAAAGACCGATGCCAACAATATCGAGACCCGGCGCAGGGTCGGCTTCATGTCGCAGAACTTCTCGCTCTACGGCGAATTGACGGTGCGGCAGAACCTTGATCTGCACGCGCGCCTGTTCCATCTGCCGCGCGCGACCATCGCCCCGCGCATCGCCGAACTGCTGGCCGATTTCGATCTTGGCCCCTATGCCGATGCGTTTTCCGGCGACCTTCCCCTCGGCCTGCGCCAACGCCTGTCGCTGGCCTGCGCGATCATCCACAGCCCCGACATGCTGATCCTGGATGAGCCGACCTCGGGTGTCGACCCGGTGGCGCGGGATGAATTCTGGGATCTGCTGGTGGGCCTGTCGCGCCGCGATCTGGTGACGATCTTCATCTCGACCCATTTCATGAATGAGGCGATGCGCTGCGACCGGATCAGCCTGATGCACGCAGGCGAAGTGCTGGTCTATGACACCCCGCAGAACCTGGCGCAGGAAAGTGGGTCTTCCTCACTCAACGAAACTTTCATCCGCTATATCCAGGAGGCCATCGGCGATACGCCCGCCGTGCCGGCGCTGACCGGGATGGCCGCCGCCAAACCCACCCGGCAACGCAGCCCCGGCATGACGCGCCTGCTGGCCGTCAGCCGGCGCGAGATGCTGGAGGTGATGCGCGACCCGATCCGGCTGGCATTCGCCTTCCTCGGCTCGATGCTCTTGATGCTGCTCTTTGCCTACGGCATTTCGACCGACACCACCGGCGTCAAATTCGCCGCTTTTGATCAGGATCGCACGCCGGAAAGCCGCGCCTATCGGGCGAATTTCGAAGGCTCGACCAGTTTTGTCGAGATGCCCGAGGTGACCACGGAAGACGAACTGCGCCGCCGCATGGTGGCGAACGAGGTGGCGCTGGCCATCGAGATTCCCGCCGGTTTCGGCCGCGCCGTCACCACCGGGCAGCCGACCAGCGTTGCCGCCTGGATCGACGGGGCAAACACCTTCGGCGCGTCCTATATCGAGGGCTATGTGCAAGGCGCGCATGGCAGTTTCATGGCAAACCGCGCCACGGCGGCGGGGCTTGCCGGGATGGCGCAACCGGTCGTCAACATCGAGCCGCGCTATCGCTACAACCCCAGCTTTGAATCGCTGCCTTCGATGGCGCCGTCGGTGCCCGCCATTCTGTTGATGCTGTTCCCCGCCATCCTGATGGCCGTCAGCATCAGCCGCGAGCGCGAGGTCGGCACGATCACCAATTTCTACGTCACGCCCACCAGCAAGGTGGAATTCCTGCTGGGCAAGCAACTGCCCTACATCGCGGTCGGCTTTGCCAATTGGCTGATCCTGACCGGCATGGCGGTGTTTCTGTTCGGGGTGCCGCTGAAAGGGTCGGCGCTGGCGCTGGCACTGGGGGCGGTGGCCTATGTCGCGGCCTCGACCGGCTTTGGCCTGATCATCGCGGTCTTCGTGCGCTCTCAGGTGGCGGCGGTGTTCGCCACGATGGTGCTGGCGATGATGCCGACCGTGCAGTTTTCCGGCCTGACGCAGCCGGTGTCCACGCTGGAAGGGGTGGCGCGGATCATGGGGCAGATGTGGCCGACCAACTATTTCATGCAGATGAGCGTTGGCGCCTTCAACAAGGGGCTGGGGTTCCTGCAACTCGGCCCGAACATCCTGTTGCTGGCACTGTTTGCGCCCGTTTTTCTGGCGATCGCCGTGCTGTTCCTGAAAAAGCAGGAGGCCTAGGGATGCGGTCCATCGCAAATATCTTCTGGCTTGCGATCAAGGAGTTCCGCAGCCTCTGGCGCGATGCGATCCTGCTGCTCTTGGTGATCTATTCGTTCGGGCCGGGCATGTATATCGAAAGCTCTGGCGGTGGCGACATGCTGAACAAGGCCTCGGTCACCTTCGTCGACGAAGACCGCTCGGCCCTGAGCCGCGCCTTGCAAAATGCGCTTTTCCCGCCGCGCTACCTGCCGCCGCAGGAAGCAACCGCCACCGATATCGACCGGATGATGGATTGGGGCGAGACCACCTTTGTCGTGGTCATCCCGCGCGGGTTCGAGGCTGATGTGCGGGCCGGGCGCATGCCGTCCTTGCAGATCAACATCGACGCCACCAAGACCCAGGCCGCAGCCATCGGCACCGGCTATCTGACCGCCACCTTCAACGAGGAAATCGCCCGCTTCGCTGCACGCCAGG
Organism: Tabrizicola sp.; assembly: GCA_018057165.1. Taxonomy (GTDB): domain Bacteria; phylum Pseudomonadota; class Alphaproteobacteria; order Rhodobacterales; family Rhodobacteraceae; genus Tabrizicola. The sequence goes on from JAGPEG010000056.1 coordinate 12,606, forward strand.
ACATCGTGCAGGCCTCGCCGCTGGATCTGGTCTTGCGCCGGTCGTTCAATCCGGCGGGTAACATGGTGTGGATCTCGTCGATCTCGGGGCTGCTCAACCAGCTGTCGATGCTGACCATCGTCCTGACCGGCGCCGCCCTGATCCGAGAGCGCGAACACGGCACGATCGAGCATCTGATGGTGATGCCGCTGACGGCCGTTGAAATCGCCCTGGGCAAGATCGTTGCCAACGGACTGGTGATCTTCGTGGCCTTCGTGTTCTCGCTGTTCATCGTGGTGAAGGGTGCGCTGGACGTGCCGATTGCCGGCTCCGAAGGGCTGCTGCTGGCCGGAACGGCGGTGTATCTCTTTGCCGCCGCCTCGATCGGGGTTCTCCTCGGGATCGTGGCGCGCACCATGGCACAATTCGCGCTCTTGATCATGCTGGTCATCATGCCGATCATGATCCTGTCGGGCGGCATGTCGTCGATCGAAAGCCAGCCGATCTGGCTGCAGCCGATCACCTGGCTGCTGCCCTCGCGGCACTACATGGATTTTGCGACGGCCATCGCCTATCGCGGCGCTGATTTCAGCATCGTCTGGATCGAGTTCCTGTGGACCTTCCTCTTGGGCGCGGCTTTCCTGGCCATCAGCCTGCTGTTGTTCCGCAGATCGGTCGCCGGGGGCTAAGGCTTCAAAAGCGGGTCTTGCCAAGGCTGGCCCTCTCGCAGCACCTTGCGGATCTGGTGTTCGGCCGGGGTCGAAAGTTTCATGTCCGGTCCCCTCTCACTTTGCGGCCGACGCGACTGCCATGGCAGGGGCCGGCGCACCGTGGTTGTCCGGCCCGGTGGGGAAGAACCGCTTGGACCACCGCCCGAAGCTTTCGACATAGGTCAGCACCACCGGCACCACCACCAGCGTCAGCAGCGTGGACGAGATCAGCCCGCCGATCACCGCATGGGCCATCGGCGCGTTCTGCCCGGACCCTTCGTGGATGTTCAGCGCCAGGGGCAGCATGCCGAAGATCATCGCCAGCGTGGTCATGATGATCGGACGGAACCGGGTCTGCCCGGCCTCGAGCAGCGCGTCGTAAAGGTTCATGCCTTCGCGGGTGTGCTGGTTGGCGTTGTCGACCAGCAGGATGGCGTTTTTCACCACCAGGCCCATCAGCATGATGAAACCGATCATCGAATAGATGTTCAAGGTCGATCCCCCGGCCATAAGCCCCAGAAGCACCCCGATCAGCGCCAGCGGCAACGAGAACAGGATTGCCACCGGCTGCAGGAACGACCCGAACTGCGAGGCGAGGACGAGGTAGATGAACACCACCGCCAGCACCAAGGCATTGGCCGCCGAGGCACCGGTCTCGGCCAGCTGCTGGGCATCGCCGCCGGCGCTGACCCGGTAGCCGACGGGCAGGTTCAGCGCATCCATCGCCGCCTGCACCTCGGGCATCACCTCGCCCAGGGTCTTGCCCGACAGGTTGGCAGTGACCGTCACCTGGCGCGACAGATCGCGGCGCAGGATTTCCGAGGGGCCGAAGGATTGCACGATGTCGGCCACCTGATCCAGCCGCACCATCTCGGCGCTGCCGGTGGCCCCGCTTTGGGTGATCGGCAGCGCGCGCAGCACTTCGGGGTCGTTGCGCATGCCAGCGGGCAAACGGACGCTGACGGTAAAGCTGCGGCCATCGGGCGAGGTCCAGTCGGTGACGTCTTCGCCGCCCAGCATCGGCCGCAGGGTGGCGCCGACCTGTTGCAGCGACACGCCCAGATCGCTGGCGGCATCGCGGTTGATCCGCACGCCCAGCACCGGCTGTGCGACCTCCAGCCCGGATTTCACATCCTCCAGCCCGTCGATGGTCTGCATCTGCCGCACCAGCCGGTCGGCCAGCGGGCCAAGCACGTCCAGGCTGTCGCCGTAGATGTTGATCTGCACTGGCGCCTCCAGCCCGCCCAGCCCCCCGGCGGCGCCGATGGTCATGTCGATGCCGGGGATGCGCAGCAGCGCCTCGCGGACCGGGGCAGTCATGTCGGTAGGGGTGCGGACACGCTCGGCCGGGCCGACCATCGACACCGCGATGCTGGCGCTGTTCTGGCCTTCACCGCTGTTGGAATTGACAGTGGCATAGGTGCCGTCGATCTCGGGGAAGCTGCGCAGCAAGCGGTCGATCTGGCGCACCTTGCCGGCGGTATAGGCCAGCGACGACCCCGGCGGAGTTTCGATGTCGATCTGGAACTCGCTGTTGTCGGCGGCGGGGGCGAATTCCACGCCGACAAAGGGAACCAGCGCAAAGCTGCCGAAGAAGGCGCCGAAGGCCACGGCGAGCGTGGTGATCCGGTGGCGCAGGCTCCACCGCAGGACGACGCGGTAGCCCGAGGCCAGCCAGTCGAAGAACCGCCCGAACTGCGCGATCAGCCGGCCCAGGGGCCCGCGCTTCGCATCCGGCTCTCCGGCCGGGTCATACCAGACCGAGGACATCATCGGATCCAGCGTGAAGGCCACGAAAAGCGAGATCAGGACGGCGACCGAGACGGTCACCCCGAACTGCAGGAAGAACCGGCCGATGATGCCCTCCATGAAGGCCACCGGCAGGAACACCGCGACGATGGACAGGGTGGTGGCCAGCACCGCAAGGCCGATTTCGTTGGTGCCCTCCAGCGCCGCATCGCGGTGCGACTTGCCCATGTGCAGATGCCGCATGATGTTTTCGCGCACCACGATGGCATCGTCGATCAGAAGGCCCACCGCCAGGCTGAGCGCCAGCAGGGTCATGATGTTCAGCGTGAAGCCCAGAAAGAAGATCACCGTCATCGTGCCGATCACCGAGATCGGCAGCGTCAACCCGGTGATGACGGTCGAGCGCCAGGAGTTGAGGAACAGGAACACGATCAGCACCGCCAGCGCAGCCCCTTCGACCATCATGTTCTGCACGCCGTGATAGCTGTCTTCGACCGGCTTTGCGTTGTCGCGCACCACTTCGATCAGCACGCTGTCGGGCAACTCGCCGTCCATCAGCTCGGCCACGGCGGCGCGGATATCTGTGGCCACGCCGACGGTATTCGCGCCCTGGGTCTTGACCACATCGACCGCCAGCGCCTGCTCGCCGTCCAGAAGCGCCAGGCTGAACGCTTCGGCCTCGCCATCCTCGATGGTCGCGACATCACCCAGCCGCACCGGCTGGCCACCACGACGGGCGACGATGATGTCCAGGAAATCGGCCATGTCCTCGACCCGGCCCTCGACCTGGATCGACTGGACCTCGCGGCCCTGTTCGATGTCGCCTGCAGGCAGGTCCTGGTTTTCCTGGCGCAGCGCCGCGGTGACCTCGCCCACGCCGACCCCGAAGGCCGACAGACGGTCGGGGTCGATCAGCACGTTCAGCTGCCGCGGCACGCCGCCGACCATGGTGGCCCGGCCGACGCCCTGAACCGATGACAGCCGCGGTTCGATCACGTCCTCGGTCAGCGCGGTCAGATCGCGCAGCGACATGGTGTCAGAGCTGACGGCAAGCGAGATCACCGGCAATTCCGCCGGGTCGAACTTGAACAGCAGCGGGTCGTTCACCGCATCGGGAAACTGCGCCTGCACCGCGCCCATCTTGTCGCGCACGTCCTGGATGGCGGTGGCGGAATCGATGTTCATCTCGAACTGCAGGATCACCAGCGCCTCGCCCGAGCGGGCGGTCGAGTTGATGGTGTCGATGCCGCTGATCGTGTTCACCGATTCCTCGATCGGCTCGATCACGTCATTCTCGACCGCCTCGGGCGAGGCGCCGGGATAGGACACCACGACCGCGACCACCGGGAAATCGACATCGGGCAGTTGTTCGATAGGCAGGCGCTGGAACGAATAGATGCCAAACACCATCAGCGCCACCA
>JAGPEG010000057.1 GCA_018057165.1 Tabrizicola sp.
GCCCCCAGGACAGCGAATCCGCCAGATCGCGCCCTTCCGGCTCGCCCGGACGGCAGGCCCGCACCAGGTCAAGGATCGCCTCCACCACCGTCTCGCCGACCGGCATCCGCCGGATCACCGATTGCGCGCCGACCAGCCCCTCGGCGGTGAAGACCTGATGCGCCTCGGTCTCCTCGGCCCCGGTGGTGGCGATCAGGATGTCACGCTCGGTCTGGCGGGTGGGGTAATCCACATCGACCTGCACCAGGAAGCGGTCAAGCTGCGCCTCGGGCAAGGGATAGGTGCCCTCCTGCTCGATCGGGTTCTGGGTGGCAAGCACATGGAAAGGACGGCCCAGGGGCCGGTGCTGGCCCGCGATGGTCACTTCCTTTTCCTGCATCGCCTGCAACAGCGCGGATTGGGTCCGGGGCGAGGCCCGGTTGATCTCGTCCGCCATCAGAAGCTGGCAGAAGATCGGCCCTTCGACAAAGCGGAAGGCACGACCGCCATCCTTGGCAGTTTCCAGCACCTCGGAGCCCAGGATGTCGGCGGGCATCAGGTCGGGCGTGAACTGGATGCGGTTGGCCTTCAGCCCCATCACCGTGCCCAGCGTGTCCACCAGCCGGGTCTTGCCCAGGCCCGGCAGGCCGACCAGCAGCGCGTGTCCACCGCAGAGCATGCTGGCCAGCACAAGGTCCACCACCTTTTCCTGCCCGATGAAGCGGCGGTTGATCGAGGCCTTCGCCTCCCCCAACGTCGCGCCCAGCGCTTCGATTTCCGCGACAAGCGCCTTGGTATCGGCCATGCCAAATGCTCCCTTCAGGGTCTGTTCCCGCCAATTAAGCGAGTTATCCCGGCGGGCACAAATGGCAAAAGGCGACTTGACACAAATGATCGTGAGACTTCGGTCGCACGCCGGGACCCAAAATCCTTAAGCAAGGATTTTAACAAATTTCCTACTTGAGAAATTTGGCCCCTGCCCGACCGGAACCCCCTGCCTCGCAGACCGTTGCACCTGCGCCGAAGGCCATTACATTGCCCCCATGACCAAACCCTCCGCCGACACCCTTGCCGCCGCCGCCAAGGCCGCCACCCGCAAGGGCCCGCCGCCGGTGCATCTGTGGAACCCGCCGTTCTGCGGCGACCTCGACATGCGCATCGCGCGCGACGGCACCTGGTTCTACCTTGGCACCCCCATCGGCCGCGCGCCACTGGTGAAACTCTTCTCCTCGATCCTGAAGCGCGAGGGCGAGGCCTATTTTCTCGTCACCCCGGTCGAGAAGGTCGGGATCAGGGTGGACGACGCCCCTCTCCTCGCCGTGGACTTCGATGCGACCGGCGCGGGGCGGGACCAGACGCTGACCTTCACCACCAAGACCGAGGACGTGGCGGTGCTTGGCCCCGACCATCCCCTGCGGGTGGAGCGCGACCCGGAAACCGGCGAGCCCTCGCCCTATCTTCTGATCCGCAGCAATCTCTGGGCGCTGATCGACCGGAAATCCTTCTACCGGCTGATCGATCTGGGTTGCCATGCGGACCATGACGGGCATAAGTGGTTCGGACTCTGGTCCTCGGGGCAGTTCTTCCCGGTGATCCCCTCGTCGGAATTGCCCTGATCTGAAATGCCCCGTTTCGCAGCCAACCTGACCTATCTCTTCACCGAGGTCCCTATGCTTGACCGCCCCGACTGGGCGGCGCGCTGCGGTTTCGACGGGGTCGAAGTGCTGTTCCCCTACGATCAGCCGATGGCCGACTGGGAGCGCGCGCTGAACGGGATCCCTGTTGCGCTGATCAACACGCCCCCCGGCGACTGGGCCTCCGGCGACCGGGGCTTCGCCGCCGTGCCGGGGATGGAGCTGCGCTTTCGCGACAGCTTCCTGCGCGCGGCGGATTACGCGACCCGGCTGAAGGCGGACCGGGTGCATGTCATGGCGGGCGTCGCCAAAGGCCCGCAGGCGGAACAGTGCTATGTCGAGAACCTGACCTGGGCGCTGGCCGAGGCGCCGGAGCTGACGCTTTCGCTGGAACCACTGAACCCCGACGACATGCCGGGCTATTTCCTGAACGACTACGACCAGGCGGCCCGGATCGTCGATGACCTCGCCAGCCCCCGGATCGGCCTGCAGTTCGACCTCTGGCACGCCGCCCGCCTGCATGGCGATGCGGGCGCGGTCTGGGCCGACCACCGGGGCCGGATCAACCATGTCCAGATCGCGGGCTTCCCGGCGCGGAACGAACCCGGCGGCGGGGGCTTCTCGCTGCCCGACCTCTGCGATGCCATCGACGCCGAAGGCCCTCCGGTCTGGATTTCCGGCGAATACCGCCCGGCGAAGGGCACCGCGCAGGGCCTCGGCTGGCTGACCGCGATGAAATCGCGCGGGACGCTGATCGGGGGATAGGCCAATCCCCTTGTGCCCCCGCCCCCTCGCCCGCTAAAAGACGATGCGGACAGAACAGGACCCCGAGCCATGCCCATCGACGCCCCGGAAACCCAGACCGTCACCCACTGGAAAGTCGCCTGCGATGGCGGCGAGGGCGCGCTTGGCCACCCCCGCGTCTGGCTGTCGATCCCGGCGGACACCGGCTTTGTCGACTGCGGCTATTGCGACAAGCGCTACGTCATCGACCGCGACCACGCCCACGACGATCATTGACGACGGGGCACTGATCATTCGGCCGCAAAGCGCGGCTCGGCCTCCGGCATGTCCAGCCCCAGCGCCCGCCAGGCCAGTGCCGACCCGGCCGTCTCGGGCCGCGTGCTGACCGTCACCCCCTCGCATCCCGCCCTGGTCGCCTGATCCCGCGCGGCGGCAAGCAGCGCCTGCCCTATCCCGCGCTTGCGATCAGGTTCCTGCACGAAAAGTTGCTCGACCACGCCCCAGTCCGCCCCGGCCACCATGTTGCGCCCCATCAGAAGCAGCACATAGCCCACCGGATGCCGCTGCGGGCTGTCAGGGCGGAGCGCGACCAGCAGACGGGCCGCCCGGCCCTCCAGCGCGATCCGGGACAGCACGCGCGGGGTGATCGTCGCGGGCGCACCAGCCTGCGCGGCCAGCGCGATCAGCATGCGGTGGACCTCGGGCAGGTCTTCCGGCGTGGCCAGCCGGGTGGTGACAGGGGATGTGTTCGGGGTAGACATCTTCGGTTTCCTTCGCTGGGGAGGCCCGGCGAGGGGAACCTTGTCAACCTGTCGGCCTGACCCTCGCGGGGCGGCTTGTCGGGGTTGGTTTCGGTGGTGAAACGCTGCCCTGCCGCCTATGTGGCGCAGGTCCAATAAAACGAGACAGGGATCATCAGGTGCAGCATAGCCGGGACGATGCGCCGCCGTGCCGCCATCGTCAAGCCCCTAGCGCCGCGTGACGCGCTCCACCAGAAGCCCCAGCACCGCGCCCAGCACCGCACCGACCGGGACCGCGACGAACAGGACGCCCATCAGCTGCAGCCCTTGCGTGTCAATAACCCTCGACGCCACGGGTTGCGGCAGAGCCAGCACCAGTGCGACAACCACCCCCAGAACCAACCCAAGGGCCGCAAACCCGAGCTTCCGCATCCGGTCCTCCCGACCTTGGCGTCCGGCACCATCCCATGCCAGCATCGCCGCCAATGCAACCCCCGGTTTCCCATGCGCCGCGCCCTTCGCCTTGCCCTTCTGCTGCTGGCCCTGCCGGTCCTCTACCTTCTGGCCTCGGTTCTCCTGCCGCTGATCCAAGGACCGGGGCCCGACCTCTCCGGCCCGCTCACCCGACAGATCGGCCTGCTGCAAGGCCCGATCCACACCGACATCCTCTTCCCCCTGACGCCCGAGACCCGCGCCCGCTTTGCCTTTGCCGAAGCGGCGGGGGTTCCGCTGACCCACCCTGACGCCCGGTGGCTCCTCCTCGGCTGGGGCTCCGCTGCCTTCTACACCAGTGCCGGGACCTATGCCGACATCACCGCCAGCGCCGTCCTGACCGCCGCGACCGGCGACGATGCCGTGATCCGGCTCGACGCCCTCGGCCCCCTGCCGCCCCTGGAAAACCTGCGCTTCCTTCCGCTGTCCGAGGCGCAGTTCCAGGCGCTTCTCACCCGGACCAGCGCCGCCTTCGCCAGCGAAACGAAGCTCCCCCACCCCGGCCTGACCGGCACCGACGCCTTCTTCCCCGCCCATGGCCATTTCAACCTGTTCAGAACCTGCAACGTCTGGCTGGGCGAAACCCTGCGCGCCTCGGGCATCCCCTTCGGCCTCTGGACCCCGGCCAACTGGTCCGTCACCCTCTCGCTCAACCGCCATCTTCCGGGCCAAACCGGGTAGCCCCCGCCCGGCCTTTCTGCCAATACTCACCCAAGCACGGGAGACGACCATGACCTTCGGCAAGGGCCACCACCTGCACCTCATCGACGGCTCGGCCTATATCTTCCGCGCCTATCACGCGCTGCCGCCCCTGACCCGCAAGTCCGACGGCCTGCCGGTCGGCGCCGTCGCGGGGTTCTGCAACATCCTGTGGAACGAACTCAGCCGCGCCACCTCGAACGGCAAGGCCGCAACCCACCTCGCCGTGATCTTCGACCATTCCGCCACCACCTTCCGCAACGCGCTTTACCCCGAATACAAGGCCAACCGCCCCGAGCTGCCCGAGGACCTGCGCCCGCAATTCCCCCTGACCCGCGAGGCGACCCGCGCCTTCAACGTCGCCTGCCTGGAAACCGAAGGCTATGAGGCCGACGACATCATCGCCACCCTGGCGCGTGAGGCCGTGGCGGCGGGGGGCTCCTGCACCATCATCTCCTCCGACAAGGACCTGATGCAGCTGATCCGCCCCGGCGTGGACATGTTCGACCCGATGAAGGCCCGCGTGATCGGCCCCGACGAGGTGATGGAGAAATTCGGCGTCGGCCCCGACCGGGTGATCGACGTGCAGTCGCTGGCCGGAGACTCGGTCGACAACGTGCCCGGCGCGCCCGGCATCGGCCTCAAGACCGCCGCCCTTTTGATCAACGAATACGGCGACCTCGACACGCTTCTGGCCCGCGTCGGCGAAATCAAGCAACCCAAACGCCGCGAGGCGCTGGTGGAGAATGCCGAGAAGATCCGCATCAGCCGCGAGCTGGTGACGCTGAAGGCGGATACCCCGCTGGACGTGACCTTGGGCGAGCTGGAAATCCGCCTGCCGGAGCCGCAGACCATCATGGACTTCCTCACCAGGATGGAATTCCGCACCCTGACCAAGCGCGTCGCCGACAAGCTTGGCATCACCGCCCCCGCGCTTCCTGAAACCTCCCAGCTTACCGTCTCGGCCCCCAGCGAGGAGCAGCCACAGGCGCCGGAAGAACAGCCTGCCTTCGACCCTGCCGCCTACGACTGCATCCGCGACATGGCGGCGCTGGCCCGCTGGACCCAGCACATCCGCGACGTGGGCCATGTCGCCGTGGATACCGAAACCACCAGCCTTGACGAGATGCAGGCCGATCTCGTCGGCATCTCCCTCAGCGTCGAGGCAGGCAAGGCCGCCTATATCCCGCTTGGCCACACCACCGGCGGCGGTGATCTCTTCGGGGCCGCCAAGCCCGCCGAAGGCCAGTTGGACCTGGCCGAAACGATCAAGGCCCTGAAACCCGTCCTCGAAGACCCGGCCATCCTGAAGATCGGCCAGAACATGAAATACGACTGGAAGATCTTCGCCCGCCTCGGGGTGCGGATCACCCCCTTCGATGACACGATGCTGATGTCCTATGCCATGCACGCAGGCCTGCACAATCACGGCATGGACGAACTTTCCGACCGCTACCTCGGCCACAGCCCGATCCCGATCAAATCGCTCCTCGGCTCCGGCAAAAGCCAGATCACCTTCGACAAGGTCGCGATTGACGAAGCGGTGAAATACGCCGCCGAAGATGCCGATGTGACCCTCCGCCTCTGGCAGACCTTCAAGCCCCGCCTGCACCGGGCGAAGGTGACAACCGTCTACGAAACCCTGGAACGCCCGCTGGTCCCGGTCCTCGCCGACATGGAGATGACGGGCATCCAGGTTGACCGCGACACGCTGCGCGGCATGTCAAACGTCTTCGCGCAAAAGCTGGTGCAGCTGGAAGAGGAAATCCAGTCCATCGCCGGTGAGAAGTTCAACGTCGGCTCGCCGAAGCAACTCGGCGAGATCCTCTTCGACCGCCTGGGCATCCCCGGTGGCGAGAAGGGCAAGACCGGGGCCTACGGCACCGGCGCCGACATTCTGGAAGACATCACCACGCTGGAGGACAGCCACCCGCAGGGTGCGCAACTGGCGGCCCGTGTCCTCGACTGGCGCCAGATCGCCAAGCTGAAATCCACCTATACCGACGCCCTGCAACTGGCGATCAACCCCGACACGGGCCGCGTCCACACCTCGTATTCCATCGCCGGGGCCAACACCGGGCGGCTCGCCTCCACCGACCCGAACCTGCAGAACATCCCGGTCCGCACCGAGGAAGGCCGCCGCATCCGCGAAGCTTTCGTGGCCCCGAAAGGCCGCATCCTCGTGTCGCTCGACTATTCCCAGATCGAGCTGCGCATCCTTTCCCACATCGCCGACATTCCCGAACTTCGGAAAGCCTTCGAGGACGGGATCGACATCCATGCCCTGACGGCCTCCGAGATGTTCAACGTCCCCCTCGACCAGATGACCCCCGACATCCGCCGCAAGGCCAAGGCGATCAACTTCGGGGTGATCTACGGGATTTCCGGCTTCGGCCTCGCCCGCAACCTGCGGATTCCGCGCGCCGAGGCGCAGGGCTTCATCGACCGCTATTTCGAGCGTTTCCCCGGCATCCGGGGCTACATGACCGACACGGTGAAGTTCGCGCAAACGAACGGCTTCGTGCAGACCCTGTTCGGCCGCCGCATCAACACCCCCGAGATCAACGCCAAGGGTCCCGGCGCAGGCTTCGCCAAACGCGCCGCGATCAACGCGCCGATCCAGGGCACCGCCGCCGACGTGATCCGCCGCGCGATGATCCGCATGCCCAAGGCCATTGCCGGGCTGGATGCGAAGATGCTGCTGCAAGTCCACGACGAACTGCTCTTCGAAGTCGCCGAGGCCGATGCCGACCGCCTGATCCCGATCGCGAAAGAGGTGATGGAAACCGCCTCCTCCCCCGCCGTATCCCTGAACGTCCATCTGGCGGTGGAGGCCGGGACGGGCAAGAACTGGGCCGAAGCGCATTGATCTCCACCTGGCCCCAGCTCAAATCCCTCGCCCTGGGCCTGAACCTGCCCGAGGTGACGCTGGCCCATCCCTGGGGCCATGAGGTTCTGAAAGCGCATGGCAGGATGTGGTGCTACTGGGCCGCGCTGACCGACGGGGCGCCGTTCAAGGCGTCGCCCGAGGAACGCGAGATGCTGCTGGAAGCTGATCCCGAGACCTTCTTTCTGCACCCGCACTACACCCCGCACGGGCTGATCCTGGTCCGCGCCGGACGCCTCGACCCCGGCTGGGCCAAGGCGCGCCTGATCCGGCAGTGGCGCGACGCCGCCCCGAAACGCTGGCTGAAGGCCTGGGACGCCGCCCAGCCGCAAACCTGACCCAGGCGCTTTCACCTGGCATCAAATATCCCCGCCGGAGGCACGGCCCCGGCTTCGCGCTCTTCCGCGCGAAACCGGGAGAAAAGCCTTGCGGCGACCAGCCGCTCATTTTGAAAGCCGTCCTAACCCTGGCGGTCGATCCGGCATTGATAGCAGTTGTTCCGGGCCGAGCGCACATGGACATAAGCCACCCGCGCGTCGCCGAACAACGCCGCAGCCCGCGCCGGGATCGCCCCGGTCGCCACCACGCCCCCGGTGCCATAGACGATCCGGTCATCCGCCCCATAGCCCCGGACGATGTAATCGGGCGAGGCCAGCATCTCGGGCCGCGCCCCGCCGCCCCCGGCCTCGCAAGGCTCCGCGCAGAGGAAGATCGGCCCCACCTCGGCATAGGGCTGCGGTGCCGGGAACGGGCGGTGCGCCAGCACCAGCATCTCTGCGCCCTCGGGGATCATCTTCAAACAGTGCCGACAGGGGTTGCCACCGCCCTCTGCACGCTGCCGCTCCGGCACCTGGCCGTTCGCGTCCACACCACCCGCCTGCAAGGCCCGGACCACCGGGGTCGGTATCGCCACATATCGCATCTCATCCTCCGCTTTTTGCCGGACGATGCCCGCCGGACCGCTCGGAAGCGACCCGAAGCTTGCGGGTTCAGCCGCGCTCCAGCATCCGGCCCAGGCTCCGCCCGCCCAGGATATGCATGTGATAATGCGGCACTTCCTGCATCCCATGCGCCCCCGCATTGGTGATCGCGCGGAAGCCCTCGTCGCCGGTCAGGCCCAGGATCGCGCAGACCTTGGCGACCGTGCGGTGAAAGTCGACCAGCTCCGCCTCCGGCGCCTCGGCCGCGAAATGGTCGAAGGACACATAGGCCCCCTTCGGGATCGCCAGCACATGCACCGGGGCCTGGGGATGGATGTCGTGGAAGACCAGCGTGTGCGGCGTCTCCATCACCGTCTTGTTCGGGATTTCCCCCCGCAGGATGCGGGCGAAGATGTTGGTCGGGTCATAGGTCCAGCTCATGTCACTCAATCCACGAATAGATAGTCGGTTGCGGCAATCTCGCGGGCCATCTCGGCCGGGATGTCCAGGAAGGCGGCCAGCGCCTCGGCATTCTCCTCTGCGCTTGCCCCCTGGCGGATGCGGAAATGGCCCGCAAGGTCCAGATCGCGCAGCCGGTCGCTTTCGAACTTCACGTCATAGCGGATCGTCGGCAACAGCTTCTGCATCGCCGCCACCGGCGTCTCGGCCCCGGCAAGCCCGACCCGGCGGGCATGGCCCACAAGGTAATCATCGGTGAATTCGCAGTCGATCTCCAGCACCCGCAGGCGCGAGCGGTCATGGCGGAAGTCCTGGATCAGCTCGATGCTGCCCGGATCGACGCACAGGATCAGCCGGTCGGTCCGCCAATGCTCGAACAGCATCCGCACCAGCGCGCGGCGGTGCCGCATCCGCTTTGCGATGGAACTCTGGATGCCACCCAGATCCGGCAGCGCCGCCGCTTCTTCGTTGAACAGGTAATCCACCGCCGGAATCTGCGTCACCCCGCGCACCCGGTCAACCAGGCGCTTGGCCACATGCCATTTCTTGCAGGCCACCACCATCAGCGTGCGGCTGCGACCAAGGCTCGTCTCCGCCTCCCAGAATCGCTGTGCAAAGCGCCGTCCCTCGCGCCCGCGGGAGGTGACATAGGCGAACTGCCGTCGCCCTTCATCCGAAAGGGTGAACTGCCGCCCGGTCTCGGCATAAAGCGTGCCCAGCCGGTCCTTCAGTGCCGCCGCATCCGGGCTGATCTTGCGGGCGAAGAGATATTCCTGCGAAAGCAGCAGGTCATGGTGGTCGTCGTAGAACGTCACCGGCATCCCGTAATCGGTGAACATCAGGAAGGTCAGCGTCCGCGAGCGGATTTCGCGGTCCGGCACCAGATGCGCGACAAGTGTCTGGAAGAAGGTCTCGTCCGGAATCCAGGTCGTCGCGAAGAAGCGGGTGACATCCCGGCGCTTCGCCACGAAGTCCAGCACCGCCTCGACCGTGCGGCGGCGCAGGCACCACCACTGGCTGCCGATGCGGATGCCAAGATCCTCGGGCAGCTTGCGCGCCAGGCCGAAGTGCTTCTGCCACGCCATCGAGCGGTAGAACAGCGCCTTGCGCTTGCGCTCGTTGAACCAGTGCCGGTAGATCAGGCGTTCCTCCTTGATCCCGGTCTTGATCCAGTCCGACCCGAAGAAGTCGAAGCTTTCGATATAATCCACATCCTCGCGCTCCAGCCGGCCGCGGATATATTCCGCCGTCTTGATCGGCATGCAGTCGCCCGAGAGCATGTAGACATGCGTCGCCCCCGGAAACGCCTCCACAGCCGCCTTCAGGCCCTCCAGCGTGGCGGCGACCAGGCTCCACTCGCCCCAGCCGCATCTGATGCGCCGTCGCGTGAAAGTCACCTGGCGGTTCCCGGCCAGCGCCGCGCGGATGCGGTTAAAATCGGCAGTGGCCGCGCGGCCATCGAAATGGATCGCGACGCAATCCCCCGCCGCCGTCAGCCGCAGGGTCTGGGCGATGACCCCATCCGGGTCCTTGTGGCAGAGAAGGATGAAGGCGATCTGCGTCATGCTTGGTCAGTCTACCAGTCCCAGGTCGACAGTGCTTCCCTAAACTGGGCCATAGTTCCTTGAAAAGCCCGAATATGTCTGCTTGATTGCCTCAATCCGAGATAACACTTCAAACGGTGACATTTGGTAAGGGAGGGTAGTCTGGAATGGGTTTTCCCGGAACTTGGATGACCGAAAGCGAAAGCGTCGTCTACCGGGTGGTGCCGAAATGTGCCTGCTCGACCATCGGGCAGATCATGTACTACTCCGACCACGGCCAGTTCTTCGACGGCGACATCCACGACGCGACCACGGGCCTGCACAAATGGGCGCTGGAGCCCAGCCAGCCGGTGATCGAACGCAGCGTGCGGGCCCGCCAGACCTATGCCTTCACCTGTGTCCGCAATCCCTATACCCGGATCCTCTCTTCCTTCTTCGACAAGATCTGCGGCATCCAGAGAAATGGCAAACGCTATCGCGGCAACCTGGTGCCGCTGCTGGTGCAGAAATACGGGATCGAGGTGGGGGGCGACGACGGCAGGCAGGAATTCGACCAGATCGCCAGCTTCCGCCGCTTCCTTCTGTTCGCCCGCGACACGATCCGCTGGAAGAAACCGATGGAGCCTGACATCCACTGGTCCGCCATGGCGGGGCATGTCTCGACCTTCATCGCCAATGGCGGGCGCTACAACCAGATCATGTTCACCGAGGATTTCAATCCCGGCATGCAGGTGGTGCTGGACAATATCCAGGTCAAACACCCGGTCGATCTGGCAAAGATTCCCCGCTTCAACGAAAGCGAAGGCCACGGGCCGAAGCGCGCCCATCCGGTCGAGGCCTATTTCGACGATCTTTCGATGCATCTGATGTGGGAAATCTACAAACGCGACTTCCAGCTTTTCCGCTATGATTTCGACAATCCGGGGAACAAGCTGCCGAAAGGCCCGGTTGACCTCGACGAGGTTCACGCCAAGCTGGGCGACTAGCAGGGGAGGCAAGGATGGACACTGTCACCGGCGGCTGTATCTGTGGGGCTGTCCGGATCGCGGCAACGGGCCAGCCTTACAGGGTCGGGGTTTGCCATTGCCTTGACTGCCGGAAGCGGCAGGGTGCCCTGTTCCACGCCTCGGCGATCTTCCCGGAAACTGCCGTTACCGTGACCGGCGAAACCCGCAGCTGGCGGGGCAATCACTTCTGTCCGACCTGCGGCTCACAGGTCTTTGCCCATTTCGATGACGAGATCGGCATCAACCTCGGCGCGTTCGACAAGCCTTCGCGGTTCCGCCCGACCTATGAGCTCTGGATGATCCGGCGCGAGGACTGGCTGCCGGACTTTCCGTGGATGCGGCACTACGAACTGGATCGCGGCGACGGCCGCGAAGAGCCCCAAAATCCTTGAGCAAGGATTTTGACAAGGTTCTTGCTCTAGAAACTTGGTCCCTCAGACCGGATCTTCCGCCCCCGCCCCGCGAAACCACTCCACGATGGCCGCCCGCTCCTCCGGTTCGATGAAGCTCAGGTTGCCCGGCGGCATTGCGTGGGTCACGCCCGCCTGCAGGTAGATGCGCCGCGCCTCATGCGCGATCTCGGCGTCCGTCTCCAGCACCACGCCCTTCGGCGGCCAGTGCAGCCCCTGCCAGCCCGGTTCCGCCGCATGGCACATGCTGCACCGGCCCTGCACGATCCCCACCACCTCCTCGAAGCCGGGGGCCGAGGCATAGACCAGCGCCTCGCGGTTCATCGCGGCTCCTTCAGCCTCGGCAATCCGCATCGGCGCGGTCGAAAGCCAGGCGATGATCAGGAACAGGACCACCGTCAGACCCCAGGTCCAATGCGGGTTGCCGGTCCGCGCGTGGCGGGTGTTGAACCAGTGGCGGATCGTCACCCCCATCAGGAAGACAAGGCTCGCGATCACCCAGTTCCACTCGGTCGCGAAGATCAGCGGGTAATGGTTCGACAGCATCAGGAAGACGACGGGCAGCGTCAGGTAGTTGTTGTGGGTCGACCGCTGCTTGGCGATCTTGCCGTATTTCGGATCGGGCTTCCGCCCCGCCTTCAGGTCAGCCACCACGATCCGCTGGTTCGGCATGATGACGAAGAACACGTTCCCCGACATGATCGACGCGGTGAAGGCCCCGAGATGCAGCATCGCCGCCCGACCGCTGAACACATGGCTGTAGAACCACGACATCGCCACCAGCACCCCGAACAGCGCCACCATCAGCACCGTCTGGTTCGCATTCACGAAGACCTTGCACAGCGTGGTGTAAGCCAGCCAGCCAAAAGCCAGCGAGGCGAGCGAAATGGCCACCGCCTGCCAGACGGTCAGCTCCATCACCTGCGGGTCGATCAGGAACAGCTCGGCCCCCAGGTAGTAGACCAGCACCAGCATGGCAAAGCCCGACATCCAGGTCGCATAGCTTTCCCATTTGAACCAGATCAGGTGATCGGGCATCGACGCCGGTGCCACCAGGTATTTCTGGATATGGTAGAACCCGCCGCCATGGACCTGCCATTCCTCGCCATCCGCGCCGCTGGCAAGATTGCGGTCGCGGTGCAGCCCAAGGTCCAGCGCGATGAAATAGAAGCTTGATCCGATCCAGGCGATTGCGGTGATCACATGCAGCCAGCGCGCCGCGATCTCGACCCATTCCCACAGAACCACCCAGTCATACATGATTGCGCCTCCGCTTTGGCATCGCGCCTCGCCCCGGTTTTCCGAAACGCTATCCTGCCCGGCACCTTTCTGTTAATCCATAGAAAGCCCGCATCACTTTCAACCCGTGCCGAACAATGTCTTACGTCAACAACATCCGCATGTTCGTCCGTGTCTATGAGCTGGGCAGCATGTCCGCCGCCGCCCGCGACCAGCGCACCTCGCCCGCCGTCGCCTCGGCCCGGATTTCCGAGCTTGAAAAGCACCTTGGCGTCCGCCTGTTCTCGCGCACCACCCGCAGCCTGCAACCCACGGAAAACGGTCGCATCTTCTATGACGGCGCGCGGCGTGTGCTGGAAGCCATCGACGATGCCGAAGCCGCAGTGATGGATGTCACGCAGAACCCGCGCGGCACGATCTTCGTCGCCGCCCCCCTTGGCATCGGTCGCCGCCTGATCGCCCCCCGTGTTCCCGCCTTCAAGGACCTGTACCCCCAGATCGACGTCCGCCTGCGCCTGTCCGACCGGGGGATCGACGTGGTTGCCGAAGGCATCGACGTGGCGTTCCATCTCGGGATTCTGGACGATTCCACGCTCAAGGTCCGCACCGTCGCCGATTGCCCCCGCACCCTTTGCGCCGCCCCCCCCTATATCGCCCGGCGCGGGATGCCATCCGACGGCGCCGCACTTCTGGCCGAAAAGCACGATTGCCTGAACCTGCGCTTTCCCGGAGCGAAGGAATTCCAGTGGACGCTGCAAACCCCCGAAGGCCCGCGCCGGTTCGAAATCTCCGGCCCTTTTGAATCCGATGACGGCGATGTCCTGACCGGCTGGGCGCTTGACGGTCGCGGCATCGTGCTGAAACCGCTGTTCGAGGTCGCCGACCACCTGCGCTCCGGGGCGCTGGTCCCCGTCGCCACCGCCACCCCGCCCCTGCCAATCCAGCTTTCGACCCTCAGCCAGCACCGCAGGCTGAAAGACCCCAAGGTGCAACTCTTCACCGACTACATGGCCGCCCAGATCCGCGACGACCTGCGCCGCGCCGCGTAGGGCTGCCTTCAGGCGCACCAATGAAAAGGGCGGGACCGCAGCCCCGCCCTTCTCGAGTCAAATCCGCAACGCCTTACATCGGCAGCGGCTGACCGTTCACCAGGATCTGCATGCCTTCCTTGGCTTCGATCTTCGAGGTCAGCTCGTCGGCATTCGCACCCGGCACCATGAACATGCCCATCATCATGCGGGCCCCCATCGCGTCATCTTCCGAGATGATCCCGACCTTGATCAGCCCGTCGATCAGCGCATTCGCCCCGGTCACGGTCACGTTCGCCTCACCCAGCGGCATCGGGATGCCCATCGAGTTGTCGAAGGTGAAAGCCCCGGTCCCGGCCAGCGCCGCGCCCGCAACCTTCAGGCCCAGTTCGGTGATGTTCAGGCTTTCCGGCGCCGGGATCGGCGGCTGGACGCCGCTTTCCTCGGCGGTGATCAGGCCCGGCAGGTCGATCTTGGTCTTGCCCGAGATGTCGATGGCGATCTGCGCCGCGTCACGCGGCAGCGCCGCCTGCGGGTCGAACATCGCCCAGGCTTCCTCGTTCAGGCTGAAATCGGCAAGCTTCAGGACAAAGGAGTAATCGCCCGCCGCTTCCGTCGCGATGACCGGCGAGGTCATGTCGAACTCCATCGGCCCGGCCGTCACCTTGACCGGCACCGGCATCATGCCCGGCCCCGCCTCGATGTTCAGCCCCGCCGCCTGCGACTTGATCGAGAAGGTGTCCTTGTTGAACAGCACCGTCCCTTCGCCGCCACCCGCGTCCATCACCAGGTCCATCGGCATGAAGTCGCTTTCCTGCTTCATCGTGCCCTTGGAGTCGCCCTGCTTGGTGGTCAGCGTGAAGCTCATCCCCTCGTTCAGCGCGGTGGTGAAATCGGCCGCCGAGGCGACAGAAGCCAGCGCGATGGTCGAAGGCAGCGCGAAGTCCATCGACATCTCGATGCCAGCGGTTTCGCTGGTCGAGGTCTGCTTCATCTCCATCCCCGGATCGTCCGAGGTCGTGGTGTAGGCCAAGGTATCGGCCTTGATGTCCAGGCCGAAAGTCCGGTTGGTGCCGGGGGTGTCGGAATAGGTGCCCGCCAGGTTGCTGAAACCGACAGTGCCCGAGGCCGAAACCTTCGGCGCTTCCGATCCGTCAAAGGACGTGCCCGGATAGCTGGTGTCGTAAACCACATCCAGCTTGGCCGCCGCATAGTCATAGGCCATGCCGCCATCCGCCTCGCGGGCGGTGATCGTCAGCCCGTCATGCGTCAGCTTGACCGAGCCTTCCGCATCGCCCGACATCGCCACGCCGATATCGGCGCCCGGTGCGATGGCAACGGTGCCGTCCGACTGTTCGGTCAGGGTCATGTCGGAAATCGTGACACCCGCCACGCCTTCCGGCGCGATCGACACGCCGTTCAGCGTCAGCACGCCGCCTGCGTTGTTCTCGGTCGCCGCCGAAACCGTCAGCCCGACCAGCGCGCCGGCGTCCTTCCAGGATTGCCAGACCTGGTCCGCCGTCAGCGCGGCATGGGCGGTGCCCGACATCAAAAGCGCGAGGGCCGGAGCGGCCAAATAGCTATTCATCCGAAACATGCGGTTCTCCTTGAAGCCGAAAATTTGCCCCGTCACATAAGCCCTGTCACGGGAAATGCGCAAGTGACGCTTTCAAGACCTTTTCGCGGCGGAAAAACCCCGCCTAGGACCCCCGATAGGTCGAATAGGCGAAAGGAGAGATCAGGAGCGGCACATGGTAGTGCTGGCCTGCATCCGGCACCCCGAAGCGGATCGGGATTTCGTCAAGGAAAAGAATGCCTTCACCTGCCTGGCCCGTGCCCCGCAGATAGTCGCCCGCGCAGAAGACCAGCTCGTAGATCCCCGCTTCCAGCGCCACCCCTTCCAGCAGCGGCCCGTCGGTCCGACCGTCGGCATTGGTGACGACCTCTTTCACCTTGCGATGGCTCTGCCCGGAAATCCGGTACAGCATGATCTTCACCCCTGCCGCAGGCTTGCCCTTCGCGGTGTCCAGCACATGCGTCGACAGCCGTCCCATCGTGATCCTCCCGTTGCCCTGGCCCGCATCAGACCACGAATTCGCGACCCGCGCGACCCGGCCTTGCCGACATATGACCTTTCGTGAAATCCTGAAAATACTCTTCTGGTTTCTGCCGTAGTCTTCCCCGTGAAGGAGACCTCCCGTGCCCATCCCCTCCAAGACCGAACCGGCAAACCGCTACCCCCGAGATTTCCGTGGCCATGGCCCGAACGCGCCGGATGCCCGCTGGCCCGGCGGCGCGAAGATCGCGGTGTCCATCGTCCTCAACTACGAAGAGGGCGGCGAGAACAACATCCTGCACGGCGACGCCCAGTCCGAGGCCTTCCTGTCGGACATCGCCGGGGCCGCGCCCTGGCCCGGCCAGCGCCACTGGAACATGGAATCGATCTACGATTACGGCGCCCGCGCCGGGTTCTGGCGGCTGCATCGCCTGTTCACCGGGATGGACA
>JAGPEG010000058.1 GCA_018057165.1 Tabrizicola sp.
CGCCGGACCCGAGCCGCGCGTCCCCCATGTCACCAGCTTCCTCAACCGCGATGGCCTGATCGAGGCCGCCGAGCCTTCGGACGCCTGGCCGCCCGATCTGACGCGCGAGCCGATGGAGCTTCCTGCCGACCGCACGCTGCGCCTCCAGGCGCTCGCGCGCGGGGATGAGGGCTTCGTCCTCTCGATGGCCTATTCCACCCAGCGCGGCTACGGGCGGACCCATGCCTTCGTGGGCGAGCTGCGCATCGGCACCGTCGCGGTCGCGGTCGAGATTCCCGAGCTTGGCTTCGCGGTCGAGATCGGCGAGATCGAGCTGACCGAATGCGAGACGGTGAACCAGTTCAAGGGCTCACGGACCGAGCCGCCGCAGTTCACCCGCGGCTACGGTCTGGTGCTTGGCCAGTCCGAACGCAAGGCCATCGCGATGAGCCTCGTTGACCGCGCGCTCCGCTGGCAGGAGCTGGGCGAGGACTTTACCGGCGCGCCCGCGCAGGACGAGGAATTCGTCCTCATGCACTGCGACAACATCCAGGCCACCGGCTTTCTCGAACATATCAAGCTGCCGCACTACGTCGACTTCCAGGCCGAGCTGGAACTGGTCCGCAAGCTGCGGGCCGAGGCCGTGGCAATGCGCGAGGCCGCCGAATGACCTGCCGGAACCACAGGGGCGCGAAGCCCAAGACTGCGATGCCGACACACATCCAGGCGATGGTCGAGACGTCCATGATACACATTCCTTTCGGGGGCAATTCCCATGCGTGACGCTGGTTCCGAGGACGATTACAACTTCGCCTATCTGGACGAACAGACCAAGCGGATGATCCGCCGCGCGATCCTGAAGGGGATCGCCGTGCCAGGCTACCAGGTCCCCTTCGCCAGCCGCGAAATGCCGATGCCCTATGGCTGGGGCACGGGCGGGGTGCAGGTCACTGCGGCCTGCCTGGTGCCCGAGGACCGGCTCAAGGTCATCGACCAGGGCGCGGACGACACCACCAATGCCGTCTCCATCCGCCGCTTCTTCCAGCGCACCGCCGGCGTCGCCACGACCGAGGCCACCTCCGAGGCGACCGTCATCCAGACCCGCCACCGCATCCCGGAAACCCCGCTGACCGAGGGACAGATCCTGGTCTACCAGGTCCCGATCCCGGAACCGCTGCGCTTCCTCGAACCGCGCGAGACCGAGACGCGGAAGATGCACGAGCTCGAGGAATACGGGCTCATGCACGTCAAGCTCTACGAGGACATCGCCCGCCACGGCCAGATCGCGACCGCCTACGCCTATCCGGTGAAGGTCGAGGGGCGCTATGTGATGGACCCCTCGCCCATCCCGAAATTCGACAACCCGAAACTGTCCGGCAGTCCGGCGATCCAGCTCTTCGGCGCGGGCCGCGAGCAGCGGATCTATGCCCTGCCGCCGTGGACCGGGGCGGTCAGCCTCGATTTCGATGACCACCCGTTCGCGACCTCGAAAGCGCCGCATGACTGCGACCTGTGCGGGGCGAAGGACAGCTACCTCGACGAGGTGATCACCGACGACGCGGGCGGCCGGATGTTCGTCTGCTCGGACACCGATTTCTGCGTCGGACGGCGCGAGGACGGCCACATGGGACGGCTGGGCGCGGACCCGAAGGCCTTGCAGGCCGTCGGCCCCCTGTCCCCGGCACAGGAGGCCGCGCAATGACGATCCAGACCACGATTGCCGCCACGCCGCTTCTGAAGGTCGAGGGCCTGACCAAGCGCTATGGCCCCCGCATCGGCTGCGCGGATGTCTCCTTCGACCTCTACCCGGGCGAGGTCCTGGGCATCGTCGGCGAAAGCGGCTCGGGCAAGTCAACTCTGCTGTCCTGCCTGGCCGGCCACCAGCGCGCCGATCTGGGGCGGATCGCCTATGCCGACCGCGACGTGCTGGCGATGTCCGAGACCGAGCGGCGGCGCCTGTCCCGCACCGACTGGGCCTATGTCCACCAGAACCCGCGCGACGGGCTGCGGATGGGGGTCTCGGCCGGCGGCAACGTGGGCGAACGCCTGATGGCCGTGGGCGCGCGGCACTACGGCGAGATCCGCGGCAAGGCGGTGGACTGGCTGGGCCGGGTCGAGATCGCGGCGGACCGGCTGGATGACCGGCCCTCGGCCTTCTCGGGCGGGATGCAGCAGCGGCTCCAGATCGCGCGCAACCTCGTGACCTCGCCGCGGCTCGTGTTCATGGACGAACCCACAGGGGGCCTCGATGTCAGCGTGCAGGCCCGGCTTCTGGATCTGTCGCGCGGGCTGGTGCGGGACCTTGGCCTGTCGGTCGTCATCGTGACGCACGACCTCGCCGTCGTCCGCCTTCTGGCCCACCGGCTGATGGTGATGAAAGCGGGCCGCGTCGTGGAACAGGGGCTGACCGACCAGGTCCTGGATGACCCGCAGCACGCCTACACCCAGCTTCTCGTCTCCTCTGTTCTGCAGGTATGACCCCATGATCCGCATCGAGTCCCTGTCCAAGTCCTTCACCCTGCACAACCAGGGCAGCGCGGTGATCCCGGTGATGGCCGGGGCGTCCCTCAACGTGGCTCCGGGCGAATGCGTGGGCCTGACCGGCCAGTCCGGCGCCGGGAAATCCACGCTGATGCGCATGGTCTATGGCAACTACCTCATCGCCGGGGGCCGCCTGATCGTGGGCGACACTGACGTCGCCACCGCCGAGCCGCGCCAGATCATCGCGCTGCGCCGCCATACCCTTGGCTATGTCAGCCAGTTCGTCCGCGTCGTGCCGCGCGTGCCGACGCTCGAGGTGGTGGCCGAGCCGCTCCTGGCCCTTGCCACTCCGGCCGATCAGGCCCGCGACCGAGCCGCCCACCTTCTGCGCCGCCTCAACATCCCCGAACGGCTCTGGACGCTGTCGCCCACCACCTTCTCGGGCGGGGAACAGCAGCGGGTCAACATCGCGCGGGGCTTCGCCCATGCCTACACGGCCCTCCTTCTGGACGAGCCGACCGCCAGCCTCGACGCCGCCAACCGCGAGGTGGTGCTGTCGCTGATCGAGGAAGCCAAGGCGTGCGGCGCCGCGATCCTGGGCATCTTCCACGACGAGGCGGCGCGCGCTCGCGTCTGCGACCGGCTGGTCGACGTCACCGGCTTCACCCCGCAGGCCGCCGCATGATCTTCGCCGTCGTCGGTCCCTCGGGCGCGGGCAAGGACACGCTGATCCGCGAGGCGCTGGCCTCCCGGCCCAACCTGCGCCTCGTCCGCCGCGTCATCACCCGCCCGACCGAAGCCGGGGGCGAGGAGTTCGACGGCGTCACGCCAGAAGACTTCGCCCACCGCCAGGCGCGCGGCGACTTCGCCCTGTCCTGGGTGGCGCATGGCCTGTCCTACGGCCTCCCGAAGGACCAGCTTACAGGCCCCGGCGACGTGCTCTTCAACGGCAGCCGTGCGGCCCTGCCAGACGCGCTCCGCCTGCTCCCGGCGCTGCGCGTCATCCTGGTGACCGCGCCCGACATCGTCCTCGCCGCGCGCCTCTCTGCCCGCGGGCGCGAAACGGCCGAGGACATCCGCGCGCGCCTTACCCGTGCCGCCTTCCAGATGCCCGGGGGGATCAGCTTCCAGACCGTCGTCAACGACTCCAGTCCCGAGACCGGGACCGCCCGCCTTCTCGCCGCCCTTCAGCCGGAAAGGGCGTAGCGGTGCATCAGATGGAAGCGGCCAGAGGCATCCTCGCCAAAGAGACACAGGTCCTCGATCACGAAGGGACGCGGCAAGACCGGGGCGAAGTGGGCATCGAGCGCCGCGCGGATCGGCTCGGGCCGCTCCAGCCGGTCGGTCAGCGTCAGGTGGAAGCGGAACTCTTCCATCACATGCGGATAGCCCCAGCGGTCCAGAAGCTCGCGTTGGCGCGGGGTCAGGCGGTCGGGACGCCGGCGCGCGATCTCGGCCTCGGTCAGGGGTGCGCGCAGGGGGTCTGTCCCCGTCACGACCGCCGCGCCAAGCTCCAGCAGCGCCACCTCGCAGCCCAGGGGCGTGAGCGCGACGAAGCCGTGCAGCACCTCGATCCGCAGACCCGCGCAACTGACCGGCGCAAGCCGCGCGGCAAGCCCGGCCACCGTGTCGCGGATGTGCGTCTCGTCAACGCCCTCGGCCGGGCGGAATGGCGCACGGATCGTGCCGTGAAACCCGTAGCGGCGCGGCTCTGCCGTGATGCCCCGCGGATCGCCAATCCCCGGCAGAACGGGCTGCGGCAGGTCGCAAGGGTTGCCGAACTCGCGGCCAAGCCAGTCGTTTGCCCGGAAGGCAAAGGCCCCCTCGCGCGGCGCGTAATAGACGGCATAGCGCTGCATCTGTTCCATGCGCGGCTGGGTAGCCCGGTTTTGTCACATGCATGTGACGATCGGGTGTCACGAGAGCCCAGCCCGAAGAAGACCGCAAGACCCAAGAGGACTCCATGACCCGCGACACCATCCTTGCCAATGCCACCCTCGTCCTGCCGGATGAAACCCTGCGCGGTCAGGTCCGGATCGTCGACGGCCGGATTGCCGACATCGCGCAGGGCAGCTCCGTTCCTCTGGGGGCGGAAGATTGCGGGGGCGACCTGGTCATGCCGGGCCTGATCGAGCTGCACACCGACAACCTCGAACGCCACATCGAGCCGCGCCCCAAGGTCGACTGGCCCCATGCCGCCGCGATCATTGCGCATGACGCCGAACTGGCCAGCGTCGGCATCACCACGGTGTTCGATGCGTTGCGGGTGGGCTCGGTCGTCTCGAACGCCAAGGCGAACTACGGCGAATATGCGCGCGTGCTGGCGGACGAGATCCTCGGCCTGCGCGCGGACGGGTCGCTGAAGATCAGCCATTTCCTGCACCTGCGCGCCGAGGTCTGCTCTGAAACCTTGGTCGAGGAGCTGGACAAGTTCGGACCCCAGGACCGCATTGGCATCGTCAGTCTCATGGATCACACCCCAGGCGAGCGGCAATTCCGCGACCTCACGCAGCTGCGCAAGTATGTCATGGGCAAGCACGGCATCAGCGAGACCGAGTTCGAGGCCCATGTCGCGGCGCAGAAGGCGCTGAAGGCCCAGCACGGCGCCACCCATGAGGCCGCCGCCGTTGCCGCCGCCCGCCGCTACGGCGCAGTGCTGGCCAGCCATGATGACACCGAGACCGCCCATGTCGCCCGCTCTGCCGAACATGGCGCGCATTTCGCCGAGTTCCCGACCACGGTCGAGGCCGCACAGGCCTGCACCGACCACGGCATCAAGGTGATGATGGGCGCGCCGAACCTGATCCGCGGCGGAAGCCACTCCGGCAACGTCGCCGCGCGCGACCTGGCCGAGGCCGACCTGCTGGACATCGTGCCGTCCGACTATGTCCCGTCGTCGCTTCTTTCTGCTGCGCTGATGCTGGGGGATCTGTGGGACAACATCTCCCGCGGTATTTCGACGGTAACCGCTGCTCCTGCGAAAGCCGTTGGGCTGGCGGACCGGGGGGCAATCCGGCTTGGGGCAAGAGCGGATCTCGTCAGGGTGTCCAGGGTCGGGGACGCGGGAGCTGTGCGTGGAGTTTGGGTCCAGGGAAGCCGTGTCGCTTAGACGCCAGTGTGAATCCGGCGGTGGACGAGGTTGCCCTGGGCGTCGGCGAGCATGTCGTCAGCGCCGTAGCGGACCTCAGCCGACGCTCCAGATGCAATAAGAACGAGCTGACGCTGAAGACCTGCCACTGTTCAGGCAGCATCTTTAGGGCAGCACACCGTTCGCCGCCCAGCGGAGCGGTCAACAACGTACGGTCGGCAAGCTCCAGAAGCGCAGCCGGCACGGCGATACGGACATAGTGGCGGCCATCCTTGACCTTGAGATGTCGGACCTGCCCCGCCATGTCCGACTTCATTCTGGCACAGAAAACGGCACCAAACCCTTGGGTTCAAGGGGGTTCTTGCACATCAAGACTTTGAGGGGTGGTTGGGTGAGAGGCTGGACAACGACCCAAGCGGGGCTCGTTACGGCTGCTTCCTTCCGGACCTGACCGGGTTGGCGAGGCGCCTGCCCGCGCCAACCTCTCGCGGGGTGATATAAGAGGGGGCGAGGAGATTCGCAAGGAAGCTCATAGCCAGTCTCGGGCTTGCCTCGTCGCGGCGGCGTTCTGCTTCGGGGGCCCGCGCGAGGGGGCCGAAGTCAGGGACGAGCCTTGCCGGGGAAGGCGATCCCTGGCGGAAAACCGGGGGGATCGGAATGACCAGATTGCAACGCCTGGACTGGCCGGACAACGGGACGCCGGACTTGCCGCCCGGCTTTGCGCTGGCGGAGGCGGAGGCGCGGCTGGCATCGGTGCGGGCGGCGATGGCGGGGGCGGGGTATCAGGCGCTGGTCGTCTATGGCGACCGTGAGCATGCGGCGAACCTGCACTGGCTGACCGGGTTCGATCCGCGCTTCGAGGAAGCGGTGCTGATCGTGACCGAGGGCGATGCGCTGCTGATCGCGGGGAACGAATGCCTGGCCTATACGCTGGTCTCACCCCTGGTCGCGGCGGGGCGGGTCAGGACGGGACTGTGTGCATCCTTGTCGCTGCCGAGCCAGCCGAGGGGCTCGCGGCGGTTGTGGGACTGGCTGGAGGACATGGTCCCGGCAGGCGCGAAGGTCGGAGCGGCGGGGTGGAAGTGGTATGGCGCGGAAGAGTTGCCGCCGGGGGCGGACCCGGCCCTGGCACTGGACATTCCGGCGTTCCTGGCCGACCCCCTGCGCCAGCGGGCAGGGCGGGTGGAGAATGCGACGGCCCTGTTCATGCATCCGCATCACGGCCTGCGGGCGCGGGTGACGGAGGATGACATTGCCCGGCTGGAGTTTTCGAACCACATGGCCGCCAGCGCGCTGAAGCGGATGGTCTTTGCCTTCCAGGAGGGAATGACCGATTTCGCGGCGGTCGAGGCGGCGCGGATCGGAGGGCTGCCTTTGGGTTGCCATCTGACCTTCGCGATGGGCGAAACGCCGGGCCTGTCGGGGCCGACAGGCGACCGCATCCGGCGTGGCGTTCCGGCCAGCTTCAACATCGCGCATTGGGGGTCGAACATCTGCCGGGCGGGCTGGATGGCGCGGGGCGAGGCGGACCTGCCCGCCAGTGCTGCGGGCTATCTGGAGGAGTTCGTCTTTCCCTATGCCCGTGCGATGTCCAACTGGTGCGGGATGATGCGGCCCGGCGTGACCGGCGGGGCGGTCTGGGCGATGATCGACGACCGGCTGCCCGAGAGGTTCGGGATTGCCCTGAACCCCGGCCACCTGATCGGGCTGGACGAATGGATGTCCTCACCGATCCTGCCGGGGTCGGACATCCCGCTCGCCTCGGGGATGGCGATGCAGATGGATGTGATCCCGGCGCATGTCCGGTGGGGCTCGACCCGGATGGAGGATGGCTATGTGATCGCGGACGAGGGCTTGCGCGCGGCGCTGGCACGAAAGCATCCGAATGCGGCCCGGCGCTGTGCCGCGCGGGCCGAGTTCATGCGGCGGGTGATCGGGATGGAGGTGCCGGAAACGCTGCTGCCGCTGGCCGACACCTGCGGGATCATTGCGCCCTGGCTGCTGGACCCCGCACAGGTCGTCGTGCTTTGACGGCGGCCCTCCGTCCCCAGGCTGGGGGAGGCGAAGCGCCTCGCGTGACGCGGCGTTCCGGGTGACGTTCGGGGCAAGCTTCGCCATTCTACACCTGCAAGGGGGACCGCCATGACCGACTATCCGCATCTTCTGTCGCCGATCACGCTTGCCGGGGTGAGGTTGAGGAACCGCAGCCTGATGGGCTCGATGCACACGGGGCTGGAGGAGACCGGCGACTGGGGGCGGGTCGCGGCCTTCTATGCAGCGCGGGCAAAGGGCGGGGCGGGGCTGATCGTGACGGGCGGCATGGCGCCGAACCGCGAGGGCGGGGTGTTTCCGGGGGCGGCGGGGCTGTTCAGTGACACGGACATCGCCAACCACCGGCGGGTGACGGATGCCGTTCATGCCGAGGGCGGGCATATCGCGATGCAGATCCTGCATGCCGGGCGCTATGCCTATGGCAAGGATTGCGTGGCGCCGTCCGCGATCAAGTCGCCGATTTCGCCCTTTGCTCCGCGCGAGCTGGACGAAGACGGGATCGAGCAGCAGATCAGGGACATTGCCACGGCGGCGGCGCGGGCGGTGGAGGCGGGGTATGACGGGGTCGAGGTGATGGGGTCGGAGGGCTATTTCCTGAACCAGTTCCTTGTCACCCACACCAATCGCCGCGCCGACCGCTGGGGCGGGCCCTATGCGAACCGGATGCGTTTGCCGGTGGAGGTGGTGCGCCGGGTCCGGGCGGCGATGGGGCCGGGGGCGGTGCTGGTCTACCGGATTTCGCTGATCGACCTGGTGCCGGACGGGTCGACCTGGGAGGAGGTCGTGCAGCTGGCGAAAGCAGTGGAGGCGGCGGGGGCCTCGGTTCTGAACACCGGGATCGGCTGGCATGAGGCGCGGGTGCCGACGATTGCAACCTCGGTGCCCAGGGCGGGCTTCGCGCATCTGACGGCGCGGCTGCGGCCGGAAGTGGGGATTCCGGTGATCACCTCGAACCGGATCAATACGCCCGAGGTGGCGGAAGGGCTGCTGGCGACGGGTGCTGCGGACATGGTGTCGATGGCGCGGCCCTGGCTGGCGGATGCCGGGTTCATCGCCAAGGCGGCGTCGGGGCGGGCGGCGGAAATCGCGCCCTGCATCGCCTGCAATCAGGCCTGCCTGGACCATACGTTCAGCGGCAAGCTGACCTCGTGTCTGGTGAACCCGCGGGCCTGCCATGAAACGGAGTTGGACTATGCCCCGGCCGAGCAGGCCAAGCGCGTGGCGGTGGTGGGGGCCGGACCGGCGGGGATGATGACGGCCATTGTCGCGGCGGGGCGGGGGCATTCGGTGGTGCTGTTCGACAAGGCGGCGGAGGTTGGCGGGCAGCTGAACCTGGCCAAGCAGGTGCCGGGGAAGGAAGAATTTCATGGGCTGGTCAACTGGTTCAGGGCGATGCTGCGCGCGCCGGGAATCACGCTGCGGCTGGGGCAGAAGGCCACGGCAGAGGATCTTGCCGGCTTCGACGAGGTGGTGATCGCCACCGGCGTCAGCCCGCGCGATCCGGGGATTCCGGTGGAGGACGGGGCGACGGTGCTGTCTTATGTCGATGTGCTGAAGGGGGCTGCGGTGGGCCGCCGGGTGGCGGTGGTCGGCGCGGGCGGGATCGGCTTCGACGTGGCCGAGACGCTGGTGCATGAGGGGGTCAGCCCGACGCTGGTGGCGGATCTCTGGCGACAGGAATGGGGGGTCAGCGCCCCCTGGGAGGATCGCGGCGGGCTTGCACCCGAAGGGCCGCAGCCGCTGCCCCCCGCGCGCGAGGTGCATCTGTTGCAGCGCAAGGCGGAAAAGCCGGGGCGGCATCTGGGCAAGACGACCGGCTGGATCCACCGGGCGAACCTGGCGATGAAGCGG
Organism: Tabrizicola sp.; assembly: GCA_018057165.1. Classification (GTDB taxonomy): domain Bacteria; phylum Pseudomonadota; class Alphaproteobacteria; order Rhodobacterales; family Rhodobacteraceae; genus Tabrizicola. The sequence continues at coordinate 9,452 of JAGPEG010000058.1, forward strand.
GTCAGGATGCAGGGCGGGGTGAATTATGAGCGGATCACGCCCGAAGGCTTGTGGATTTCGCACGGGCCGAACCGCGATCAGCCGGAACTGCTTGCGGTCGATGCCGTGGTGCTGTGTGCCGGGCAAGTGCCGGAACGGGAGGTGTCGGCAGAGCTGGAGCGTCGCGGCATCGACCATCACCTGATCGGCGGGGCGGATGTGGCGGCGGAACTGGATGCCAAGCGCGCCATTGATCAGGCGGCGCGCCTGGCGGCACGGCTTTAGGGCGGCCTCGCCGTTCGACTTCGTCCCCTCCTCGCAACATCGGCGAGGGGTGACGAAGTCGCGGGCGAGCGGCCTCGCGTCAGCCGTTGGTGGCGGCTTCCGGCGCCTTGATCACGCCGCCGTCCAGCGCGGCCTGCAGCTCGGTCGCATCGACCGCACCGTCGGCGGTGGTGTCGATGGCCTTGAAGGTGTCCTCGGTCAGGTCCGTCCAGACTGCCTGAAGCTCGACCTGCGACCAGCTGCCGTTGCCATCGGTGTCCGCAACCTCCGGCAGGGTGGCCTGCGCGAGGGCGGCCGAAGCCAGGGCGAACGGGGCAAGCACGAGTGCGATGCGTTTCATGGTAGTCTCCTTTTTCTATCCACGATTGCGGGGCGGGGGTTTCCCCTGGCCCGGCACCGACCTAATCGGAGGAAGGAAGACATTCCACCCACAAGCGGCAAAGCTGAAAAATGGCGGCGACTACCTGCCAGATTCTGCAAAATATTGGAACGATTTCCCGCCTATGGCGGTGCTGCAAGCCTTTCCCCGCGCAAAGACTCCCGGCCTTTCGGCGGGAGGGTGCCGAGCCAGCCGCAGGGTGCAGCGTTTCTCTGCCATGAACGATCCCCCACAATACCCCGGATCAACCGCTCGATCGCCACCTTCCTGCCCGATTTCGCGGTGAAACCTGAGTGCAACAAAAGCGGCGTGTCTGTTCCCGAAGAGGACAATATGGATCGACTGACAGAGATGGAGGCCTTTGCCACGGTGGTGGACCAGGGCGGCTTCACCGATGCAGCCAAGAAGATGGGGATTTCCAAGTCCGCTGTCTCGAAACATGTGTCCGCCCTGGAAGCGCGGCTGGGGGCACGGCTTCTGAACCGCACGACCCGCCGCGTCTCGCCGACCGAAATCGGCCTGGCCTATTACGACCGCGCCCGCCGCGTGCTGAATGACGCAGGCGAGGCCGACGCCCTGGTGACGTCGATGCAATCGGCGCCGTCGGGCCTGCTGCGGGTTTCGGTCGCGACCGATTTCGGCGTGAACCTGTTGTCGCCGATCCTGGGGGATTTCCTGCTGGAATATCCCGACATCACCGTGAACATGGTGCTGAACAACCGCTATGTCGAGCTGATCAGCGAAGGCTTCGACATGGCGATCCGGGTCGGCGAGCTGGAGGATTCCAGCTTGCGCGCCCGCAAGCTGACCGAGACGACGAAGCGGATGATCGGCGCGCCGGGCTATTTCCAGAAATTCGGCCGCCCGCAGAAGATCGACGATCTGAACGACCACAAGCTTCTGCATTATTCCAACCAGGCCAACGGCAATGTCTGGAAGATCACCGCGCCCTCGGGTGAAAAGCGGCAGGTCCGCTCGGTCGGCTGGCTGACGGTGAACGACGGACAAAGCCTGCTGAACGCGGCGATCTCGGGCCTTGGGATCGCCTATCTGCCGTCGTTCCTGTATGCGGATGCGATGCGGCAGGGGCTGGTCGAAGAGGCCATTCCCGGCCTTCCGGTCGAGATTTTGGGCATCTACGCGGTCTATCCGCCGGGGCGGTTCACCCAGCCCAAGGTGCGGGCCTTCATTGATTTCCTGGCGCGGCGCTATACCGACAAGGGCCCCGACAACTGGTGACAGACCACTTCGGTTCGGGGTCCCTCACCCTTGGCCGGTCAACGGGTCGAAGTGACGATCACTTCGACCCGTCTGTTTTTCTGTCGCCCCTCTTCGGTCTGATTGGTCGCACGCGGGGCCAGGAAACCCACGCCCTTGGCCTCGACCCGCGCGGGGTCCACGGCAAAGCGGTCGATCAGAACCTCGGCCACGGCTTCGGCCCGGCGTTCCGACAGGGCGGTGTTGGCGGCAAGGCTGCCGGAAGCATCGGTGTGCCCGACCAGCGCGATGGTGCCGTCCGGGTTCGCCTGCAACCAGGCGGCCACGGCGGCAAGCGAGGGATAGTCGCCATCGGTCAGGGTGGCGGCACCACTGGCGAAGACCAGATCGTCAAGCACCGCCGAGCCGATCTCGTCAAGAGAGGCAGCAATGGCCGAAGACGGCTGTGCTTCGCCCACCGCGCGCGGGGTGCCCTCATCCTCCAGCGTGATGGGGGTTTCGACCTGTGTCACCGGCAGGGGCGCATCCGAGACGCGGGTGATCTGGACATAACCCGCGCCCGCGCTGCGGCTGACCAGGATCGACACCGCCTCGTCCCCCGACCGGGCGGACAGGAAGCGGAAGTCGCCCATGTCGACATGCATGTCGGGCTCGGACATCACATCGGTGTGGAAGCGAAAGTCGAACCCCCCGCAGGCGCGGGCATCGCATTCGAAGACGATCTCGTAGCCCGCGGCAAGCACCTGGTCGCGCAGGGGGGTGATGAGGGCAAGCGTCGTCATCCCGCGCGCGTCAAGGCGGAAGGCCCGCTGGTCCAGCGCCCCTTCCATCTGGCGCGACGGCACCGAACTGCCGTCAAAGGCGGCGGTCGGCAGGGCGTAGCTGCCGGGAATCTCGCTGCGGCTCTCCTCGCCCAGCACCTTGGCGGGCAGGTCCAGCGTCAACGCGGCGACAGGTTGGGCCAGAGTGGCCAGGAGAGGGAAAAGGAAGATGGCCTTCGGCACTGCCAGGGGTCGCTTTCCGCGATCATTTCAAACGGTAGTGATACTGTCCCACACCTTGCATCCCAAGGCGAGCATAGAGCGCGCGGGCGGCAGTGTTCTGCCGGGTGACGACCAGCGACAACCGGCTGGCGCCCTGATCGGCGGCCCAGTTCGCGGCGGCGTGGAGGAGGTTTCGTCCCAGGCCCTGCCGACGCTGGCTGCCCGCGACCTCCAGCCCATGCAGCATCGCCTCGGCCCCGTGGCAGGCGACGAAGGCCACCCCGGCGGGGCGGTCGCCGGTGCGACCAAGAAGCGCGGCTTTCGCACCCGTGACCCGATCCATCACGGCGATCCGGGCGGGCCCGATGCCGCCCTCGGCCCAAAGCGAGCGGGCGATTTCCAGCGGCGGCCAGTGCGGAAAGGCGGTGAGGCCGGGAAGCTCGGCGATCAGCGCGGTGACCGGGGCCGCATAGGCGACAACGGGGTCGATGATGCGCCAGCCGCGGGCGTCGAGCGCGGCATCCAATGCGGTGTCGCCCTCGCGGATCAGCATCAGGGGCTGGGCCATCGCGGCTTCGACGGCGGCGAGGTCGGCCTCGGTGAAGGGGCCGTCGCAACTGGCCGCCGAGACACGTTTGCCGCCGCCTGCACCATCGCGCAGGGTGAAGGGGCCAAGCTGGTGACGGCTCAGGGCGGGCCAGGTCGCCTCCATCACCTCGGCAAGAAGATCCGGCGTCATGCGAAAAGCCGGGTGAGCTTGACCATGGCCTCGGCCAGGCGCCCCGGATCAGTGCCGCGGATCACCAGATTGCTGCCATGCGCGCCGTTCTGGATGAAGGGATAGGAGCCCATCGACAGGTCGGGAAACTCGGCGGCAAGCGCGCCGAAGGGTCCGGCGATCTCGCCCTCGCCCCGGTCGACGCGCAGGGATTGCGACAGAAGCGGCGGACCGCCGGTCAGCTTCGGCAGGACCGAGGCGACCATGGCCTGAAAGATGTTCGGCACCCCGGCCATCACATGCACATTGCCAAGAGTGAAGCCCGGCGCGGTGGAAACCGGGTTGTCGATCAGCGCGGCACCGTCGGGAATGCGCGCCATCCTCTGCCGGGCTGCGTTGAAGGGCTGGCCGGAGCGGTCGTAATGCGCCTGCAACAGGGCCATCGCATCGGCGCGGGGACCGATCTTCGCGCCCATCGCTTCGGCGACCGCATCTGCCGTGATGTCGTCATGGGTGGGACCGATCCCGCCGCTGGTGAAGACATGGGTGTATTTGCCGGAGAGCGCACGGACCGCCGCGACGATCTCGGGGTGGCTGTCGGCGACGATGCGCGCCTCGCCAAGGGTGATGCCGATCCGGGTGAGTTCACCCGCCAGGAAATGCAGGTTGGAATCGCGGGTGCGACCCGAGAGGATTTCGTCGCCGATCACCAGAATCGCGGCGGTGGGGTTGGTCATGTCACTCTCCAGGCGGTCACAAGACCGGGTATAGCCCTGCGCCGTTGCCGTTTCAAACCCCGGCCTCTGGCCAATTCCGCACAAGGCACTTATGTAGGGGCCAAGGAGACTGGCCTTGGACGACATTCGCGCGCGCATCACGAAAGACGGCATCCGCATCTACGAGGATGCGGATTTCGCGGGCATGCGCAAGGCGGGGCGGGTCGCGGCGGAAATTCTGGATGCGGTGGCGCCGCTGGTGGTGCCGGGGGCGACGACCGGGGCAATCGACGATTTCATCACCGCCGAGATCGAGCGGCGGGGCGTGACTTCGGCAACCGTCGGCTACAAGGGCTACAAGCACGCCTCCTGCATCAGCGTGAACCATGTGGTCTGCCACGGGATTCCGGGGCCGAAGGTGCTGGTGGACGGCGACATCCTGAATGTCGATGTCACGGTGATTGTCGACGGCTGGTATGGCGACACCAGCCGGATGTATGTGGCCGGGCAACTGGCGCGCAAGGCCGAACGGCTGATCGAGGTCACGCATGAAGGCCTGATGCGCGGGATTGCAGCGGTGAAGCCGGGCAACACCTTCGGCGATATCGGGTTTGCGATCCAATCCTACGTTGAAGCGCAGCGGATGTCCGTGGTGCGCGACTTCTGCGGTCACGGGTTGGGCCGGGTGTTCCACGCGCCGCCGAACGTGCTGCACTATGGCCGCGCGGGGTCGGGGCCGGTGCTGGAGGAAGGCATGTTCTTCACCATCGAGCCGATGGTGAACCTTGGCCGTCCCGAGACGAAGGTGCTGGCCGACGACTGGACCGCCGTCACCCGCGACAAGTCGCTCTCGGCGCAGTTCGAGCATTCGGTCGGCGTCACGGCCACGGGCTGCGAGATCTTCACCTTGTCCCCGGCGGGAAAGTTCCACCCGACCTGGGGCTGATCCTGCGGGAACCCTCCTCGTGCGACTTCGTCTTCTCGTCGGAGGGAGCCACCGCAGCGAGGAGTGACGAAGTCATCGACGAGCGTTTCGTCTAGATCCCCGCATACCACTCATAGCCCCGGTCGGCCCAGTAGCTACCTTTACCGAAGCCCAGCGCCGCAAGGCTGTCGGTCAGCTCGATGGTATGCACATATTTCGCCATCTTGTAGCCAAGCTGCCGCTCCACCCGCAGCCGAAGGGGCGCCCCGTTCGCCACCGGCAGGGCCGCGCCATTCATCGCATAGGCAAGGATGGTCTGCGGATGGTAGGCGTCGATCAGGTCGATGCTTTCATAATAGAACACCTCGCCCGAGAGGTTGCGTTCGATGGCGTCGAAGCAGTGGAAGACGGCGTAGCGGGCGGTCAGTTTCGGCTTGGCTGCACTCAGAACCGTGCCGAGGGGCACGCCCTGCCATTTGGCGATGCAACTCCAGCCCTCGACGCAATCGTGCCGTGTAATTTGGCTGCGCGAGGGAAGCGCGGTGAGATCGGCCAGCGACAGGCTTTGCGGGGCCTCGACCAGTCCGGTGACGGACAGCCGATAGTCGCTGAAAGCGGTCTGCGCCATCTGGCGGTAGGCTGCATCGACCGGATCGGTGGACCCGTTCGGGCGCTGGCCCTGCCGGATGTCGGCTTCGGTGAATTCGGGGGCAAGCCGGTCGCCGATCAGCGCGCGCTGGGCGCTGCGGGTCAGGCCCTCGTGGCTGGCGAAAAGCTGGCGCAGGCGGATGTCGCTGCCCGAGGCGCCGTCAAAGACCTTGCAGCCGGACAGGGCGAGGGCGGTCCCGCCCAGAAGGAGCTTGCGGCGGTCAAGCATTGTCGTCTCCATCGGTGCGATACCAGCCGGTCAGGATCGACCGCATCTCGTTCAGGGGGCCGGCGAGAAAGATCATCGCCATGTGGACGGCGAAGAAGCCCAGAAGCGCCAGCATGGTCAGGAAGTGGATCGTCCGCGCGGTCTGGCGTCCCTGGAACAGGTCCAGCAGCCAGGGTGCGGCGGCATTGAAACCGGGCGACATGGAGAGCCCGGTCAGGATCATCAGCGGCAAGGCGACAAACAGGACCGAGGCATAGGCGAGCTTCTGCAACACGCTGTAGCGGGCGCTATGCTGAAAGCGCAGCCGGGTGTGGTCGGCGATGTCGCGGGGCAGGGCGCGCAGGTCGGCAAGCGTGGGGATCAACTGGCGCAGATGGCCGTTCAGGGCCGAGGCCGCCAGCCAGAACGCCAATGTCCCGACCAGCGTCCAGGCGAAGAAGAAATGGATCACGCGACCCGTCGCGAGGCTTTGATAGGAGGGGATGGTCAGGGCCGCCGGAATCGCCCGCGGTTCACCACCCGAGACGCCAAGAAAGCCGGTCGTATCGAACTCCCACCCGAAGAGGCGGGTCACGCCATGCAAGCTGTCGCCGTCCTGCGTCGCGTCGATTTCCAGAATGGCATTGTCGTATTGGAACCCGGCTTCCTTGCCGATGTGCAGGCTGGGATGGGCGTTGAAGATCTGCAACCCGGTGAGCATCAGGAAGAACAGCGACACCGCCCAGATC
>JAGPEG010000059.1 GCA_018057165.1 Tabrizicola sp.
CAATACCGCTTCCGCCGAGTGATGGACCTCTTGGACTGCGGGCCGGGCGCGATCCGGCGCTGGACCGACAGCCAGCTCCCCGATCCGGGGCGCAATCGGCTGATCTCGATCTCGCTTCGCCCCGCGCCGATCACCGACCAATGGCTGACCGAGGGGCCAAAGCTGCCCGACCTTCCGCCCGCCACCGACGCCCTGACCCTGATCGAAGCGCCCGGTGAACGCGCCGAGGCCATCGCCATCGCCCTGATCCTGCGCGAGGCGGCCGAGACCGGCACCCGCGCCGCGCTGATCTCGCCCGACCGCAACCTGACCCGTCGCGTCACCGCCGCGCTGGACCGTTGGGGCATCCGCCCGGACGATTCGGCGGGCCGACCGCTGGCCCTGTCCGCCCCCGGTCGGCTGATGCGGCAGGTGGCGGCGCTGTTTGGCCAGAAGCTGACCGGCGATGCGCTGCTGGCGCTGTTGAAGCACCCGCTTGCTTTCTCGGGTCCCGGACGCGGCCCGCATCTGATCCTGACCCGCGAGTTCGAGCTGCACCTGCGCCGTCACGGCCCCGCCTTTCCGACGGCGGAGAGCGTGCAGACCTGGGCCGAGACCCAGACTCACGACCGTGCCGCCGATTGGGCGCGGATCGTGGCAGCCACGCTTTGCGGGCACGAGACCATCCCGCGCCTCTCGCTGGAAGACTTCGTCGCGATGCATCTGGTGCTGACCGAGGCTCTGGCGCGGGGCTTTGCCGAGACCGGCACCGGGGTGCTGTGGGACAAGGCGGCGGGGGAAGAGGCGCTGACGGCGCTGACCGAATTGCAGGCCGAAGCCGGGGCCGGGGGCGAGATGTCGCCAGCCGATTACGCAGGCGTCTTCCTGGGTGTGCTGAACCGGCATGAGGTGCGCGAGACGGAAAGCGTGCATCCCGGCATCATGATCTGGGGCACGCTGGAAAGCCGGGTGCAGGGGGCCGATCTGGTGGTGCTTGGCGGGCTGAACGATGGCACCTGGCCCGCCCAGCCGCCACCCGACCCCTGGCTGAACCGCGCGATGCGGAAAGAGGCGGGACTGTTGCTGCCCGAACGCCGGATCGGGTTGTCGGCGCATGACTACCAGCAGGCCGTTGCCGCGAAGCGCGTGGTCCTCAGCCGGGCGAAGCGGGGGGCCGAGGCGGAAACCGTGCCCTCGCGCTGGCTGAACCGGCTGGTGAACCTGATGTCGGGCCTGCCGGAGAAGCGCGGCCCCGAGGCGCTGCAGGCGATGCGCGAAAGGGGCGGCGACTGGCTGCGCAGGGCACAGGCCTTCGACGCCGCCCCCATAGCAGCCCCGGCCACGCGCCCCTCGCCCCGTCCCCCCGTTGCGGCCCGCCCGAAGAAGCTCTCCGTCACCGAGATCAGGACACTGGTGCGCGACCCCTATGCGATCTACGCGCGCCATGTGCTGAAGCTGCGCCCGCTCGACCCCCTGCGTCCGGTGGCCGACCCCCGGCTGCGCGGCACGGTGCTGCACGAGATCCTGGAGGTCTTTCTCCGCAGCGGTGGCGGTGGGCGCGAGCGCCTGCTGTCGATCACCAAGGCGGTGCTGGCCGACCGGGTGGCCTGGCCCCTGGCGCGCACGATCTGGCACAGTCGCATCGCCAAGGCGGCGGATGCCTTCCTCGCCTTCTCCGCCGCGACCGGCGGCGAGCCGGTGCTGATCGAGGAGAAGGGGGCGGTCGCGCTGCCCGGTCTTGATTTCACCCTGACCGGCAAGCCCGACCGGATCGACCTTCTGGCAGACGGGCGGCTGTACCTGATCGACTACAAGACCGGCGCGCCGCCGACCAAGGCGCAGCAGAAGCATTTCGACAAGCAGCTGTTCCTGACCGCCGCGATGGCGGAAGGGGGCGGGTTCAAGGGGCTGGACCCGACCGAGGTGGCGAAGCTCTCCTTCGTCGGGCTGAAGGCCGATCTGGTCATCGAGACGGCTGATCTGGAGCCGGGCGAAGTGGCCGAGGTCTGGGCCGAATTCGGCAGGCTGATGGCCAGCTACGCCCGCCCCGGCCAGGGCTATACCGCCCGCCGCGCGCTGGAGAAGGTCACGGATGCCAGCGATTACGACCACCTGTCACGCTTCGGTGAATGGGACATGACCGATGACCCCGCGCCCGAGGATCTGGCATGAGCGACGCCTCCACCCGCCAGATCGCCGCCGCCGATCCTGCCCGCAACACCTGGCTTTCGGCCAATGCCGGATCCGGCAAGACCCGCGTGCTGACCGACCGGGTGGCGCGGCTCTTGCTGTCGGGGGTGGAGCCGCAGCACATCCTCTGCCTCACCTACACCAAGGCCGCCGCCTCCGAGATGCAGAACCGGCTGTTCAAGCGGCTGGGCGAATGGGCGATGATGCCCGAGGCAGCCCTGCGCGACACGCTTGCCACTCTGGGCGAGGGCGCGCTGCCCCCTGACCGTCTGTCCCGCGCCCGACAGCTTTTCGCCCGCGCCATCGAGGCCCCCGGCGGGTTGCGCATCCAGACCATCCACAGCTTCTGCGCCAGCCTGCTGCGCCGCTTTCCGCTGGAGGCCGGCGTGCCCCCCGGTTTCACCGAAATGGACGACCGCGCCGCCCGCCAGATGCGCGCCGAGATCGTCGAGGAAATCGCCGATGGCCCCAGCGCCGCCGTGGTCCGCCGCCTGACCGAAGTGCAGAATGGCGAGGATTTCGGCAAGCTGGTCGAACAGATCGCCAGCCATCGGGCGGGGTTCCAGACCCCTCTGACCGCCGCCGAAATCTGGCCGCTCTTTGGCTTGGCTGTGGGGTTCACTCTGGGCGACATCCTGTCCGACGTCTTCTTCGGGGACGAGGCAGTCTGGATGTCCGGTGTGGTCAGCATCCTTGCGGGCGGCTCGAAGACCGACGCCAAGGCCGCCGAAACCCTGCGGGTGCTGGACCTGCGGACGCCCAACTCCTCCACCCTCATGGCGCTGGAGGACTGCCTGCTGAGCAAGGGCGGCAGCGCGGACCCGTCCAAGCACTACGCCGCGAAGATCGGCAGCTTCCCCACGAAGCCCGTCCAGCCCCTGCTGGGCGACCTGATCGACCCGCTGAACAACCTGATGGCAAGGGTCGAAGCCGCGCGGGCGAAACGTGTCGCCCTCTCCGCCGCCGAGAAGACCCTTGCGCTGCACGATTTCGCCGCCGTCTTCCTGCCGGACTACGCCACCCGCAAGGCCGCGCGCGGCTATCTGGATTTCGACGACCTGATCACCCGCGCCAAGGGTCTTCTGACCGACCCCTCGCTGGCCGCCTGGGTGCTGTACCGGCTGGACGGCGGCATCGACCATATCCTTGTGGACGAGGCGCAGGACACCAGCCCGGAGCAATGGCGGCTGATCGAGGCGCTCTCCGCCGAACTGATCGCCGGCGAGGGCGCGAACAGCCGCGACCGGACGCTGTTCGTCGTGGGCGACAAGAAGCAGTCGATCTATTCGTTCCAGGGCGCCGACGTCACCGCCTTCGACCAGATGCGCGGCCATTTCGGCAGCCGTCTGGCGGGTGGGCCGGGCCTTGCGGAAAGCGCGCTGGAGCATTCCTTCCGCTCGTCCCCCGCCGTGCTGAAAGTGGTCGACGCAACCTTCACCCCCGACCAGCACACGGCCCTTGGCGGCGGCTCGCACCATCTTGCCTTCAACGCTACGCTGCCCGGTCGCGTCGATGTCTGGCCAGTGCTGGAAAAGGAGGACAAGGCTGAACCGGGGCCGTGGTTCGAACCGCTCGACACCCCGCATCCGGAAGACCCGAACGTGGAACTGGCCAAGCGGATCGCCGAATGGATTCGCGACCGTGTGGAAAGCGGCGAGCAAATCCCGCAGGCCAGGGATGGGAACATCACGGTCCGGGCGATCCACTACGGCGATTTCCTGATCCTAGTGCAGCGCCGGTCAGAGCTGTTCCGCGAGATCATCCGCGCCTGCAAGGCGCTGGACCTGCCCATCGCCGGGGCTGACCGGCTGAAGCTGGGCGGCGAACTGGCGGTCAAGGATCTGGCCGCGCTCCTCGCCTTCCTCGACACGCCCGAGGATGATCTTTCCCTCGCCGCCGTCCTCCGCTCCCCCCTTTGCGGCTGGACCGAGGCTGACCTGTTCCGTCTGGCCCATCCCCGCAAGGGCTATCTGTGGGAGGCCTTGCGTGACCGTCCCGGCCATGAGGCGACGAAAGCCTTCCTCAACGACATGCGCGGTCAGGCCGATTTCCTGCGCCCCTACGACTTGATCGAGCGCGTGCTTCACCGCCACGACGGCCGTCGCAAGCTGATCGGGCGGCTGGGGGCGGAGGCCGAGGACGGGATCGACGAACTTCTGTCTCAGGCGCTGTCCTACGAGGCGACCGAGGTCCCGAGCCTCACCGGATTTCTCGCCTGGATGGAGACCGACGAGGTCGAGGTGAAGCGCCAGCTTGACGGCGAGGGAAGCCGCATCCGGGTGATGACCGTCCATGGCGCCAAGGGGCTGGAGGCCGAGATCGTCATCCTGCCCGATACCTGTGACCGCAGCCCGCAGGACCGCGACCAGCTTTACCGTCTGCCCGATGGTCCGCCGGTCTGGAAGGTGGCAAAGGAGGAAAGCCCCGCCCTGATCGCCGAAGAACGCGCCGCGCGGGCCGAGCGTGACGCGGCCGAGCGTCTGCGTCTCCTCTACGTCGCGATGACCCGCGCCCGCGTCTGGCTGGTCGTCGCCGGGGCAGGCAAGACCAAGCAGGCGGACGGATGGCACAACCTCATTGCCGCCGGAGTTCAGGCGGCGGGGGCCACGACCATTCAGGACGGCATCCAGCGCCATGCCTTCGGCGACTGGCCCGGTCCAGTGCCCCGCGCGATCACCGGCGAGACGCCCCTCATCCTTCCCGCCTGGGCCATGCAATCCGCCCCCGAACCCCTGCGCGCGCCGAAGGTGCTGTCACCCTCCGACCTCGGTGGCGCAAAGGCCTTGGCCAGAGAACCGCTCTACCCCGAGGCCGAAGCCAAGGCCCGTGGCACAGCACTGCATCTCCTCCTCGAACGCCTGCCCGCGCTGGCCGAAGCCGACTGGGCCAGCCTCGCCGCCAACCTGATCCCCGACCCCCTGCACCTGACCGATGCCCTCGCCGAGGCGCGGCTGGTTCTCGCCCATCCCGATCTCACCCCCCACTTCGGACCCGAAACCCTGGCCGAAGTCGCGGTCACCGCCCCCTGGGGCGACCGCACGCTCACCGGCACCATCGACCGGCTGGTCATCGCCCCGGATTGCATCCTGATCATCGACTACAAGTCGAACGCCGCGATCCCCGACCGCCCCGAGGAAACGCCCGAAGGCATCCTCCGCCAGCTTGGCGCCTATGCCCACATGCTGTCGCAAATCTACCCGGATCGCAGGATCGAGACGGCGGTGCTCTGGACCAAGGCCCCCCGCCTGATGCGGGTCGATCCCGAGATCGTGAGGCAAGCCTTCCTGCGAACCACGATCCCTTGACGTTCCGGCCCCCGATCCATACCTTTCTTACCTGACAAATCCCGTAGGAGAACGATCATGGGCGCTGCCACTGTTGCAGTCACCGACGCCACCTTTGACACCGAAGTCCGCAAATCGGCGATTCCGGTCGTCGTGGATTTCTGGGCCGAATGGTGCGGCCCGTGCCGCCAGATCGGCCCGGCGCTTGAGGAGCTTGCCACGCAATATGCCGGCAAGGTCAAGATCGTGAAGGTCAACGTCGACGAGAACCCCGACAGCCCCGCCGTCCTCGGCGTGCGCGGCATCCCGGCGCTGTTCATGTTCAAGGATGGCGAGGTCGTGTCGAACAAGGTCGGCGCCGCTCCGAAAGCCGCGCTGGAAAACTGGATCAAATCGGCGATCTGATCGCCCACTTCCCATGACATTGCGGCGCCCGGTTCTGCAACGAGCCGGGCGCTTGCCGTTTGATCAGTGGCAATGAACCTTGCCGGTCAATTCGGGTCACTGAGCCTATCTGACCTTCGTGACCTTCATCCCGCGCGAGGTCATGACATAGTCGAACATGTTCTGCGAATAGACCCCGTGCTTGAAATAGAACTTCTTCGACAGGAACTCCTTGGGTTGCCTGGACGGGTCGTAGACGCCCGCAACCTGCTTCACGCCATCAAGCGAGACGCTTACCGCAAAGCCCCCAGCACCGTCGAAATCGACCAGCACCGACAGCTTGTGTTCGGTTCCGTCGCGCCGGATGCGCGCCTTGGACAGCTTGTCATCAAGCGTGCCCCGGATGCAGCTTTCCTCCTTGCCGGTCTTGATGTCGCTTTTCAGCTTCAGCCGTCCGTCGGGTGTCACATCCATGCTCAGCGGCGGAGCGCAGCCGAGACGGCTGTCGTGAATCTGGAACAAGGTGAACTGCTGGGCCGAATTGCTCGTCATCGCGAAGGTGGTCACGAACTGCCAGGTCCCCTTGGTGGTCGGTGCGATGCTGCCACTGTAGATCTCGGCCCGCTGACCGAAGATGCCCCCCTCGCAGCGGTTGCGGCTGGTTTTGAAGGTGCGAACGTCACCCTTCTTGGTGATCGAACCGGCGTCGACGCTGCACGAGATTTTCCAGCTGTTCAGCGGATCGGCATGGGAACGTTCGGGCACCGCAAGACAGGCGACGAAAGCCAGAACTGATGCAACGATGCGGAATCTGATCGACAGACTGAGCACGAGACGTCTCCTTCGAGGATCACGGTCATCATCGCCCGGCACTTGCGGAAACGCTAGCTTCCGCGGCTTCTACGGTCAACTCTTGCTTCCCAACCCCCCCGTTTTCCTGTAAGGCCCCCGCCATCTGAGACGTGAGGCCCGCCCCCGGGGCCCGTGCGCAGGATTTGGGGGATGGGCGGCAATGGGGCCGCCAGACATCGGGGGCACCGGCAGGGGCCGGGTCCTCAGAGGAAACGACATATGTTCAATGTGACCAAGAAATCGATCCAGTGGGGCAATGAAACGCTCACTCTGGAAACCGGGAAAGTTGCGCGTCAGGCCGATGGGTCGGTGATCGCGACGCTGGGCGAGACGCAAGTCATGGCCAACGTGACCTTCGCGCGCGCCGCGAAGCCGGGCCAGGACTTCTTCCCGCTGACCGTTCACTATCAGGAAAAGTACTACGCAGCCGGCAAGATCCCCGGCGGCTTCTTCAAGCGTGAAGCGCGCCCGTCGGAGAAAGAGACGCTGACCTCGCGTCTGATCGACCGTCCGATCCGCCCGCTGTTTGTCGACGGCTTCCGCAATGAAGTGCTGGTCATGGCGACCGTGCTGTCGTGCGACCTTGTCAACGACCCCGACGTCGTGGCGATGATCGCGACCTCGGCGGCGCTGACCGTCTCTGGCGTCCCGTTCATGGGCCCGATCGGTGCGGCGCGCGTCGGCTTTGTCGACGGCCAGTATGTGCTGAACCCCGCCATGGACGACATGACGCAGCTGCGTCTGAAGCCCGAGCAGCGGCTTGACCTCGTCATCGCCGGCACCAAGGACGCCGTTATGATGGTCGAATCCGAGGCTTACGAGCTGACGGAAGAAGAAATGCTGGGCGCCGTGGTCTTCGGCCACGAGCAGATGCAGCCGGTCATCGACCTGATCATCGACTTCGCCGAAACCTCGGCGAAAGAGCCGTTCGACTTCACCCCGCCGGACTATTCGGCGCTTTATGCCAAGGTGAAGAAGGCCGGTGAAAAGGACATGCGCGCCGCTTTCGCGATCCGCGACAAGCAGGACCGCACCAACGCCATCGAGGCCGCAGTCGCCGCGATCAAGGCCGCGATGAGCGAAGAAGACCAGGCCGACGCCAACCTTTACCCGGCGATCAAGCAGCTGGAATCGGCGGTTCTGCGCGGCGATGTGGTCAAGCACGGCACCCGGATCGACGGTCGTGACACCAAGACCGTGCGTCCGATCATCTCGGAAACCGGCGTCCTGCCGCGTGCGCACGGCTCGGCCCTGTTCACCCGTGGTGAAACGCAAGGCCTCGTCGTCACCACGCTGGGGACGGGCGAAGATGAGCAGATCATCGACGCGCTGAACGGCAACTACCGGTCGAACTTCCTCCTGCACTACAACTTCCCGCCCTACTCGGTTGGCGAAGTTGGCCGCGTGGGTTCGCCCGGTCGTCGCGAGATCGGCCACGGCAAGCTCGCCTGGCGCGCGCTGCAGGCGGTGCTCCCGGCCCCGACCGACTTCCCCTACACCATCCGCGTCGTGTCCGAGATCACCGAATCGAACGGCTCGTCCTCGATGGCGTCGGTCTGCGGTGGCTCCCTGTCCATGATGGACGCGGGCGTTCCGCTGAAGGCCCCGGTCGCTGGCGTGGCGATGGGTCTGATTCTGGAAGACGACGGCAAGTGGGCCGTGCTGACCGACATCCTGGGCGATGAGGATCACCTCGGCGACATGGACTTCAAGGTCGCGGGCACAGCTGCCGGGATCACCTCCTTGCAGATGGACATCAAGATCGCCGGCATCACGCCCGAGATCATGAAGCAGGCTCTCGCCCAGGCGAAAGACGGCCGTCTGCACATTCTGGGCGAAATGGCCAAGTCGCTGACCTCGGCGCAGGCCTTCAGCGAATACGCCCCGAAGATCGAGACGATGCAGATCCCGACCGACAAGATCCGCGAAGTGATCGGCTCGGGCGGCAAGGTCATCCGCGAGATCGTCGAGGTTTCGGGTGCCAAGGTCGACATCAACGACGACGGCATGATCAAGATCGCGTCGAACGACCAGAAGGCCATCAAGAAGGCCTATGACATGATCTGGTCGATCGTGGCGGAACCGGAAGACGGCAAGATCTACACCGGCAAGGTGGTGAAACTGGTCGACTTCGGTGCCTTCGTGAACTTCTTCGGCAAGCGCGACGGTCTGGTGCATGTAAGCCAGATCGCGAACAAGCGCCTGAACCACCCGAACGAGCTGCTGAAGGAAGGCCAGGAGGTCAAGGTCAAGCTTCTGGGCTTCGACGACCGTGGCAAGGTCCGCCTTGGCATGAAGATGGTCGACCAGGAGACCGGCGAGGAAATCACCGAGAAGAAAGAAGAATCCGCCGAGGGCTAAGTCCTTCGTCTGGCGTGATTGTGAAGGCCCTGCGGGAAACTGCGGGGCCTTTTCCGTCTTGTCTCACGGCTTCTTGTGGTGCGCGTGACCGGCGTTGCCGCAAGGATCGAACGAGAGGACAAAAGCATGAAGATCACCCGCCGCAGCTTCGTCGTCACGGGCCTTGCCGCGACACTGCCATTCCCTGCCCTCGGACATACCCAGACCGCCGAGGACTGGGTCACGCCCGAGGAATTCCTGCCCCGCCCTGTCCGCTTCCAGGACCGCCAGGAACCGGGGACCATCATCGTCGATCCGGATTACTTCGCGCTTTACCTGGCGGTGACCGAGCGGAAGGGGATGCAGTACTCGGTCGGCGTCGCACGCGGGGGCCTGTACGAATCCGGCTGGTTCACCGTGGGCGCCAAGAAGGAATGGCCAAGCTGGACACCCACGAAGGACATGATCGAACGCGACCCGGACCACTATGCCAAATGGGCCGACGGGATGCCGGGCGGCCCCGACAACCCCTTGGGCGCGCGAGCGCTTTACCTTTACGACGAGACGGGCGCCGACACTTTCCTGCGCATCCACGGCACGCCTGAGCCCTGGACCATCGGCTCGGCGGTGTCGAACGGCTGCGTCCGGCTGGCGAACGAGCATATCATCATGCTCTACGACCAGGTTGCCCTGGACGCGCCGGTCCTGCTGCTGCCGAGGATGGAAACGGCGTAGGGGCGCCCGGCAGGACGCCCCGCAGTTGCATCAGGCCTTCGCAAACCGCAAGTAGGGCAGCTTGATGTCCAGCTCGCCAAACCGCTCCTTCGCCTGGTCGTTGTTCAGCGACAGCGCCACGATCACGTCCTGGCCCGGCACCCAGTTGGCGGGGGTTGCCAGCGGCACGCCGTCGGTCTTCTGCACCGCATCCAGCGCGCGCAGAATCTCGGCGAAGTTGCGGCCGACCGACATCGGGTAGGTCATCGTCAGCCGCACCTTTTTGTCCGGTCCGACGATATAGACGGTGCGCACGGTGGCCGAATGCGCCGGAGTGCGCCCCTCGGTCGGCAGGTAAAAGTCGGCGGGCAGCATGTCATAGGCCTTGGCCACGGTCAGGCTGCTGTCGTCGATGATCGGGAAATCGGCCGCAGCCCCGCCAACGGTCTCGATGTCGCGCTTCCATTTCTCGTGGTCCTGGACCGAGTCCACCGATACCCCGATCACCTTGGTCTTGCGCTGCTTCCATTCGTCGGCCAACTGCGCCACCGCACCGAATTCCGTGGTGCAGACCGGGGTAAAGTCGCGCGGGTGGCTGAAGATGATGCCGTAGCTGTCGCCCAGCCAGTCGTGAAACCGGATGGTGCCAGCCGTGCTTTCGGCGGTGAAGTCGGGGGCAATATCATTGATGCGGACGGCCATGGGAACCTCTTCGGTTGGAATCCTGTATCGGGGCGAACATAGGCCGTTGGGAACAGGGTTTCATCCCCCCGCGTCAATACCGGGGCAAATAGGAAAACCGTTCCAGGCGGTACAGCCCAATCAGCAAGATGTTCCATCTCGACGGGACCGGGATCAGTCGAACGTTCCCGTCACCCGACCGAACAGCATGAAGGCCCGCGAGGTCCGGGTGTCGGCCAGGTCGGCCAGCTCGGTATCACTCGCATTGGGCTCGAAGGCCGCGAAAGTCTTGTCGAAGGCGCGCAGGAAGTGGTGCGCCGCATCGCGGAACACCGGGTCCGATTTCATCCGCCCGGCGGTCAGCGCCAGCGCGGCCCGGTCGCGGATGCCCCCCAGCGCGGCAATCGACCGCCCGCGCTCGCCGCCCGCGAACCGCCGCCACAGCTCGGGATGGCAAAGGTCGGGCTGCAAATCATCCATGTAGATGCCGTCCTGACTGAGCAGCGTCAGCACGTCCTGCGCTGCCCGGATCAGCTTGGACGAGGTCCGGTCCTCCAGCGCCAGCCGCAGGGCGCGGAAGCCTTCCCTGTCTTCGGGCGTTTCCGGGAATTGCAGCGCGCGGATGAAATCGGCAACCGACAGGGGCGGACGAAAATCCTCGGCGGGGGTGCCCAGCGCCAGCGTCGGTTCCTCTGCCGTCGGCTCGGCCTGCGGTGTCACCAGCGCCGCCTTGCGGTCGGCCGAAGGCACCGACAGGGTGGTATCGCGACGCGACGAAAAGGTCGCCAGCACGGTTTCCGCCTGCCGGGTCGAGGCCGCGATCTCGTCAATCTTGCGCTCGACCGAGGGTTTCAGCCCATTCCCTTGTCCCTGCGTCTGAACATAGCTTGACCGCATCGCCTCGACCGTAGCTTGCAGCCGCTTGGCTTCGGCCCTGAGTTCGCGGATCGACCGCAGCGTGATCACCACCGCCCAGATCAGCGCGATGGGCAGAAAGACCATCAGGAGGGTCATCACCAGGCCCAGCGTCCGTGTCTCGCTGCCCGGCGGCGTGATCAGCACATAGGCCAGAATCAGCAGTACCCAGACCAGGCTGAGACCCACGCCCGCCACTTCCATCCCCCGGCGGGGAGGATCGTTCAACTGCGCCAAGGGACCCTGGCCCAGGCCAGCATCCCCTTTTGGCAGATCCTTCAGCGGCGGTTTCACCAGGGAGCCCCCTGATCAGATGTAGCGGATCGACAGGACTTCGTAGGACCGGGTCCCGCCCGGGGTCTTCACATCGACGCTGTCGCCTTCCTCTTTGCCGATAAGGGCGCGGGCCAGCGGCGAGCGCAGGTTCAGCAAGCCATTCTCGATATCGGCCTCGACCTCGCCGACGATCTGGTAGGTCTTTTCCTCGTCGCTGTCCTCATCGGCCAGAGTCACGGTCGCGCCGAACTTGATCGGGCCGTTGAACTTGGACGGGTCGATCACCTCGGCCAGCGACAGGGTGCCCTCCAGCTCCTTGATGCGGCCTTCGATAAAGCCCTGCTTCTCGCGCGCGGCGTGATATTCGGCGTTTTCCGACAGGTCGCCATGCTCGCGCGCTTCGGCAATGTCCCGGATGATCGCCGGACGGTCCACCGTCTTCAGCTGCTTGAGTTCAGCATCCAGCGCATCGAATCCGCGCCGCGTCATCGGGATCTTTTCCATCGGTCTTCCACAGCAAAAGAAGAAGTCACGGGCCGGATTGCGACCCATGACTTCGGACACTTCCCGATCACCTCACCCGATGGATTGCACAAATGCAAGGGGGGATGCCGCGCTTGCGCAACACTCGGTCGGGCGGAAGACAGAAAGTTACGCCCGCGAGTGCGCCAAAGGGTGTGATGTTGCGTCATGGTTGACGTTGCGTCCGACCTGCGGCAACAGGGGGGCCGCATGACGCCAGGATTCAGGGCAGGTTCCAGGGCCGCCGGGGAAGGACAAGCAATGACTGCGATCCAACGCGAGAAGATGGACTATGACGTGGTGATCGTGGGGGCAGGCCCGGCGGGTCTGTCAGCGGCGATCCGGCTGAAACAGCTCGACCCGGAGCGGTCGGTCGTGGTGCTGGAAAAGGGCTCCGAAGTCGGCGCGCATATCCTGTCCGGCGCGGTGCTTGATCCGTCGGGGCTGGATGCCCTGCTGCCCGACTGGCGGTCGATGGATGCCCCGATCAAGACCGAGGTGAAGGAAGACAATTTCTATCTCCTCGGCCCCGCCGGCAAGGTCCGCATCCCGAACTGGCCGATGCCGCCCTTGATGTCGAACCACGGCAACTACATCGTCTCGATGGCCAATGTCTGCCGCTGGATGGCCGGTGTGGCCGAAAGCCTGGGCGTGGAGATCTTCCCCGGCATGTCCTGCTCGGAACTCGTTTTCGAGGGTGACACGGTCGTCGGCGTCGTCGCCGGCGAATTCGGTCGCGACCCGGAAACCCGCGAGCCCGGCCCCGGCTATGAACCCGGCATGGAGCTGCGCGGCAAATATGTCTTCCTGTCCGAAGGCGTTCGCGGCAGCCTCGCCAAGCAGGTGATTGCGAAATACGAGCTGTCGAAAGGCCATTGCCCGCAGAAGTTCGGCCTTGGCATGAAGGAAATCTGGGAGATCGACCCTGCGAAGCACCGCGAGGGCACCGTCACGCACACGATGGGCTGGCCCCTTGGCAAGAACGCGGGCGGCGGGTCGTTCATCTATCATCTTGAGAACAATCAGGTCTATGTCGGCTTCGTCGTCCACCTGAACTACGCGAACCCGCATCTCTACCCCTACATGGAATTCCAGCGGTTCAAGCATCACCCGATGGTCGCGGAGCTTCTGAAAGGTGGCAAGCGCGTGGCTTACGGCGCCCGCGCGATCAGCGAAGGCGGCTGGCAGTCGATCCCGAAGATGGTCGCCCCCGGCGTCGCCCTTCTGGGCTGCACGGCGGGCCTCGTGAACGTCCCCCGCATCAAGGGCAACCACAACGCCATGCTGTCCGGCAAGGCCGCCGCCGAGGCCGCCCATGCCGCCATCACCGCAGGCCGTCAGGGCGACGAACTGACCAGCTACGAGACCGAAGTCCGCTCCGGCCCTATCGGCAAGGACCTGAAACGGGTTCGCAACGTGAAGCCCCTCTGGTCGCGCTATGGCCTGATCGCCAGCCTCATGGGCGGGGGCCTCGACATGTGGCTGAACACTGTGGGCCTCACCGTCTTCGGCACGCTCCGCCACAAGAAATCCGACGCCGCCGCCACCGGCCTTGCGAAAGACTTCAAGCAGATCGACTACCCCAGGCCCGACGGCAAGCTCTCGTTCGACCGGCTGACCAACGTCGCCTTCTCCTTCACCAACCATGACGAGAACCAGCCCGCCCATCTGGTGCTGAAGGACCCGTCGGTCCCGATTGCCGTCAACCTGCCGAAATATGCCGAACCCGCGCAGCGCTATTGCCCGGCAGGCGTCTACGAAGTGCTGGGCGAGGGCGCGGATGCCACGTTCCGGATCAATTTCCAGAACTGCGTCCACTGCAAGACCTGCGACATCAAGGACCCGTCGCAGAACATCGTCTGGACCACGCCGATGGGCGGTGGTGGGCCGAACTACCCCAACATGTGACGCCGCAGTCCGCGCGACTCACGAAAGCTTGTCCGAAACCGGGGGGGCCCGCCGCAAGGTCGGGTCCCTCTGCATTGCGCGCGCGTCGCCTCCGGGCTAGGTTCGCCCCGACCCTTCGAGGAGAGGCCGATGCGTTCTGCCATGACCCGCACCCTGACCGCGCTGATCCTGGCCGCAAGCCTTGCCGCGCCGGTCCGGGCCGAGGAGAAGATCGACAGCGGCGCCTATCTTGCCGCTCGCATCGCCGAGACCGAGAATGATTTCCGCGCAGCGGCGGGCTGGTACGGCAAGGCGATCCTCGCCAATTCCGGCAACCCGCAGCTTCTTGACGGTGCGATCCTCGCCGAGATCGGCATCGGCGACTTTGCCCTTGCCACCGAGGTCGCCAGACTGCGCAAGGCGCTGGACGGCGAGGTCAGCCAGCTCGCCGAACTTGCGCTTTTCGCCGACGAGGCCAAGCGCGAGGATTATGCCGCGCTTCTTGCCGGGGCGGAGGGCGGCCGCGACCTCGGCGACCTCGCCAATTCCCTGGTGGTCGCCTGGGCCAAGGTCGGCGCAGGCAAGATGTCCGAGGCGCTGGATGATTTCGACGCCCTGACGAAGAAGAAGGGCTTCGAAGCCTTCGGCTATTATCACAAGGCGCTTGCGCTGGCCTCGGTCGGCGATTTCGAAGGGGCGGATGCAATCCTCTCCGGCAAGGCCGCCGGCCCGATCACCGTGATGCGGCGCGGGGTCTTCGCCCATGCCCAGATCCTCAGCCAGCTCGAACGCAACGCCGATGCCATCGCCCTTCTCGACAAGGCCTTCGGCACCGCCACCGATCCCGTGGTCGACCCGATCCGCCGCCGCCTGCAAGCCGGGGAGCCGATCCCCTTCGACATCGTGACCTCGGCCCGCGACGGGATCGCCGAGGTCTTCTTCACGATCTCGACCGCGCTGAACGGCGAGGCGGACCCGGTCTACACCCTTCTGCATCTGCGCATCGCGGGCTACCTTCGGCCCGATCACGCCGATGCCTTGCTGATGACCGCCGATGTGCTGGAGGAACTGGGCCAGCACGATCTGGCCGCCGAAACCTATGCCGCCTTCCCGCCGGAAGACCCGACCTATGTCACCGCCGAAGTCGGCCGGGCCTCGGCGCTGCGGGCGCAAGGCAAATCGGATGCCGCCATCGAGGCGCTGCAAACCCTCGCCCGGTCGCATGGCGACCTTCTGGGCGTGCAATTCGCCCTGGCCGATCTCCTGCGGTCGCAGGATCGCTTCGACGAGGCTGAAGTCGCCTATTCCGCCGCCATCGAGCTTGCCAAGGCTGCCAAGTCGGAAAACTGGGTGCTCTACTTCTACCGGGGTATCTGCCACGAACAATCGAAGGACTGGGCCCCGGCCGAGGCCGACTTCCGCAAGGCGCTCGAACTCAACCCGACCCAGCCGCAGGTGCTGAACTATCTCGGCTACGGATTGGTCGACCGCGGCGAAAAGCTGGATGAGGCGCTGGGGATGATCGAGAAGGCCGTCGCCGCCGACCCCGAGCAGGGCTATATCATCGACAGCCTGGCCTGGGCCTATTTCAAGCTTGGCCGCTATGCCGATGCGCTGAAGCCGATGGAGAAGGCCTCGCTGCTGGAACCCGTCGATCCCATCGTCACCGACCATCTGGGCGATGTCTACTGGAAGAACGACCGCAAGCTGGAGGCGCGTTTCCAGTGGCGCCGCGCGCTGTCATTCGAGCCGACCGACACCGACAAGACCCGCATCCTGCGGAAGATCGAAGTCGGGCTGGACGTGGTGATGGCCGAAGAAGGCACCGCCAAGCCTGCGGTCAAGGCTGCCGAGAATGGCAACTGACGCGGTCAGCGAAGCCGCTCCGGCCAAGCTGAACCTCTGCCTGCACGTCACCGGCCGTCGCGCCGACGGCTATCACTTGCTCGACAGCCTGGTGGTCTTTGCCGATGTGGCGGACCGGGTCAGCGCCGCGCCGGGTGAGGGTCTTTCGCTAAAGGTCACAGGCCCGGAGGGCGCCGGTCTTGCGGCCCAGCCCGACAATCTCGTCCTGCGCGCGGCGCGGGCGCTGGGGGTGACGGGCGCGGCTCTGGTGCTGGAAAAGCACCTGCCCCTGGCCTCGGGGATCGGCGGCAGCTCGGCGGATGCGGCGGCGGCGCTGCGGGCGCTGGCGCGGCTGACCGGACGGGCTTTGCCCCCGGCAGAACAGGTC
>JAGPEG010000202.1 GCA_018057165.1 Tabrizicola sp.
GGCGCAATACACGCCCGCGACGATCAGCCGGATCTATTCCGGCGAAGGCCGGATCATCGACGAATTCGCGCAGGAGCGGCGGCTGTTCGTCGCGTCGGAGGATATTCCCGATCTGGTGAAACAGGCCTTCATCAGCGCGGAGGACAAGAACTTCTACCACCACCACGGCTATGACACCCGGGGCATGGTCGCCGCGCTGATCGAGGCGGTGAAAAGCCGGGGCGAAAGCATGCGCGGGGCGTCCACCATCACCCAGCAGGTGATGAAGAACTTCCTCCTCGACGGCAGCCGCTCGGTGGAACGCAAGATCAAGGAGATCATCCTGGCGACCCGGCTGGAGCAGTCGTTGTCGAAGGACAAGATCCTGGAACTGTATCTGAACGAGATTTTCCTCGGAAAGAACTCCTACGGGGTGGCGGCGGCGGCGCAGACCTATTTCAACAAGCCGCTGACCGAGCTTGCCCCGCATGAGGCGGCGATGCTGGCCGCGATGCCGCAGGCGCCGGGCAAGTATGATCCCGTGACCGCGAAGGACCGGGTGACGGAGCGGCGGAACTATGTCCTGCGCGAGATGTGGCAGAACGGCTATATCGACGAGGCGACCTACCTGTCGGAAAAGGACATGCCGCTGCGCTCGGTGCAGAACGGCGATTTCGAGGCCTTCCGCGATGCGCTGCCCCCGCGCGACTATTTCACCGACGAAATCCGCCGCCAGCTGTCCGGCGTCTTCGGCGAGCAGGAATTCTTCTCGGGCGGGTTGACGATCCGGGCCACGGTGGACCCCGAGATGCAGAAGGCCGCCGCCGCCGCGCTGCGCAAGGGGCTGGAGCAATACGACCGCAACGCGGGCGTCTGGCGCGGCACGGGCAAGGTGCTGCCGGTCGAGGAGCTGGGGTCCGAAGCGGCCTGGCGCGCGGCGCTGGCAAAGGTCGAAGTGCCGCGCGACGTCGAAAGCTGGTTCCCGGCGGTGGTGCTGGAGCTGGGCGAGAGCGATGCCCGCATCGGCATCGAAGGCGTGCTGGACGACGAGGACGGCCATTTCATCCCGGCCGAGGACGTGACCTGGGCCAGGAAGCGCCAGGCGGACGGCAAGCTGGGCAAGAAGGCCAAGGTCGCGAGTGACCTGGTGGCGGTCGGCGATGTGGTGCTGGTGCGCGCGGTCACCAACGACGATGGAACCTTCAAACGCTGGTCCTTGCGCCAGATCCCGGAAGTGCAGGGCGCCTTCATGGCGATGGATGTGAACACCGGCCGCGTGCTGGCGATGCAGGGCGGGTTCAGCTACCAGGATTCGGTCTTCAACCGCACCACCCAGGCCACCCGCCAGCCGGGGTCCAGCTTCAAGCCCTTCGTCTATGCCGCCGCCTTGGACAGCGGCTTCACCCCCGCGACCATCGTTGTCGACGCGCCGATCGAGATCGAGACGCCGCAGGGCCTGTGGACGCCGAAGAACGCCTCGAACAGGTTCTACGGCCCGACGCCGCTGCGCACCGGGATCGAACAGTCGCGGAACCTGATGACGGTGCGGATCGCGCAGGAAATCGGCATGCAGACCGTCGCGGGCTATGCCGAACGCTTCGGCGTATATGACCGGATGGGGCCGTTCCTGGCCAACGCGCTTGGCGCGCAGGAGACCACGCTGTTCAAGATGGTCGCCGCCTATGCCATGTTCGCCAATGGCGGCGAGCGGGTGGAGCCGACGCTGGTCGACCGGGTGCAGGACCGTTTCGGCAAGACGATCTACCGCCATGACCAGCGCGTCTGCGAAAATTGCACCCAGCCCGACCTTGCGCCGGGGCAGGGGGTGAAGATCGACACCAATCGCGAGCGGGTGATGAACGCGATCACCGCCTATCAGCTGACCAGCATGATGGAAGGCGTGGTCAAGCGCGGCTCGGCCAGCCGGTTGCGCCTGCCGGTCCCGATCGCGGGCAAGACCGGCACCACGAACGACGCCAAGGATGTCTGGTTCATCGGCTATTCCTCGAACATCGTGGCGGGCTGCTACATCGGCTTCGACCAGCCGAAGACGCTGGGCGAAAGCGCCTTTGGTGGCACCCTCTGCGTGCCGGTTTTCCAGGACTTCATGGAGGATGCGGTCAAGAAATACGGCGGTGGCCAGTTCAAGGTTCCCCCCGGCGGCTATTTCCGCAAGATCGACCGCTTCACCGGCCAGCCCTTGCCCGACGACGCCAGTGGCGACAACGTGGTGGCCGAATACTTCCGCGAAGGCGAGGATGCGCTGATCGGCCTGGGCCTGATCGTCGACGGCGGCTTCGCGATGGGGGAAAACCTGCCCTTGTTCGCCTATGGAGAAGGCGAAGGTGAGGGGGGTGATCAGGGCAAGACCGTCACCAACTCGCAAGGCGAAACCGTGGTCGTGCCGAAGAAGGCCGATTTCGGCACCGTCTCCTCGGGCGGCTTGTATTGAACCATCCCCATGCCGAAGGCCGCACCCTTGCCGGGGCGCGGCCTTCGCTTTATGACCGCCCGTTGAAACCACAGGACTAACCCATGCGCGCCGAAACCCAAGGCAATGTCGAAGCCATCGAAAAGACCCTGAAGCTTCTCGCGCAGCGGATGGACTGGGAAACCGCGCCGCATCGGCTGGAGGAATTCGACGCGATGATCGAATCCCCCGACCTCTGGAACGATCCGGCCAAGGCGCAGAAGCTGATGCGCGACCGTCAGGCATTGATGGACGCGGTGGCGGGCTACAAGCTCCTGTCCGGCGGCCTGAAAGACAATGTCGAGCTGATCGAACTGGGCGAGATGGAGGGCGACACCGAGATCGTGACCGAGGCCGAGCGCGCTCTGACCGATCTGGTGAAACTCGCCGAAGAGAAAGAGCTTGAGGCGCTGCTGGACGGGGAAGCCGACGGCAACGACACGTTCCTGGAAATCAACGCAGGCGCGGGCGGCACCGAAAGCTGCGACTGGGCCTCGATGCTGGCGCGGATGTATGTCCGCTGGGCCGAAAAGCGCGGCTTCACGGTGGAACTTCAGTCGGAATCCGAAGGTGACGGTGCGGGGATCAAGTCGGCTGCCTACAAGATTTCCGGCAAGAACGCCTATGGCTGGCTGAAGACCGAAGCCGGGGTGCATCGGCTGGTCCGCATCTCGCCCTACGATTCCGCCGCGCGCCGCCATACCAGCTTCTGCTCGGTCTGGGTCTATCCGGTCGTCGACGACAACATCGAGATCGACGTGCAGGACAAGGACATCCGCATCGACACGTTCCGCTCCTCTGGCGCGGGTGGCCAGCACGTCAACAAGACCGACTCCGCCGTGCGGATCACCCACTTTCCTTCGGGAATCGTGGTCACGTCCTCGCTGAAATCGCAGCACCAGAACCGCGACATCGCGATGAAGGCGCTGAAGTCGCGGCTTTATCAGCAGGAACTTGACCGCCGCACCGCCTCGATCAACGAGGCGCATGAGAACAAGGGCGATGCGGGCTGGGGCAACCAGATCCGGTCCTACGTCCTGCAGCCCTACCAGATGGTGAAGGACCTGCGCACCGGCTATGAGACGTCGGACACGCAAGGTACGCTGGATGGCGATCTTGACGGGTTCATGTCGGCAACGCTGGCGCTGAACGCCTCGGGCAAGAAGCGCGGCGAGATCGCGGACGTCGACTGACGACCGCCCCCGAACAGCCTTGCCTGACGGTCCACGGCGCGATTAATCTTCGGGCATGAGCATTTCGCACCCCCCCGCCACGCCCGAAATCAACCTGGTCGATGCCTCTGACCTGCGCGCCAGCCTTGCGGCCGGGTGGCAGGATTTCCGCCGTGCGCCGTTGCTGGGGGCGGCCTTCGCGGCGGTCTTCGTGCTGGGCGGCTGGCTTATCACCTGGGCAATGACGACGACCGGCCAGATCTGGTGGACGCTGCCCGCCAGCGCCGGTTTCCCGATCCTGGGGCCGTTCATCGCCTGCGGCTTCTACGAAATCTCGCGCCGGCTGGAGGCGGGGGAGCCTTTGGTGGCCAGCGAGGTCTTCGGGGTGATCTTCCGGCAGAAGGACCGCCAGATCCCGGCCATCGCGGCGGTGATCGTGGTCTATTTCCTGTTCTGGAATTTCCTGTCGCACATGATCTTCGCCCTCTTCCTCGGCAATGCGGTGATGACCAATGTCTCGTCCTCGCTGGCGGTGTTCCTCTCGCCGCAGGGGTTGGCGATGCTGGGTTTCGGGACACTGGTCGGCGCGGCTTTCGCCACGCTGCTGTTCTGCCTGACGGTGGTCAGCCTGCCGATGCTGCTGGACCGCGAGGTGGATTTCGTGACCGCCATGCTGACCAGTTTCGCGCTGGTGCGGGAAAATCCGGGCGTGATGCTGGGCTGGGGGATGCTGATCGCGACCAGCCTTTTCGTCGCGATGCTGCCGGGGTTCCTCGGGTTGTTCCTGGTGCTGCCGCTTTTCGGCCACGCGAGCTGGCACCTGTACCGCCGCGCGATCACCTGACGGGACGGGACACCAGAAGGGCAAGCAGCGCCGCCAAAGCCGCCATCAGGCTTGCGCTCAGGGCCACCGCGCCGAAGGCGGCCCCGGTTGCCGCCAGATGCGCAGGCGTGTCGCCGGGCAGGCCGAAGCCGGGGGCGCCAGGCCCATAGGCCCCGGCGGCGA
>JAGPEG010000203.1 GCA_018057165.1 Tabrizicola sp.
TCCCGAAGGAACCGAAAAACGCCCTCCGGGGCTTTCGCCGCGCGGCGTTAGCGCATAGCTCTGTCGCACTCAGGCGGCAGGCGGGACCCATCATGACCTTCGACTACGATCTTTTCGTCATCGGCGGCGGCTCGGGCGGGGTGCGGGCGGCGCGGGTGGCTTCGGGCGACTGGGGCGCAAGGGTGGGCCTGGCCGAGGAAAGCCGGATGGGCGGCACCTGTGTCATCCGGGGCTGCGTGCCGAAAAAGCTGATGGTCTTTGCATCCGCCTTCCCCGAAGCCATCGCGGAAGCCCGCGCCTATGGCTGGAGCGTGACGGACGGGGCCTTCGACTGGACCGTCTTCCGCACCCGGCTGGAGGCCGAGCTTGACCGGCTGGAAGCCGCCTACCGCACCACGCTGAAGACCGCGGGCGTGATCGTCCACGACAGCCGCGCCACGATAGTCGATCCGCACCGGGTACGGCTGGCAACGGGCGAGGAATTCACCACCAGGCACATCCTGATCGCCACCGGCGGCTGGCCCTTCGTGCCGGACATTCCGGGCAAGGACCTGGCGATCACCTCGAACGAGATCTTCCACCTGCCCGCCCTGCCGAAACGCGCTCTGGTGGTGGGCGGCGGCTATATCGCCAGCGAATTCGCCTGCATCCTGAATGGGTTGGGGGTCGCGGTCAGCCAATACTATCGCGGCGCGCAAATCCTGCGCGGCTTCGATGACGAGGCGCGGGGCCATGTCGCGAACGCGATGCAGGCGCGGGGCATCGACATCCACTGCGGCACCGACATCCTGCGGCTGGAACAGACCGCCACCGGCATCCGCGCCGTGGTGACAGACGGCACGGAAGCCGAGTTCGACCTTGTGCTCTACGCCACCGGCCGCCGCCCGAATACCTCCGGCCTTGGGCTGGAGGCGCTGGGGCTGGAGCTGGGCCGCAGCGGCGAAATCCCCGTCGATGCCTACAGCCAGACCGCCGTGCCCTCGGTCTTCGCCGTGGGTGATGTGACCGGCCGGATCAACCTGACCCCGGTCGCGATCCGCGAGGGCCATGCCTTCGCCGATACCGTTTTCGGCGCGAAGCCCACCACCTTCGACCACGAGCTTGTCGCCTCGGCCGTCTTCACCCAGCCCGAGATGGGCAGCGTGGGCCTGTCCGAGGAAGCCGCAAAGGCGCAGGAGCCGATCGAGATCTATGCCACCAGCTTCCGCCCGATGAAGACGCTTTTCGCCGGAAAACAGGACCGGGTGCTGATGAAGCTGATCGTCGCCCAGGCCAGCCGCAAGGTCCTCGGCTGCCACATCGTCGCACCCGAGGCGGGCGAGATGATCCAGCTTGCCGCCATCGCGATCCGCATGGGGGCGACGAAAGAGGATTTCGACCGCACCTGCGCCGTGCATCCGACCATGGCGGAAGAGCTGGTAACGATGCGAAAACCGGCCCGAATCGCCTGACGACAGGTCAGTATGGGTTGAATTCCGGCTGGATATGACCAGCTTAGGGAAAACGGAAAGAAGAGGTTCAGTTCAATGGCAGGCAGTGGCGGTCCCTGGGGCGGCGGTGGCGGCTCGGGCGGTGATGACCGGGGCGGCAGGGGCAACAACGACGACGATGATGACCGTCGTGGCGGTCGGCGCGGCGAGGGCGGCCCGAACATCCCCGAGATCGACCAGCTGATGAAGCGCGGTCAGGAGCAGCTTCGCGTGCTGATGGGGGGGCGCGGCAATCGCGGCACCGGCGGCCCCGGCGGCGATCCGGGTGGCCCGGTCTTCACCCGGCAGGGCATGGCGCTGGGTGCGCTGGCGCTGGTCGCGGTCTGGGCCTTCATGTCCTTCTACACCGTGCGGCCGGAAGAACGCTCGGTCGAGCTGTTCCTGGGCGAAAGCTCGGGCGTGGGCGATCCGGGGCTGAACTTCGCCCCCTGGCCCGTCGTGACCTATGAAAAGGTCCAGGTCACGGGCGAACGCACGACCGACATCGGCACTGTCGCGGGCAGCGCCGACACCGGGCTGATGCTGACACGCGACCAGAACATCGTCGACATCGGCTTCCAGGTGGTCTGGAACATCTCGGACCCCGAGAAATACCTCTTCAACCTCGCCGAGCCGGAAGTGACGATCAAGGCGGTCAGCGAAAGCGCGATGCGCGACATCATCGCCCGGTCCGAACTGTCGCCGATCCTGAACCGCGACCGGGGCGTCATCGCCGCCGACCTGCGGACGGCGGTGCAGGCGACGCTTGACAGCTACAACGCCGGGATCACCGTGATCCGGGTCAACCTCCAGGTCGCCCAGCCCCCGCGCGAGGTGATCGACGCCTTCCGCGCCGTGCAGGCCGCGCAGCAGGAACGCGACCGGCTGGAGAAAGAGGCCGACGCCTATGCCAACCAGGTGACGGCAGGTGCCCGCGGTGAGGCCGCACGGCTGGTCGAGGCCGCCGAGGGCTATCGCGCCGAAGCGGTGAACGGCGCGCAGGGCGAGGCCGCGCGTTTCGTCTCGGTCTACGACGAATATGTGAAGGCCCCCGAAGTGACCCGGCGGCGGCTGTATATTGAAACGATGGAGCGGGTGCTGGCCGGCATGAACAAGGTGATCCTCGACGGCGTCAGTGGTGGCGAAGCGGGGCAGGGCGTCGTGCCCTTCCTGCCCTTGAACGAACTTGGCCGGGCGACCCCGGCCCAAGGCGCGGGCGCTGCGACGGGGGGAACCAACTGATGCGTGCGATCTACATCCTTCCGGCTCTCGTGGTGCTTCTGGTGCTGGTGCTGTCCTCGGTCTTCATCGTGGACGAAAGGAAGAAGGCCCTGGTGCTGCAATTCGGCCAGGTCATGCAGGTGAAGGAAGAACCCGGCCTTGGGTTCAAGGTTCCCCTGATGCAGGACGTGGTGCTGTATGAAGACCGCATCCTTGGCCTGCAGACCCAGCCCATCGAGGTGACGCTGCTGTCCGACCGCCGACTGGTGGTCGACGCCTTCGCCCGCTGGCGCATCGTCGATCTGGTGGAATTCCGCCAGTCGGTCGGCACCGGGGGCGAGGACCGGGCGCAGGCGCTTCTGGGCAACATCCTGTCGCAGGCGATCCCGGAAGTGCTGGGCAACGCGACGCAGGAGCAGGTGCTTTCCCAGGACCGCGGCGCGCTGATGAACCAGATCCTGACCATCGCCAAGCGCGAGGGGGCGGCGCTGGGGGTCGACGTGATCGACGTGCGGCTGACCCGGACCGACCTGCCGGAGCAGAACCTGGAAGCCACCTTCGCCCGGATGCGCGCCGAACGTGAACGGGAAGCGGCGGACGAAAAGGCGCGCGGCGGCGAAGCGGCGCAGCGGGTGCGGGCTTCCGCCGACCGCACAGTGATCGAGCTGACCTCGGACGCCCGCCGCCAGGCCGAGGTGATCCGCGGCGAGGCCGATGCCGAACGGAACCGCATCCTGGCCGAAGCCTACGAGCGCGACCCGGAATTCTTCGCCTTCACCCGCTCGCTTTCCGCCTATGAGGTCAGCCTGAAGGGTGGCAATTCCAGCATCGTGATGCAGCCGGACAGCGAGTTCTTCGATTACCTGCGTTCGGATCGCGGCCCCGGCGGTACGGCAGCGGCACCGGCGGCACCGGCTCCGGCGGTACCGGCGGCTCCGTGAGCCATGTGATCCTGGCACTGGGTCTGGTGCTGGCGGTGGAGGGGCTGGTGCTGGCACTGGCCCCCCGCCGGATCGAGGATGCGCTGCGGCTGATCGCATCTCTGGGGCTGGATCAGCGCCGGGTGATCGGGCTGATCGCCCTGGCTTTGGGGGTGGCGCTGGTCTGGCTTGGCTCGCCTCTGTGACAAATGCCTTCACATCCCTTTGAAGCGGCGCGACAGGGTTTGCATTGCGATGACCTTTGACTAACTGTTTCTTCAACCTCGACACGGCAGGGTCCCCCGACGGGATGCCACCGGCGCCAGTCTCGATGAACAGGAGTTCGCATCGTGCCCGACCTCACCCCTTCCATCCGCAATGCCCTGCGGTCCAGCACGCTGCTGGCACTGGTCTTGGGCTTCGGTCTCAGCGTCGCCCCGGTTTACCAGGCGCAAGCCTTCGGTGCGCCGGAAAGCTTTGCCGAGCTGGCCGACAAGATCAGCCCGGCAGTCGTCAACATCACCACCTCGGCGGTGATCGCCGCGCCGGCCGACGGGATGCCGATGGTGCCGGAAGGCAGCCCGTTCCAGGACTTCTTCGATGACTTCGGCGGCCCCGGTCAGGGCGGACCGCAGCGGTCCGAGGCCCTCGGCTCGGGCTTCGTGATCAGCGAGGACGGCTATATCGTCACCAACAACCATGTGATCGAAGGCGCGGACGAGATCACGATCGAATTCTTCTCCGGCGACAAGCTCAAGGCCAAGCTTGTCGGCACCGACCCCAAGACCGACATCGCGCTGCTGAAGGTGGAAAGCGACAAGCCCTTGCCTTTCGTGACCTTCGGCAACTCCGACCTGATGCGGGTGGGCGACTGGGTGATGGCGATGGGCAACCCGCTTGGCCAGGGCTTTTCCGTCTCGGCGGGGATCGTCTCGGCGCGCGGGCGCGAACTGGACCCCGGCGCCTATGACGACTTCATCC
>JAGPEG010000060.1 GCA_018057165.1 Tabrizicola sp.
AGGCAGAGTTCCGCCAGATCGCCCGGTGGATCATCGAGGTGGTCGAAGGCCTGGCGGCAAACGGCGAGGACGGCAACAGCGCCGTCGAAGCCCGCGTCCGCGCCGAAGTCGAGGCAATGTGCCTGCGATTCCCGATCTATCCGGAGTTGTAAGGCCGCCCGTTGGCGACACCTCGCCTCGTCTGGCCCGGTCTTGCGCTGGCCGTGGCGGCGGTCGGCGCGCTCTGGGCCAGCGGGATTGTCGGCCTTGCCGCGCATCAGCTTGCGATGCGCGGCACGCCGACCGGCACTCCGTCCCTGGATCTGTCCCGCTACCGGGTCGGGATCGAAGGCACCCCGATCCTCGGCCTGAGCGAGAACACCTCTGGCCTTACCTTCAGCGCGGCGACCGGCACGCTCTTCACTGCGATCAATCGACCGCCCGAACTGGCGGAACTGTCGCCCGACGGGCGGCTTCTGCGCCGCATCCCGCTGACCGGGGCCAGCGACGTGGAAGGCATCACCCATGTCGAAGGCGACCGCTTCATTCTGGTCGACGAAGGCCGCCACCGCCTGTCCTGGGTGACGATCACGCCAGAGACCGCCCGCATCGACGCCGGTGCCGCGCCCTTCCTCACGCTCGATCTGGGCGCGTTCAAGAACATGGGCTTCGAGGGCATCTCCTGGGACCAGCGCCGCAAGGAACTGGTGCTCGTGCAAGAGATGTGGCCAGTCCGCGTGCTGGTGATCGGCGGGCTCGACCGGGCGGTGCTTGGCCAAGGTCTTGGCGTGACCGTCCGAGAATGGCAGCCCGGCAGCTGGACCGGGCATTTCGTCACCGACCTCTCCTCGGTCACGGTGCATGACCCAACCGGGAACCTGATGCTGCTCAGCGACATGTCCTCGATCCTTGCCGAATACGCCCCCGATGGCACGCCGCTCGGCCTGCTGACGCTCTGGTCAGGCTGGCATGGCCTGACCCGTTGGGTGCCGCAAGCCGAGGGCGTGGCCATCGGCCCGGACGACGCGGTCTTCATCGTGTCCGAGCCGAACCTCTTCTACCGCTTCGACCCCGCCGTCACGCTTTCCCAACCTTGACGGCCAAGGCCCCGGTCGGTCTCATCCGCCCTGCCGCAACCC
Organism: Tabrizicola sp.; assembly: GCA_018057165.1. Classification (GTDB taxonomy): domain Bacteria; phylum Pseudomonadota; class Alphaproteobacteria; order Rhodobacterales; family Rhodobacteraceae; genus Tabrizicola. The sequence goes on from JAGPEG010000060.1 coordinate 1,119, forward strand.
GCAGGACCCGCATGACCACCCCCGACACCCGCTCCCTTGAACACCGCATGGGCGACTGGGCCCGCGCCCGGCTTCCCTTCGCAGTCGCCGAACTGGTCATGTTCATCCTGAAACAAGGCTGGGCCTGCCTCTTCGGCGGCCTCCTCCTTGCCGCCATCATCGCCACCAAGCTCATCTGGCAGCCCGACTGGCCCGTCCACCGCTACGACGCCCTCTTCCTCTTCGCCATCGCCACGCAGGCGATCTTCCTCTGGATCAAACTCGAAACCTGGGAGGAAGCCCGCGTCATCCTCCTCTTCCACCTCACCGGCACGGCGATGGAGTGGTTCAAGGTCGATGCGGGCTCCTGGGCCTATCCGGAGGCCGGGATCTTCAAGCTGATGGGCGTGCCGCTGTTCTCGGGCTTCATGTATGCCGCCGTCGGCAGCTACATGGCCCGCGTGATCCGGGTCTTCGACATGCAATTCGCGCCCTACCCGCGCTTTCCCCTGACCGTCCTGCTGGCCGGGGCGATCTACATCAACTTCTTCGCCCACCACGTCCTGCCCGACATCCGGCTCCTGCTGTTCGTGGCCACGCTGGCGCTTTACGGCCGCACCCGGATCTGGTTCCGCATCCATGACCGGCACTGGTGGATGCCGCTGCCGGTGGCGGCCCTCTTCTCGGCCTTCGCGCTTTGGGTGGCCGAGAATGTCGGGACCGCAACCGGGACCTGGATCTATTCCGGCCAGGTCACGGGCCAGATGGTCAGCTTCGCCAAGCTCGGCTCCTGGTATCTTCTGCTTTATGTGGCGTTCGTGTCCGTCACGCTGGTCAGCAAAAGCGCGCTGTCTGCGCAACCTCTTGACCGTGCAGGGGTTCCGCAAAAGCTTGCCAAATCGTAAACGCCCGCAAGCAAGTTGTTGATTTCATTGCGTCCGAAATCCTGTCCACCGTGGACAGGTTCAGAAATATCCCCGCCAGGCCAGAAAGCCGAACAGCGCGACCAGAAGGATCAGAACCCCGAACCCGACCGACCCCACCATGCCCGCAAACATGTCCCGCCGCCGCCCCACCGGGTTGATCGCGATCAGATGCTTCACGCAGATATCATAGGCCTCGGTCACGTCACCCATGTCGATCTGGCCCAGCAGTTTCGGATTCTGCCCCTTCTGCGCCGACTGGGCCAGAAGCTTCCCGCTGTCACGCACCTTCTTCGGCAGCACCCGCCCGGCCCGTTTCAGCTTGGCCGAAAGGTCGCGGCCCCCCAGTCCCAGCCTCTCTTCCAGAAGCTGGGCCACCCGATCCGCCATCTGCTGGATCGTCACCGCACTCATCCCGCACCCCTTTGACCCCGTCCGCCGAACCTAGAGACCTTCGCCCGGATGTTCAACCGCTCTGGCCTGAACCTCTCGGTTTCGCTATGCAAACCCATGCTCGCCACGATCCGCCACACCCCGCCGCAGCCGCCCGAGGCGCCCCCTCTGGTCATCGCCCACGGGCTTTACGGCTCGGCCCGGAACTGGGGCGTGATCGCCCGCCGCCTCGCCGACCGGCGTGAGGTGGTGGCCGTCGACATGCGCAACCACGGCGACAGCCCCCGGTTCCCGCTGCAGGGCTACCCCGAGATGGCCGCCGATCTGGCCGAAGTGATCGAAAGCCTGGGGGCTCCGGTCGACCTTCTGGGGCATTCGATGGGCGGCAAGGCCGCGATGCAACTGGCCCTCACCCGGCCCGAGCTGATCCGCCGTCTGGTGGTCGCCGACATCGCCCCGGTCGCCTATGGCCACGACCAGACCCGCAATGCCCGCGCTATGGCCGCTCTGGATCTGTCGGGGATCAGGAGCCGGGGTGAGGCCGACGCCGCCCTCGCCGCTGGCATCGAGGATCCCGCGCTGCGCGCCTTCTTCCTGCAATCGCTGGATCTGCGGTCCCACCCGCCGCGCTGGAAGCTGAACCTGCCGGTTCTGGAGGCCGAAATGCCGAAGATCGTCGGCTGGCCCGACACGCAGGGCCAGTTCCCGAACCCCGCCCTGTTCCTGACCGGGGCCTTGTCGCCTTACGTCCGCCCCGAACACCGCGACACGATCCGGGCGCTTTTCCCCAAGGCCCGGTTCGCGAAAATCCCCGAGGCGGGACACTGGCTCCACGCCGAACAACCGCGTGCCTTCGAAGAGACGGTCAGAGTCTTCCTGGAAGCCTGATCACTCGATCTGCTTGGCCACCGTCCATGAGACAGGCAGGGCCAGAGCCGCCCCGACAGCCGCCGCGATCAGGATCGGCCACAGCGTGCCATAGCCGGTGCTGAGCACGGCGATCACGCCGGTCCCGGCCATGGCGGTCGCGATCATCGAATAAAGGACCAGAGTCAGGCGCATCGAAAATCTCCCTTCGCAAGCCTTGGCGAAGTTTAAACCGCCCTGCCGACCCCGCCTTGATCCGGGTCAAAAGGAACAAGACTGCCATGGCCGGCAATCCGCCCACCCCACCTCAAGCCCGCTCCAACACCTCTCGCAGCGCCTGCTCTGACAGGGCGACCGGGTTGCCCTTCATCGAGGAGGCCCCCAGCGCCATCGTCACGATGCCTGTATGCTGCTCGTTCTGCACCCCCAGGGCCGCAAGACCGGGAAGCCCCTCGGCCCAGGCCCAGGCTTGCAGCGCCAATGGTGCCTCGACAGCCGAGGAGCCAAGCGCCTTGGCAAGCACCGTGCAGACCTCGTCCAGCCGCGCACGCGCCGCGCCGGTCGTGGCGTCACGGTTCGCCTGCAGGACCGGCCCCAGCAGCGCCCCGCAGATTGCGCCGTGCGCCGCCCCGGTCAGCCCGCCGATCACCCCCGCCAACCCATGCACCGCCCCGAGCCCCGCATTGGCCAAGGCGAGGCCGCCGCAAAGACTGACCCAGGCCAGCCGATCCCGCGCCCCGGCGTTCTCGCCCTGCATCAGCTGCATCAGCGCCTGCAGTCCGGTGCTGATCGCCGGGCGGGCCAAGGCGTCGGTATAGGGCGTGGCCTTGATCGAGACGAAGGGTTCGATCACCTGCGTCACCGCGTCAAGGCCCGAGGCGAGAGTCACAGCTTTCGGACAATGGTCGGTCAGCGCGGGGTCGACAATGGCCAGCCGGGCGACCATCCGGTCGTCGCGAAGACTGACCTTCCGGCCAAGGTCGGGCAGGCCGATCACCGCGTTCTTCGTCACCTCGGCCCCGGTTCCCGCCGTGGTCGGGATCGCGATGAAGGGCAAGGGATCGGCTTTCAGGGCCAGGCCCTTGCCCACCACCTCCAGATGCTCCATCGGCCCGTCCGGGGCGGGCACCAGCGCGGCCAGCGCCTTGCCAAGATCAAGCACCGCCCCGCCTCCCACGGCCACCACCCAGTCCGGGCGATGGCGGCGGGCGGCGGCCAGCGCGGCCTCAAGCCCTGCCAGGATCGGTTCCCCCGCGCAGGGCAGTGCGAGCGTCTGCGGCCCCAAAGCCTCGACAAGCCAGGCCGCGCGGGCCGGAGTCGCACCATGGACGACCACCCCGCGCGGCCCGAAGGCCCGGATCAGGCCGGGGGCCTTCGCGGCCTCGCCCCGGCCGAACAGGATGCGGGCCGGGGCAGTGATGCCGAAAGGGGTCATACCGACATCGTCGCGGCGACGGCCTTGCCCCAGCGGTCGTATTTGGCGGCGCGGGTGGCTTCGTCCATCGCGGGGGTGAAGCGGCGGTCGAGCGCCCAGGAGGTCGCGAATGCGTCCGGCCCGCCGATCACTCCCGCCTGCATCGCGGCAAGATAGCCAGCGCCAAGCGCGGTGGTTTCCGTCACCTTCGGCCGGTCGACGGGCGCGCCCAGAATGTCGGCGAGGAACTGCATGGTCCAGTCGCTTGCGGTCATGCCGCCATCCACCCGCAGCACCCCTTGCGCCTCGGTCCCCCAGTCGGCCCGCATCGCCTCCAGCAGGTCGCGGGTCTGGTAGCCGACGCTTTCCAGCGCGGCGCGGGCGAATTCGGCAGGGCCGGAGTTGCGGGTCAGCCCGAAAACCGCGCCCCGGCAGTCGGGCCGCCAGTAGGGTGCGCCAAGCCCGGTGAAGGCGGGCACCAGGATCACGCCCTGCGCTTCCTCGGCCTTCTGGGCAAGGGGCTGGGTCTCCTTCGCCTCGCGGATGATCTTCAGGCCGTCGCGCAGCCACTGGACCACGGCCCCGGCGATGAAGATCGAGCCTTCGAGGGCGTAGGTCGGCTTGCCGTTCAGCTGGTAGGCGATGGTGGTGAGCAGCCGGTTCTTCGACGGGACCATGTCCGCGCCGGTGTTGAGCAGGGCGAAGCAGCCGGTGCCGTAGGTTGACTTCATCATGCCGGGGCTGAAGCAGGCCTGTCCGACGGTGGCGGCCTGCTGGTCGCCCGCGACGCCGAGGATCGGGATCTCGCGACCGAAGAGGTCGGGGCGGGTCATGCCGAAGGGTGCGGCGCAATCCTTGACTTCGGGGAGGAGGGAGAGGGGCACGTCGAGGAGGTTGCAGATGTCCTCATCCCAGCGACCCTCGGCGATGTTGTAGAGCAGGGTGCGGGAGGCGTTGGTGGCGTCGGTGGCGTGGGTCTTGCCGCCGGTCAGGTTCCAGATCAGCCAGCTGTCGACGGTACCGAAGGCAAGCTCGCCGCGGGCGGCCTTGGCCCGGGCGCCCTCGACATGGTCGAGGAGCCATTTGACCTTGGTGCCCGAGAAGTAGGGGTCGAGGAGGAGGCCGGTTCTTGCGGTGATCATCGGCTCATGCCCGGCGGTCTTCAGGGCGGCGCAGATGTCCGCCGTCCGCCGGTCCTGCCAGACGATCGCGGGGTGGATCGGCTGGCCGGTCCTGCGGTCCCAGATCAGCACCGTCTCGCGCTGGTTGGTGATGCCGATGGCGGCGATGGAGGCGGCGGTGATCCCGGCCTTCTCGATGGCGGCGCGGGCGGTGGCGGCGACGGTGGACCAGAGGTCGGCGGGATCATGTTCCACCCAGCCGGGATGGGGGTAGTGCTGCGGGAACTCTTCCTGGGCCTGGGCGACGGGGCGGAGGGCGCCCGATTGATCGACCCCGAACAGGATCGCGCGGGAGGAGGTGGTGCCCTGGTCGATAGCGAGGATATGGGTCATGGGACGGGCCTGCGGGAAGATGTGTCCACGGTGGACAAATGATGGAGTTTCAGCGATTTCAATGGGTTGATCTTGGGCGTTAGGGGAATTTTAACCTGTGGCCAGAGCCGGACGCCAGCGCCGGGAGACAAGAATCTTGGGGAGAATTCTTGCCAGATTTCTTGCTCAAGAAGTTAGATTCCGGGCGGCACGCAAGCGCACCGCCCGGGGTCGAAATCAGTTCTGCCAGGACTTGATCAGCTCGTCGTAGCTGATGGTTTCCGGCGTCGGATCCTCGTTCTCCAGCTTGGCGACCGGGGCTCCCGGCGCGTCAAGCCATTCCTGCGGATCCTTCTCTTCGTTCATCTTCGGACCGATGTCGCCCTGCACGCCGGACTTCTCGATCCGCTCCAGCACTTTTTCCTGCTCGGAGCAGAGCGCATCCAGCGCTTCCTGCGGGGTCTTGTCGCCCGACATGGCGTCGCCGATGTTCTGCCACCAGAGCTGCGCCATCTTCGGATAGTCCGGGATGTTCGTACCCGTCGGCGACCACTGGACGCGGGCGGGCGAGCGGTAGAACTCGATCAGGCCACCCAGTTTGGGGGCGCGGTCGGTGAAGTGCTGGCTGTCGATGGTGGACTGACGGATGAAGGTCAGGCCGACATCGGACTTCTTCAGGTCGACCGTTTTCGACACGACAAACTGCGCGTAAAGCCATGCGGCCTGGGCGCGGTCCACCGGGGTCGAGTTCATCAGCGTCCAGGATCCGGCATCCTGATAGCCGATCTTCTGGCCCTTCTGCCAGTAGGCCCCGTGCGGCGAGGGCGCCATGCGCCATTTCGGCGTGCCGTCCTCGTTCATCACCGGGGTTCCGGGAACGACCGAAGCCGCGGTGAAGGCGGTGTACCAGAACATCTGCTGGGCAATCGCGCCCTGGGCAGGAACCGGGCCGGCTTCGCCGAAGGTCATGCCTTGTGCTTCCGGCGGCGAGTACTTCTGCAGCCACTCGATCGCCTTGGTCACGGCATAGACCGCCGCCGCGTCGTTGGTCGAGCCGCCGCGTGCCACGCAGGAGCCGACCGGACGGGAGTTTTCGTCCACGCGGACGCCCCATTCGTCGACCGGCAGGCCGTTCGGTTCGCCCACATCGCCCATGCCGGCCATCGACATCCACGCATCGGTGTAGCGCCAGCCAAGCGAGGGGTCCTTCTTGCCGTAGTCCATGTTGCCATAGACCCCGGTTGCCGGGCCGCCCATATAGGACATGTCGCGTCCGGTGAAGAACTCGGCGATGTCCTCGTAGGCCGACCAGTTGACCGGAACGCCAAGGTCATAGCCGTATTTGGCCTTGAAGTCGTCCTTGGTCTTCTGATCCGAGAACCAGTCGTAGCGGAACCAGTAGAGGTTGGCGAACTGCTGGTCGGGCAGCTGGTACAGTTTGCCATCCGGCCCGGTGGTGAAGGAGGTGCCGATGAAGTCGGCCAGATCAAGGCCGGGGTTCGTCACCGCAGCGCCTTCGCCTGCCATCCAGTCGGTCAGGTTGCGGGCCTGCTGATAGCGCCAGTGGGTGCCGATCAGGTCCGAGTCGTTGATATAGGCGTCGTAGATGTTTTCGCCGGTCTGCATCTGCGTCTGCAGCTTTTCGACGACATCGCCTTCGCCAATCAGGTCATGCGTGACCTTGATCCCGGTGATCGCGGTGAAGGCCGGGGCCAGCACCTTGGCTTCGTAGCTGTGGGTGTCGATGGTTTCCGAGACGACCTTGATTTCCATCCCCGCATAGGGCTTGGCGGCGTCGATGAACCACTGCATTTCGGCTTCCTGTCCGGCGCGGTCCAGCACCGACAGATCGCCGATTTCGGCATCAAGGAAGGCTTTCGCCGCCTCGATGTCAGCCCAGGCGGGGCTTTGCATCGCCATCAGCGCAAGCGCCATGGCTGTTGCGGTTGAGCGAAGTCTCATGTGATTCCTCCCAGAATGTTGAGACGTTTCAGGTTCTTGGCCCCGGACAGATCTTCCACCCCGTCCGGGGGTCTTCGTTGCCCCCTTCAAACCCAGCGGAAGACCGCTGCGGCATAGACGAGGGAGAGGATGAGCGCGCCCCAGAGAAGGTCGGGGCCCGCGAAGAAGAGCCAGCCAAGGTGGATGAAGGCCGAGCCCAGAAGGGTGATGAATAGCCGGTCGCCGCGCGTGGTTTCGATGCGAAGCACGCCGACACGCGGGGTTTCGGGGAAGCGGATCGCCAGCAACGTCATGACCATGAGGAGCCCGGCGATGCACCAGAAGAAAAGTGCGACCGGGAAGGTCCAGGCCATCCAGAAGCCGGGGATCAGTTGCCCGGTCCATTCGCGCAGTCCGTCTTCGTCGACGGGCACCGCCCAGAACAGGAGGGCGAGGATCGCGGCCATGATCAGGCCGAGTGTGAGGTAGATCGGAGTCCAGCGGGTCGTGGTCATGTCACACCCTTCCCAGGGCGAAGCCCTTGGCGATGTAGTTGCGGACGAAGTAGATCACGAGGGCTCCGGGAACGAGGGTCAGGACCCCGGCAGCGGCGAGGACACCCCAGTCCATGCCCGAGGCTGACACCGTGCGGGTCATGGTTGCGGCGATGGGCTTGGCATCGGTGGTGGTGAGGGTGCGGCTCAGGAGGAGTTCGACCCAGGAGAACATGAAGCAGAAGAAGGCGGCGACGCCGATGCCGGAGGCGATGAGCGGCATGAAGATCTTCACGAAGAACTTCGGGAAGGAGTAGCCGTCGATATAGGCGGTTTCGTCGATTTCCTTCGGCACGCCGCGCATGAAGCCTTCCAGGATCCACACCGCGAGCGGGACGTTGAACAGGCAATGCGCCAGAGCCACTGCGATATGGGTGTCGATCAGGCCCATCGCGGAGTAGAGCTGGAAGAACGGCAGCGCGAAGACGGCGGGCGGCGACATGCGGTTAGTGAGCAACCAGAAGAACAGGTGCTTGTCGCCCATGAAATTGTAGCGGCTGAAGGCATAGGCAGCGGGCAGCGCCACGGTGATCGAGATGACCGTGTTCATCACGACATAGATCAACGAGTTGACATAGCCCATGTACCAGCTGGGATCGGTCAGGATCACGGCATAGTTGCGGAAGGTCAGGTTCGCCGGGAAGAGGGTGAAGGTGCTGGTGATCTCGGTATTGGTCTTCAGGCTCATGTTCAGAAGCCAGTAGATCGGGATCAGCAGGAACAGGAGGTAGACCGTCATCACGACGGCATTGGACCGGATGCGCATCAGCGGTTCTCCTCACGGTCGAGATTGGTCATGACGGTGTAGAAGACCCATGAAATCAGCAGGATGACGAGGAAGTACATGATCGAGAAGGCCGCGGCGGGGCCAAGGTCGAACTGGCCGGTCGCCATCTTCGCCAGGTCGATGGAGAGGAAGGTGGTGGAGTTGCCGGGGCCGCCGCCGGTGACGACGAAGGGCTCGGTGTAGATCATGAAACTGTCCATGAAGCGCAGAAGCACGGCGATGAGCAGGACGCCCTTCATCTTCGGCAGCTCGATATAGCGGAAGACGGACCAGCGGGTTGCCTGGTCGATCTTGGCGGCCTGGTAATAGGCCTGCGGGATCGACTGGAGGCCGGCGTAGCAGAGGAGGGCGACAAGCGAGGTCCAGTGCCAGACATCCATCACGACAACGGTGATCCAGGCGTCGATGGGATCGTTGGTGTAGTTGTAGTCGATGCCCATGGCCGCGAGGGTATGGCCGAGAAGCCCGATGTCGACGCGACCGAAGATCTGCCAGATGGTGCCGACGACGTTGAACGGGATCAGCAGCGGCAGGGCCATCAGCACCAGGACGAGGCTGGACCAGAAGCCCTTTTTCGGCATGTTGAGCGCGATGAAGATGCCAAGCGGCACCTCGATGGCCAGGATGATCAGCGAGAACAGGATCTGGCGGCCAAGGGCGTTGTGCAGGCGCTCGGAGGTGATCTGGTCCTCGAACCAGTCAAGGCCCGCCCAGAAGAAGGCGTTGTTCCCGAACGTGTCGTTGAAGGCGTAGTTGACCACCGTCATCAGGGGAATGACGGCCGAGAAGGCCACCAGCACGAGGACGGGCAGGACGAGGAACCAGGCCTTGTTGTTCTGGGTCTTTTCCATGGCTCAGGCCCCCACAGGCGCGACGCGCCAGTCGTTTGCGTAGACGTTGATCTTGCCCGGCGCGAAGGCGACGCGGGGATCGGCGGGGAGGGTCATCCCCTCGGGCAGGATCGCGTTCAGGGGCTGGCCCTGGAACTCGGCCCGGAGGATGCGGTGGCGGCCCACATCCTCGACCCGTTTCACCGTCACCGGATGACCCTGATCCGACAGGGTGACATAATCCGGGCGGATGCCGATCTGGATACGGCCCGTCACTGGCCCGTAGGCCGCACCGAGAGGCAGCGAGATTTCCCCCAGCCGCGCTTCGGAGCCGGTGACTTCGACGTCGAACAGGTTCATCCCCGGCGAGCCGATGAAATAGCCGACGAAGGTATGCGCCGGGGTTTCGAACAGATCTTCCGGCGTGCCCATCTGCACCACGCGGCCGTCGTGCATGACCACGACCTTCTGCGCGAAGGTCAGCGCCTCGGTCTGGTCATGGGTGACGTAGATCATCGTATGGCCGAATTCGCGGTGCAGCGATTTCAGCTGGGTGCGCAGCTCCCATTTCATGTGCGGGTCGATGACGGTGAGGGGTTCGTCGAACAGGATGGCGTTCACGTCCTCGCGCACCATGCCGCGGCCAAGGCTGATCTTCTGCTTGGCGTCCGCAGTCAGACCGCGCGCCTTCTTCGACAGGATGTCCTCCATCCCGATCATCTGGGCGATCTGGCCGACGCGCTTGGCGATATAGGCGGCATCCATGCCCCGGTTGCGCAGCGGGAAGGCCAGGTTGTCGCGCACGGTCATCGTGTCGTAGACGACGGGGAACTGGAACACCTGGGCGATGTTGCGTTCCGTGGTCGGAGCATCGGTCACGTCCCGGTCGCCGAACAGCACCCGGCCATGCGACGGCCGCACCAGCCCCGAGATGATGTTCAGCAGCGTGGTCTTGCCGCAGCCCGAAGCGCCGAGCAGCGCATAGGCGCCGCCGTCCTGCCAGACATGGTCCATTTCCTTCAGCGCATAATCGGCGTCGCTGGTCGGGTTGGCCAGGTAGCTGTGGGCGAGTTTTGAAAGCGTGATCCGGGACATTCAGGCCGCCATCGCATAGGGGGCGGGCGCGGCAAGGCGACCCGTGGAATCAAAGAGATAGATATGCGCCGGATCGACGAAGACCGAAGTCTGCGCACCTGCGTTCAACGGGTGGACGCCATGGATCAGCCCGACCCAGCGATCGCCGCCATGGGTGAGGTGAACAAAGGTCTCCGACCCGGTGATCTCGGTCGCGCCAAGGATGCAGCGGAATTCGACGGCATCGCCGGTGTGGCGGTTGAGCGTGATGTGGTTCGCCCGGAAACCCGCCGTATAGCTGCCGTCGGGCAGGTTTGCGGTCGCGCCCGTCGCCGGGGCATGGGCGCTGTCGCCGAAGGTGAGGCGACCGGCTTCCTTGCGGGCGGGAACGAAGTTCATCGGCGGATCGCTGAAGACGCGGGCGGTGGTGGCATCCTCGGGCATCCGGTAGACGCTGGGTGTCGGGCCGAACTGGGTCACGCGGCCTTCCCAGAGCGTCGCCGTGTTGCCGCCGAGGAGGAGGGCTTCCTCGGGTTCCGTGGTCGCATAGACGAAGATCGCGCCCGAAGCCTCGAAGATGCGGGGAATTTCGATGCGCAGCTCCTCGCGCAGCTTGTAGTCGAGATTGGCGAGGGGTTCGTCCAGCAGCACCAGCCCCGCGCCTTTCACCAGCGCGCGGGCGAGGGCGCAGCGTTGCTGCTGGCCGCCGGACAGCTCCAGCGGCTTGCGGGTCAGCATCGGCGTCAGGCGCAGCATGTCGGCGGTGGCGCGGACGGCGCGGTCGATCTCGGCGCTGGCCTTGCCCATCAGCCGCAGCGGCGAGGCGATGTTTTCATAGACGGTCAGGCCGGGGTAATTGATGAATTGCTGATAGACCATCGCCACCTTGCGGTCCTGCACGCGCTGGCCGGTGACATCGGTGCCTTCCCACAGGATGCGGCCCGTGCTGGGCTTGTCGAGGCCCGCCATCAGCCGCATCAGACTGGTCTTGCCCGAAAGGGTGGGGCCCAGAAACACGTTCATCGTGCCGTTCTTCAGGGTCAGATCGGTCGGGTGGATATGCACCCTGCCCCCGACCGACCGTGAGACCCCTTGCAGTTCCAGCGTCATCCCGTTCCCCCTATTCCGCCGCCGGGCTGATGGCCCGCGCGGCGTCCGCCATGTAGCGGTCAAGCGTTTCGATCTGGTCCGCCGTCATCCGCAGGCCCAGCTTCGACCGCCGCCAGACCACGTCGGCGGCGGTGGTTGCGTATTCATGGGTCATCAGCCAGCGCACCTCGGCTTCGGTCAAGGTAGCACCGAAATCCTGTCCGAGAGCATCCGCAGTGGTGGCATTGCCGGTGATCCCAGCGGCCTCGGTGCCGTAGGCGCGGATCAGGCGGGCGGCCCAGTAATCGGACAGGAACGGGTGCGCGGCCTTGAGCCGCGCAGTCAGCGCGGCCACGCCGTCATGCGGGAAGTCGCCGCCCGGCAAAGCCACGCGGGCGGTCCAGGCAGGTTTGGCCTGCGGGAAGAACGGGCTCAGCTTCGCCAGCGCGGATTCGGCGAGGCGGCGGTAGGTGGTGATCTTGCCACCGAAGACGTTGAGGAGCGGCGGGCCGTCTTCATCCAGCTTCAGCACATAGTCGCGGGTTGCCGCGGTGGCCGATTTCGCCCCGTCGTTGTACAGCGGACGCACGCCGGAATAGGTCCAGACCACATCATCCCTGGTGACGGGTTTGGCGAAATACTGGCTGGCGAAGGCGAGAAGATAGTCGCGCTCCTCATCGGTGCATTTCGCCTCGCTGGGGGCGGCGGTGTGATCCTTGTCGGTGGTCCCGATCAGGGTGAAGTCCTGCTCATACGGGATGGCGAAGATGATGCGGCCATCCGTTCCCTGGAAGAAATAACAGCGGTCGTGGTCGAAAAGCTTGCGGGTGACGATATGGCTGCCCCTGACCAGGCGGACGCCTTCGGAGGAGTTGATGCGCGCGACATTGCGGATCACATCCATCACCCAGGGGCCACCGGCGTTGACCAGCGCACGGGCAAGATGGGTTTCGTTGCCGTGGGGGCCCTGGGTGGTGACGTGCCAGAGCCCGCCCTGCCGTTCGGCAGCGATGACGCGGGTGCGGGTCAGGACATGCGCGCCCCGCTGGGCGGCGTCCCGAGCGTTGAGCGCGACAAGGCGGGAATCCTCGACCCAGCAATCGGAATATTCGAAGGCCTTGTGGAACTTGGGCTTCAGCGGCCGACCGGCGGGGTCCGTGGTCAGGTCGATGGTGCGGGTCGCGGGCAGGATCTTCCGGCCGCCCATCGTGTCATACATGTAAAGGCCAAGCCGGATCAGCCAGTCGGGGCGACGGCCTCTGGCCCAGGGCAGGACCCAGCTGAGAAGGCGCGCAGTCGGGGTGTCATTGTCAAAGCGCATGTCCGGCGACAGCGGCAGGACGAAGCGCATCGGCCAGGAAATATGCGGCATGGCGACGAGAAGGGTCTCGCGTTCCTCCAGGGCTTCGCGGACCAGACGGAATTCGAAATATTCCAGATAACGCAAGCCGCCGTGGAACAGCTTGGTCGAGGCCGAGGAGGTGCCCTGCGCAAGATCGCCCTGTTCGGCCAGCGTAACCGTGAGGCCGCGCCCGGTCGCGTCCCGGGCGATGCCGCAGCCATTGATCCCGCCGCCGATGATGAAGAGATCGGATACAACCTCTGCGGTCACGTTCGTCACAAGAAATCCTCCCACGCGGCAGAAACTGCGCCTATTGTCACGGCTTCGTCAACGAGAATTTTTCGTTTTTGCGCGAATTTGGATAAAACGAACATTGATGCCTGTTCGATTTCGCAACCACAGCGATTTTTGCTGCAAACGCAAAATACCGCAAACCTACGAAAGCGAAAAAATCGCTGACAGGCGGCGGGAGCCGTGGCAGAAAGCACGAAACGCGGGGAACGAAGGAAATGGAACCGTGGCGTTGAACTTCCGGCAGACCGAGATTCTGGAACTTGCCCGTGCCGAGGGGCGAGTGGCGGTCGAAGACCTGGCCCTGCGCTTCGATGTGACCTTGCAGACCATCCGTCGCGACCTCAGCGACCTTGCCGATGCCGGGCATCTCGACCGGGTGCATGGCGGAGCGGTGCTGCGAACCGGGGTCGCGAACATCGGCTATGAAGCCCGGCGACGGATGAACGAGGCGGCGAAGGCGGCAATCGCGCGGGCCTGTGCGGCGGCGATCCCGGACAATTGCAGCCTGATCCTGAACCTTGGCACCACCACGGAAGCGGTGGCGCGCGAGATGCTGGGTCATCGCAACATCACGGTGATCACCAACAACATGAATGTGGCGAACATCCTGGTCGCCAATCCGGGCTGCGAGATCGTGGTCGCGGGCGGGGCCTTGCGGCGGACCGATGGCGGGCTGGTGGGCGAGCTGACGACGCAGTTCTTCGAGCAGTTCAAGGTGGATTACGCGGTGATCGGGGTCTCGGCGCTGGACCGGGACGGGGATCTGCTGGATTTCGACCTGGCCGAAGTGCGGGTGTCGAAGGCGATCATCCGGCAGTCGCGGCGCTCTTTCCTGGTCTGCGACCATTCCAAGCTTGACCGATCAGCCCCGGCGCGGCTGGCGTCGCTGTCCGAGATCACCACGCTGTTCACCGACCAGCCGCTGCCCGGCGACCTGATGCGGAAATGCGAGGCCTGGGGGACCGGGGTGCAGCTGGCCTGAATCCGGCGCAGGGTGCGGCGGGTTCAGATCCAACGCCAATGCGCGAGGATATTTGGCAGCTTCAGGATCGGCGCGGTGCGCCTGACCTGGCGTTGGTGGCGCATATGCCGCAATCTCAGACGGTGGAACCTGGCGGTGTGCCGGACATTGGAACTGAAAGCCAAGGCGCGCTGAGGGCCGCCGCAGGGATCAGGGAAAACTGGTGGAGCAGAGGACCGCCATTCCGCCATCGCATCCCGTGACACCGCGTAAGCCCTCCCTGGCCTAGCACCTGAAATCGCAGCGGTATTTATGCAGGCCCGTCACGGCTCATTGCATCCCGTCGCTTCCAATGCTATTCTTTTAGGCGGGTAAGATGGAGGCTACGGTTTGCCGCGCGTTGCCAAGGAACTCGGGCCGCTGGACGTGAAGAGGGCAACGCACGCCGGGGGCAGAGGCAACACCATGCTTCCGGTCGGGGGCGTCGCCGGTCTTTACCTGCAAATCACACCCAAGGAGGGCAAGACGTGGGTCTTGCGCGCGGCGATGGCCGGGCGGCGGGCGGAGATTGGGCTTGGCGGCTTCCCGACTGTCACCCTAGGCCAGGCCCGCGACAAGGCACGGGAAGCGCGGGACAAAATCGAGCGCGGAATTGATCCTATGGCCGAACGAAAGGCTGCGCGTGTTGCCTTGGCAGCCGCTACCCGCAAAGGCCTGACGTTCTCAGAGGCAGCGAAGCTCTACCTTGATGCAAAGCTGGACGCATACCGGAACGAAAAGCACCGCTACCAATGGCGCGCGACCTTGGAGCAACTTGCTTTCCCCGTTCTAGGAAAAACGCCCGTTTCCGCGATAACGGTCCAGGACGTGTTGCAAGTCCTGCATCCGATCTGGGCCAAACGCACTGAGACTGCT
>JAGPEG010000205.1 GCA_018057165.1 Tabrizicola sp.
CAACGCCGGGCGGCCAGCCGGTCGCCCGGCCCCTTTCCCTCTCCGACAGGACAGAAAGACCGATGACCGACAGGTCCGATCATGGCCGGGCGACGTGGCGGCAAAGCCTGCAAGGCTGGCTCTGGGTTGCCCCGGCGCTCATGTTCCTGGTGATCTTCGTCTATGGACCGGCGCTGACGAACATCCGTTTCAGCCTGTTCTCCTTTTCGGCCATGTCGCTGGACTGGGACTATGCCGGTTTCGACAATTACCTGCGCCTGTGGAACGACCCCAAGTTCACCACCGCGCTGACCAACAACGCGATCTACGCGTTGATTTCGGTTTTCTGTCAGGTGGGCATCGCACTGGTTCTGGCGGCCGTTCTGGAGGCGCGGATCTTCCCCGATTTCTCGGCCAACCTGTTTCGGACGGCGCTGTTCCTGCCGTCGATCCTTCCGGTGGTCGTCGTCGGCCTGGTCTGGCAGCTTCTCCTCACGCCGACCACCGGCCTGATCGACCAGATCCTTTGGGAAACCGGCCTGTCGGCTTGGTCAAAGGCGTGGCTGGGCGAACCCGACACCGCCATCTTCGCGGTGATCTTCGTCAGCCAATGGCAGTGGACCGGCTACATCATGGCGCTTTTCATGGTCGCCATCCGCGCCGTGCCGCGTGACCTTTACGAGGCGATGGAGATCGACGGCGCCTCGGGCGTGCAGCAGTTCTGGCACATCACCGTCCCCGGCGTGCGCGAGACGATCCTGATCGTCACCATCATCACCATCCTCGGCTCGCTCAAGGTCTTCGACATCGTCTGGGTGATGACGGCGGGCGGACCGAACCATTCGTCCGAAGTGCTGGGCACCATGATGTACCGCGCCGCCTTCCGCGACGACATGATCGGATATTCGTCCACCATCGCCACGGTGATCTTCTTCATCGCGCTGACCATCGGTCTGGTGCAGATCAAGCTGCAGAAGGACCGCTGAGATGGCCGCCGCGCGTTCCTTTCCCGCCCTTGCCCTGCTGAACCGCGTCCTCCTCTGGGCCGTGTTCCTGACG
The DNA here is from genome assembly GCA_018057165.1 of Tabrizicola sp. Lineage (GTDB taxonomy): Bacteria > Pseudomonadota > Alphaproteobacteria > Rhodobacterales > Rhodobacteraceae > Tabrizicola. The sequence continues at coordinate 1,039 of JAGPEG010000205.1, forward strand.
CTTGCGGTGGTCTGCGTCTACCCGATGATCTGGCTGTTCCTGAACGCTTTCAAGACGACGAACGACATGTTCGCCGCCACCTGGGGCCTGCCGAAGGTCTGGCATTGGGAGAACTTCTCGACTGCCTGGAACTACGGCATCTCGCGCTACTTGCTGAACTCGCTGGTCGTCACAACGGCAACGGTGCTGATCGAACTCACGCTGGCCACCATGGCGGCCTATGCGCTGGTTGTGCTGGACTTTCGCGCCAAGGCAGCGATCTACACGCTGATCTTGGGCGGCGCGATCCTGCCGCCCGAAGTCAGCCTGATCCCGCTCTTTCGCGTGATGGCCGAGACCGGGCTTTACAACACCTACTTCGCGCTGATCCTGCCGAACGTGGCCTTCGGCCTGCCCTTCACCACCTTCCTGATCCGCGCCTACATGACCGGCATTCCGGGCGAATTGCGCGAGGCCGCCCTGATGGATGGCGCGGGCGAGGCGCGCATCTTCCGCGAGGTCTATCTGCCGCTCTGCCGCCCGATCCTGGCCTCGGCGGGACTGATCTCGGCCATGCGGGTCTGGAACGAGTTCATCTTTGCCCTGACCTTCGTCGAAAGCGAAACCGTCAAGACCGTGACCATCGGCGTGATGAGCTTTGCCGTCGCGCTCCGCGCCGACTGGGGCGTGCTGATGGCCGGGCTGGCGCTGTCGATCCTTCCCATCCTTGCGACCTTCCTGGTCATGCAGCGCCAATTCGTCGGCGGGCTGACCAGCGGCGCCGTCAAATGAGTGGTCCGATGGCCTACATGCAGATCAAGGGTATCGCCAAGCGATACGGCACCTACGAGGCCGTACGTGGCATCGACATCGACATTTCCGAGCGCGAGTTCGTGGTGATCGTCGGGCCGTCGGGCTGCGGCAAGTCCACATTGCTGCGGATGATCGCAGGGCTGGAGACGATCAGCCGTGGCGATCTGGTGATTGACGGGCAGCGGATGAACGATGTGCGCCCGGCCGACCGGGGCATCGCGATGGTGTTCCAGTCCTACGCGCTTTACCCCCACAAGACCGTGGAACAGAACATGGGCTTTGCGCTGAAGGTGGCAAAGACGCCCAAGGACGAGGCCGCGCGCAAGATCGCCCGCGCGGCCGAGATCCTGCAGCTTGGCCCGCTGATGAAACGGCTGCCGAAGGAGTTGTCCGGCGGCCAGCGTCAGCGCGTTGCCATCGGCCGGGCCATCGTGCGGAACCCCAAGGTGTTCCTGTTCGACGAGCCGCTGTCGAACCTTGATGCCTCGCTGCGCCTGCAGATGCGGATCGAACTGGCGCAACTGCACCGTGAATTGCAGGCGACCATGGTCTACGTCACCCACGACCAGATCGAGGCGATGACGCTGGCCGACAAGATCGTCGTGCTGCGCGACGGGCTGGTTGAACAGATTGGCGCACCGCTCGACATCTACCGCCGCCCCGCGAACACCTTTGTCGCGGGCTTCATCGGCAGCCCGAAGATGAACCTGCTGAAAGCCCGCGTAGTGGGCACCGAGGCCGGACGCGCCCGCGTCGATGCCGCCGGTCTGGTCTGCGATGTGCCGGTCGACCATCTGCCCGCCGTTGGTGCCGAGGTCACGCTTGGCATCCGGCCCGAGCATCTGATGGCCGGGCCCGGTGCGCCGGCAAAGGTTCAGGCCAGCGAACGGCTGGGCGGTGTGACCTTTGCCTATGCCCGCCTTGAGGACGGCCAGAACCTGACCGTGCAGCTGGACGGCGAACACGACTTTGCCGCGGACGGCGGCCTGTCGGTGCAGCCCCAGCCGGGCCGCGCGCATCTCTTTTCCGGCGACAGCGGCCTTCGGCTCTGATCCGCCCCACTGGTTCACGAAAGGAATGACCATGCTGAACTTCGATCCCACCCGCTTCCTGCGCATCCAGACCGGAACCGTGACCATCGCCCGCGACCTTGGCGCGCTGGTCGGGCGGCTGGTGGCCGAGGGGGCCGACAGCCTGTTCTTCATGGGCTCGGGTGGGGCGGGCATCCTGATGCAACCCGCGACCGATCTGATGCGCCGGGCCTCGACGCTGCCCTGCCACAACGTCCTCTGTGCCGAAATCGTGCTGACCGGCCATGTTGCGTTGGGGCCGAAGTCGGTGGTCATCATGCCGTCCCTGTCGGGCACGACCAAGGAAAGCATCGCGGCGATGGCCTATGTGAAGGCGCGGGGGGCCACCGTGGTCTCGATCACCGGCCACGCTGACGCGCCCCTGGCCAAGGGGGCCAACCACGCCTTCGTCAACTTCGCCGAGGACGATACCTCGTGCGAGATGTTCTACGTCACCTCGCTGGTGGCCGCGCTGGCGGCGATGCAGGCGCGGGGCGAGCGGTCAGACTATGACCGGATCATCGGCGAACTTTCGGGGCTGCCGCAGCAGCTTCTGGCGGTGAAACAGGCGTTCGAGCCGCGCGCCGATGCGCTGGCCCAGGCGATTGCAGCGGACGGCTGGCACATCCTGACCGGCTCGGGCGCGGCCTGGCCCGAGGCCTATTACTACGGCATGTGCATCCTGGAAGAGATGCAGTGGATCCGCACCCGGCCGGTCCATGCCTCGGACTTCTTCCACGGCACGCTGGAACTGGTGGAAAAGGGCGTCTCGGTGGTGGTCTTCGCGGGCGAGGATGAAACCCGCCCGCTGACCGACCGCGTGATCGCCTTTGCCAAGGGCTATACCGACAAGCTGACCGTGCTCGACACCCGGGACTTGCCGACCACAGGCCTGTCGGCTGACTTGCGGGCGCTGCTGGCCCCGGCGCTGCTGGCCACCGTGCTGGAGCGCCTGTCGGCGCACCTTGAGGTGATGCGCAATCACCCGCTGGTCACGCGGCGCTACTACAAGCGCGTGGCCTACTGAGATGGTCGTCTTGTCGGCATACAGTGACACCCCTTTGTGGCGGGCCGAAATGGCCCTGCCACCTGTGCCGGCTGCGCAGGTGGAGCCGCGCGAGGATGTGCTGGTGGTGGGGTCTGGCTTCACCGGCCTGCACACCGCGCTGCATCTGGCCCGGGGGGGGCGGCAGGTCGTGGTCTGCGACGCGGGCGAGATCGGCTGGGGCTGCTCCACCCGGAACGGCGGGCAGGTGTCGTCCGAGATGAAGCCGGACCTGGACGACTTCATCGGCAAGCATGGCGAGGACCGCGCGCGGGCCATCCTGTCAACCGGGATCGCCGCGCACCGCCACCTGCGTCAGTTCGTGGCCGAAGAGGGCATCGCCTGCAACTACAGCGTCTGCGGCCATTTCATCGGGGCACATCGGCCCGACCGCATGGAGGGCCTACGCCATTTCCTGCGCCAGAACGCGCGGCTCGGGGTCGAGGGCGAGGAAATCCCGAAAGGCCGGGTGTCCGACTTCGTCGCCTCGCCGCAGTTCCACGGCGGGGTGCATCTGCCAGACTGGGCCAGCCTGCACCCGGGCCGTCTGGTGGCGGAACTGGTGCGGCTGTGCCTTGCCGCGGGCGTGCGCTTCGTTCCTCAGTGCCGGATTTCGCGGATCGA
>JAGPEG010000204.1 GCA_018057165.1 Tabrizicola sp.
CTTCGGAGGCAAGTGATATGGCCCCCTATCGCAACGTGCTTCTCTTCGCGGGCGTGGCGCTGCTGTTCATCCTGACCGGGGTGCTGCAAAGCTGGAACCTGTCGCTGAACATCCTGAACCTGGCGCTTCTGTCCTGCATCATGGCGATCGGGGTGAACATCCAGTGGGGCTATGCGGGCCTCTTCTCGACCGGCATCGTCGGCTCGGTCGCGCTTGGCGGGCTGGCGGTTGCGCTGGTGGCGTCGAAGCCCGTGCCCGAGGGCTGGGCCGCCGGCGGTCCCCGCATCCTGGGCGCTCTGGTGTTCGCCGCCGTCGCCATTGCGTTTGCGGTCTGGCTCTACCGCCGCCTGAAGCCGGGCACCAACCGGGCGCTGGCGCTGGCGCTGTACCTGGTCGTGATCTTCTTCATCTACCGCATGATCCTCGACCCCGCGGTCACTGCGGTCGAGGCGAACAATCCTGCCCAGGCCGGCAACATCGGCGGGCTCGGCCTAAACTCGCTGATCGCCTGGCCGGTGGGCGCGCTGATGGCCGCCGCCGCCGCCTGGGTGATCGGCAAGATCGCCCTTGGCCTGCGCGAGGATTATCTGGCCATCGCCACTCTGGGCATCGCCGAAATCATCATCACCGTCATGCGCAACGAGGACTGGCTGGCGCGCGGGGTGAAGAACCTGATCGACCTGCCCCGCCCCTGGCCGGTGCCGAAGGAAGTCGATCTCCAGTTCGATCCGGCCTTCCTGGACCCGGTCCGGGCCATGGGTCTTGATCCCGTCACCGCCTCGACGATCTTCGTCAAGCTGCTCTACGCGGGGATGTTCGGCCTTGTCCTGGCGCTGCTGGTCTGGGGCTGCGAGCGCGCGCTGAACAGCCCCTGGGGCCGCATGGTCCGCGCCATCCGCGACAACGAGATCTCTTCGGCCGCGATGGGCAAGGATGTGAAGTTCCGCCACCTGCAGATCTTCATCATCGGCTCGGCGGTGGTGGGCCTGGCGGGTGCGATGATGACCTCGATGGAGGGGCAGTTGACCCCGCCTTCCTACCTGCCGCTGCGCTTCACCTTCCTGATCTGGGTGATGGTGATCGTCGGCGGGTCGGGCAACAACTGGGGCTCGATCCTGGGCGGGTTGCTGATCGGCTGGCTTTATCTGGCGGTCGAATTCCTCGGACCGCAGATCATGGATCACATCACCAGCTTCCTGCCGGCGGGCGATCTGAAGGATCACCTGCAAGACACCGCCGCGCATATGCGCCTCTTGACCCTGGGCGTGGTGCTGCTGGTCGTCATGCGCTTCGCCCCGCGCGGGTTGATCCCCGAGAAGTAACCCCCTCGCGGTCAGGCATCACTGTCTGACCGCGACATTCTTTGTCGCAAAATCTCATGCCTTTCCGGTTTCACCCCGCCATGGTGCATAAAAAGCGGGGAGACTGGCAATGAAGACCCATGCGCGCGTGGTGGTGATTGGTGGCGGCGTCGTCGGCTGCTCGGTGCTTTATCACCTGACCAAGCTCGGCTGGTCCGATGTCATGCTGATCGAGCGGTCGGAGCTGACCTCCGGCTCCACCTGGCACGCAGCGGGCGGGTTCCACACCCTGAACGGCGACACCAACATGGCCGCCCTGCAAGGCTATACCATCCGGCTCTACAAGGAGCTGGAGGCGATTACCGGCATGTCCTGCGGGTTGCACCATGTCGGCGGCGTGACGCTGGCCGACAACGAAGCCCGGTTCGAGATGCTGAAGGCCGAACGCGCCAAGCATCGCTATATGGGGCTGGATACCGAGATCCTGTCGCCTGCTGAAATCTCCAAGCTGACCGACGGGCTGGTGAACGTCGATGGCATCCTTGGCGGGCTTTATGATCCGCTTGACGGCCATCTCGACCCCTCGGGCACCACCCATGCCTATGCCAAGGCCGCGCGGATGGGCGGGGCGGAGATCGTGCTGCACAACCGGGTGCTGGAAACGAACCCGACCAAGGACGGTTGGGAAGTCGTCACCGAAAAGGGCACCATCCACTGCGAGCATCTGGTGAACGCAGGCGGCCTTTGGGCGCGCGAGATCGGCGCGATGGCCGGGGTCTACCTGCCGCTTCTGCCGATGGCACACCAGTATCTCGTGACCGACGACATCCCGGAAATCATGGACATCCTGAAATCCGGCCGTGAATTCCCGCATGTGATGGACCCCGGCGGCGAGAGCTATCTGCGGCAGGAAGGCCGTGGTCTGTGCATCGGTTTCTACGAAAAGCCCTGCGAGCCCTGGTCGGTCGACGGCACGCCCTGGGACTTCGGTCATGAGCTTCTGAATGAACAGTTCGACAAGATCGAGGATTCCGTCAACTTCGCCTACCGCCGCTTCCCGGTGCTGGAACGGTCTGGCGTCAAGCGGGTGATCCACGGCCCCTTCACCTTCGCCCCCGACGGCAACCCTTTGATCGGCCCGGTGCCGGGGCTGAAGAACTACTGGTCGGCCTGCGCCGTGATGGCGGGCTTCTCCCAGGGCGGCGGCATGGGTCTGGCCCTTGCGCAATGGATGATCGAAGGCGAGGTCGAGCGCGACCCGCGTGGCTTCGACGTGTCGCGCTTCGGCAGCTGGACCTCGCCGGGTTATACCGTGCCCAAGGTGATCGAGAACTACCAGATGCGCTTCTCGGTCAGCTATCCGAACGAGGAACGCCCCGCTGCCCGCCCCTTCCGCACCACGCCGATGTATCAGGTCTTCGACCAGATGAACGCGGTCTGGGGCGCGCAATACGGGCTGGAAGTGGTGAACTACCACGCCCTGCCCGGCGAACCGCGCTATGAGGAGCCGACCTTCAAACGCTCGAACGCCTGGGAGGCGACGCGCCAGGAAGTCATGGCGGTGCGCGAAGGCGTCGGCATCAACGAGGTGCAGAACTTCGGCAAGTATCTGATCAAAGGCCCAGGCGCCCGCGCCTGGCTGGACCGGATCATGGCCGGACGCATTCCGAAACCGGGGCGGCTGTCGCTGACCCCGATGCTGGCGGAAAGCGGCAAGATCATCGGCGATTTCACCGTGTCCTGCCTGAGCGAGACCGAATTCCAGCTGACCGCCAGCTACGGCGCGCAAGGCTGGCACAGCCGCTGGTTCGAACAACATGCGGAACCCGGCGTAACCATCGAGAATGTCTCGGAGTCCCGATCCGGCTTCCAGATCGCAGGCCCCAAGGCGCGCGAGCTTCTGGCCCGTGTCACCCGGTCGGATGTCAGTGCGGATGCGTTCAAGTTCATGGACGTGCGCCCCATGACGGTGGGCATGGCCAACTGCATCGTCCAGCGCGTGAGCTACACCGCCGACCTTGGTTACGAGATCTACACCGATCACATGTCGGTCCGCCATCTGTGGGACGTGCTGAGTGCCGCTGGCAAGGACCTTGGCCTGCGTCCCTTCGGAATGCGGGCGATGATGTCGCTGCGACTGGACAAGTGGTTCGGCTCCTGGGGCCGCGAGTTCTCGCCCGACTACACCCCGGCGGAAACCGGCCTTGACCGCTTCATCGCCTGGAACAAGCCCGCGGACTGGATCGGCAAGGCGGCCGCGCTGAAGGAAAAGGCCGAGGGCCCGAAGCGCAAGCTGGTGCCGATCATGATCGACGCTGGCGATGCCGATGTGGTGGCCTGGGAGCCGATCTGGCTGGACGGCGCGGTGGTGGGCTGGTGTACCAGCGGAGGTTACAGCCACTGGACCGGCAAGTCCGTGGCCCAGGGCTTCATCCCTGCCGACCGGGTGCAGGACGGTCTGGCGCTGGAGGTCGAGATCCTGGGCGAACGTCGCCCGGCCCGCGTCCACCTTGCGCCCTTGTGGGATGACGGCGGGCGGATGCGCGGCTGACGGATCGCTTGACAGGGTTTCCTGTCAGGCGGACCATCCTGCCATGCACCCGGTCGTCCACATCCTGATCCTGGCCGCCGGCGCCTCCTCGCGGATGCGGGGCCGCGACAAGCTTTTGCAGCCGATCCGGGGCAAGCCGATCCTGCGGATGGTGGTGGATATGGCGCTGGCGACGGGCGCCCCGGTCATGGTCACGCTGCCGCCTGCCTCCGGCCCCAGGCGCGCGACGCTGGCGGGCTGCAAGGCGGTGCTTGTCGATGTGCCGGACGCCGCCGAGGGCATGTCACGCTCGATCATCCGGGGCCTGGCGGCGGTTTCTGCGCGGGATCCCGGTCCGCAGGACGGGCTGATGATCCTACCCGCCGACATGCCGGGGTTTTCCGGCAAGGCGCTCGCCGATCTGATTTCCCGCTTCCGCGCCGAACCCGAGCTGATCTGGCGCGGCAGCACCACCGACAACACGCCGGGACACCCGGCGATCTTTCCCCGCGACCTGTGGCCGGATCTGGCCCGGATCAGCGGCGACGAAGGCGGGCGTTCGGTGCTGAAGCGGCACATGGACCGGGTCCGGCTGGTGCCGCTCCCCGGTCGGATGGCCGTGCTGGATCTCGACACGCCCGAGGATTGGGCAGCCTATCTTGGCCGCCCTGCCCCGTCCGCCTGAAACACCGTCAGCCTGACACCAGCACGCGCGCCTCATGCGCCTTCAGCGACAGG
>JAGPEG010000206.1 GCA_018057165.1 Tabrizicola sp.
CGATCTGCTCGGGCGACCAGCGGAATGTGACGAGACGGTGCCAGACGACGCGCCACAGCGCCCCGCCAGGCTCCAGCTTGCGCCGGGGTCGGCAGCGCAACCGACGCCGGTCATAGCTGCGCTGGCCGACCTGCGGACAATAGCCCGACCCCCATCCGCCCTCCAATCTGGGTGACACCCGCCCCCGCGCCAGTTCCCGACAGATCGTACTCGCCGACCGCCCCAGAAGCCGCGCAATCTCCCGCTGGCTCGTGCCCCGACGATGCTCCGCAAAGATCACCGCCCGCTCCGCACCGTCCAGATGCCGACCCCGCCTCTCCATCGCACCCCCCCCTCCACACTCAGGTGTTGCGGTTCATTCTAGAGGCTGAGGATTTTTAACGTCTTGCGTTGGCTCCGGTGGAGCGGTTTTTAAATGGTGCGCTGACGCGCGAAGACCTTTTGTCTCGTCGTCGGGCTGCGCCTCCTCCTCGGGCGTCGGGGGCGCTTCGCCCCCCGAACCCCCCGAGAGTATTTGCCAAGGAGCAACTGGTCAGGGACGGCGGAAGGAGGTGGAGTGCCCCCGATCTGGCGGGGCCTGTCCCATCAGGCCGACCTCACGCGAGCGGTTGGGACGGAGGTAGGCCCAGTTCAAAAGCGCGGCGGGGACGCCGATGACGAGGCCGATGAGGGCGGCCCAGAGAAAGGTCGACCAGTGGTAGTGGCCGAGCGTGAGGCCGGTAATGACGACGGCTCCGGCAATGGAGGAGGTCCAGAGGGTGAGGAGCCAGATGCGAAGGTGCGGGAACATGTTGGGTCTCCCTGCGGGGGTGGGTCGCAGGGTCAACCCGTCTGGTGCGGCTGGGGTTCCGCGCCCCTACCCCACATCCAGCCCGATCGCATGGACCCGGCTGTTCAAATCCCCCAGCGCAGCCTGAACCGCGCGATGCCGCGCGACGCGGGACATCGCCTGAAAGGCCTCCGCCCGGATCGTGATGTGGAAATGGCTCTCGCCCGACCCGTCATCCCCCGCATGCCCGGCGTGCTTGTGGCTTTCGTTCACCACCTCCAGCACGCTTGGCGCGAAGGCGGCGGTCAGGCGGGCCTCGATCTCGTCTTTCACAGCCATGTCAGGCCCCCTTCCAACTTCCCGCCAAAGCCTTAGACTTGTGCCCCCGAGTCGGAAAGGCCCCCTTCGCATGTCCAGTCGTCCGCCCTTCGAATTCAACCTCAGCGCCGCAGCTGACAAGAAGCGCAAGAAAACCGGGCGCCGGGGGATGTCGGGGGCCTTCGACACGGCGGACAAACCCTGCGATTATCCGGGATGCAAGGCGAAGGCGGCGTTCCGGGCGCCGAAGTCGCCGGACCTGCTGGACGAGTTCTTCTGGTTCTGCAAGGACCACATCCGCGAGTACAACCTGAAATGGAACTTCTTCCAGGGCACCACGGACGACGAGTTCCAGAAGTTCCTTGACAAGGACCGGGTCTGGGAGCGGGAGACCAAGCCCTTCAGCCGGATCGGCGACGGCAATGCCTGGGCGCGGCTGGGGGTGAACGACCCGATGGCGCTGCTGGGCGAGAAGGCGACGCAGAACCCCGGCAAGCCCACATCGACCGCGACGCGCAAGCTGCCGCCGACCGAGCGCAAGGCCATCGAGATCCTGGACGCGCGCGACACCTGGACCAAGACGGAAATCCGCAAGCAGTACAAGACCCTGGTCAAGGACCTGCATCCCGACATGAACGGCGGCGACCGGCGCGACGAGGAGCGTCTGCAAGAGGTGGTCTGGGCCTGGGACCAGCTGAAGGACAGCCGGTTCTTCCGGGAATAAGGGCGGCCTCCGGCACAGCGGAGAAAGAGTTTCCCGCCGACCGGGAACCTTTCCTCACGCTTCGCATCCAATGGGTATGTCACGTCCGACATGCCTGATGGAGATTCAAAATGCGCTCGATGTTCCTGATCGCCGCCGCGACGGCCCTGGCCGCCGCCCCCGCCCTTGCCGAGGGCAACCTGGTGGCCCCGCCGCCCGCCCCCTTTGCCAAGGTCAGCGAGCTGGTGCCGCTGCCGGACTTCCTGCCGGGGCTGGGCACGCTTTATGTCGATCCGGCAAGCCTGCCCGCCGGGCCGTTCCTTGGCTACGACCATGACGGAAAGCTGGCGGCGACGATCTACATGATCCCGGTCTCGGACCTGAACCCGGACAAGTCCTTCGCCGGTCTGGCCGTCGGTGCCGAAACTGTCACGTCGGTCGATGTCTATTACAACGCCGGGCACGCGGGGGTGGAGGTGCCGCATGAGCATATCGTGCTCTGGCACGACGCGGGTGCCAAGGAGCGGGTGGCGAAATGACCCTGACGCGCCGAGGCGCGCTGGCGATGGGGGGCGGCATTGCCGCCTCTCTCCTGGCGGCAAGGGCCGGGTTGGCGGCCAGCCCGAGCGAGATCACGATGCGCGGGACCAAGGATGGCGGACAGATCTGGTTCGACCCCGTCGGCCTTTACATCGAGCCGGGGCAGACCCTGCGCTTTCTGAACCAGGATGGCGGCAATACCCATACCTCGACCGCCTATTCGCCCGATATCGACGGCCGACCGCTGCGGATTCCCGCAGACGCGAAGGGCTGGGACAGTGACTATCTGGACCCGGAGCAGGCCTTCGAGATCACCCTGGACGTGCCGGGGGTCTATGATTTCTACTGCCGCCCGCATGAGCATGCGGGAATGGTCGGACGGATCGTCGTGGGGCGTCCCGAAGACCATGCCGACTGGGAGCAGAACGCCGAGACCGGCGACCTGCCGCCCGAGATCCTGGCGGCGTTTCCCGCTGTCGCGGACATCCTGTCGATGGGCCGCGTTGCCGCGCCGGGGTAGGGTGATGCCATGAAGGACCGTGCAAATGTCTTGCCGCGACTGACCGACAGGTCGGCGCTGACCGATGCCGTCGTGCTGAAGCTTGCCCGCGCCGGCGATGATGGCGCGGTCGGCTGCTGATGCGCAGATACAATCAGCGGATTTTCCGGGTGGCTCGGGCGATCCTGCCCGATGATGCCGCCGCCGAGGACGCGGGATGCCCCACAGGGGATCATGCGGCCCTCAGACCGCCGCGAAGCCGCGCGCGGCGCCCCCTTCCCCTTGAACCCCCCGGCGGAATGTTCCAAGGATAACCGACAGCCGGCGCGATGGGGCGCTGGCGGCGAAAGATGGACGATGGTGATGCTGGATCAGGTGATGAAACCGACCGAGGAAATCTCGGTCCGCGATGTGTTCGGGATCGATACCGAGATGCGCGTCAAAGGCTTCGCCGAACGCACCGACCGCGTACCGGAGATCGACCCGACCTACAAATTCGACCCCGATACCACTTTGGCGATTCTTGCGGGCTTTGCCTATAACCGCCGGGTGATGATCCAGGGCTATCACGGGACGGGCAAATCGACCCATATCGAGCAGGTGGCGGCGCGGCTGAACTGGCCCTGCGTGCGGGTGAACCTTGATTCGCACATCAGCCGGATCGACCTGATCGGCAAGGATGCGATCAAGCTGCGCGACGGCAAGCAGGTGACGGAGTTCCACGAGGGCATCCTGCCCTGGGCGTTGCGCAACCCCGTCGCCATCGTGTTCGACGAATATGATGCGGGCCGGGCGGATGTGATGTTCGTGATCCAGCGCGTGCTGGAGCATGACGGCAAGCTGACGCTTCTGGACCAGAACGAGATCATCACGCCGCATCCGTCGTTCCGGCTGTTCGCGACCTCGAACACGGTGGGTCTGGGGGATACGACCGGACTTTACCATGGGGTCCAGCAGATCAACCAGGCGCAGATGGACCGCTGGTCGCTGGTGGCGACGCTGAACTATCTGTCGCATGACGCGGAAACCGCGATCGTGCTGGCGAAGTCGCCGCATTACAACACCGACAAGGGTCGCAAGACGATTTCGCAGATGGTGACCGTCGCGGACCTGACCCGGACGGCCTTCATGAACGGCGATCTTTCCACCGTCATGTCACCCCGGACCGTGCTGAACTGGGCCGCCAATGCCGAGATCTTCCGCAACGTCGGCTATGCGTTCCGGCTGACCTTCCTGAACAAATGCGACGAGCTGGAGCGGCAAACCGTGGCCGAGTTCTACCAGCGCTGCTTCGCGGAAGAGCTGCCGGAAAGTGCTGCGAGCATGGCGATGAAGTGATGCCGTCCAGGCGTCACGAGGAAACGGGGCGGCTTCGGCCGCCCTTTTGCATTCGAGACCACGGTTGCCGGGCGCGGCGAACCGCAAGCTACTGAATGATGCAGATCTTGCAGGTGTTGCAGGTGCAGATGTCACCGCACCCGGTGATCGGGGTCAGCGACGCAAGCAACAGGACAATGGACAGGATTTTCATCGCCAAAGACTAGCGGCAGTTCGCAAAGGATCGCAAGTCCGGCCTTTGGCACCTGCCGCCGGGGCGACAGGGACGGGACGCGCTGGCCCGGCGGTCCCCGCCCTTCGAAAGCCAGGGCGACCCGACGGGCCGCCCTGGCTGTCCTTGAGCCTGACCGATCAGCCGCGGGCGGCTTTCGTCGCCTTGGCCCACCAGATCACAT
>JAGPEG010000061.1 GCA_018057165.1 Tabrizicola sp.
TACCGCCATCGGCTACGCCGCCGGAAACTTCCTTGCGGGCCGCTACTCCGTCCGCCTCGGCATGAACCGGATGATCCTGATCGGCTGCATCGTCACCACGGTCGGCATGGCGCTTCTTGCGCTTCTCACGCTTCTCGGCCTTTCCGGCCCCACCACCTTCTTCGGGCTCACCATCTTCATGGGCCTTGGCAACGGCATCTGCCTGCCGAATGCCAATGCCGGTCTGCTCTCGGTCCGCCCCGAACTTGCGGGCACCGCCTCGGGCCTCGGCGGGGCGATCCTGATCGGCGGTGGCGCGGCGCTGGCGGCCTTCGCGGGCGTCCTTCTCGGCCCCGGATCGACCGAAATGCCGCTGATCCTCCTCATGCTCGCCTCCTCGGCGGCCTCGGTCGTGGCCATCCTTTTCGTCATCCGCCGGGCGCGACAGATCGGCGCTGCCTGACTCTCCGGTTGACCGCCCTTTGCAAAGCGTTGCATGGCTTTGCAAACAGGGGGACGGACATGGCCACCCAGAAACTTTACGCCGGGGTCAAGCTGCGCGAGATTCGCGGCCGGCTGGCGCTGACCCAGAAGTCCTTCGCCGACAAGCTGTCGGTCTCGCTGCCCTATCTGAACCAGATGGAGAACAACCACCGGCCGGTTTCAGCGGCGGTTGTTCTTGCGCTGGCGCAGGAATTCGGCCTTGACGTGACCGAGTTGACCGTCGGCGAAAGCGAACGCCTTGTCACCGACATGCGCGAGGCCCTGGCCGACCCGGTCTTCACCACCGCCACCCCGCCCCTGGCCGATCTGCGCCTTGCCGCCTCCAACGCCCCGGCCCTTGCCCGCGCCTTCCTGGACCTGCATCGCTCCTACCGCCAGACCCATGAACGCCTCGCCTCGCTGGACGAAGCCCTGGGGCGCGAAGACGCCTCCCTCCGTCCCTCGGCCTGGGAGGAAGTCCGCGATTTCTTTCACTATTGCGATAATTACCTGGATGCCATCGACCGCGCGGCTGAACATTTCGCAACCTCGGCAACCAACGGAAAATCCATCGAAACTCTGGCACAGGACCTGTTAAGACGCGCCGGTATCAGTCTGCACTATTCCAACACCGCGCCCTTGCGGCACTATGACCCGCAAGCGAAACGCCTGGACATCTCCGCCCGCGCCTCAAGCCCGTCCCAACGCTTCCAGCTTCTGCATCAGGTCGCGCTTCTTACCCAGAACGACCTACTGGAGGCGACGCTCGATCTCGCCCGCTTTTCCACCTCGGAAGCCCGCGACATCGCCAAGATCGGCCTTGCCAACTATTTCGCCGGGGCCGCGCTGTTGCCCTACCGCAGCTTCCTGACCACCGCGCAAGAGGTTCGGCACGACCTCGAACGCCTGGCCGACATCTTCGGCGCCAGCATCGAACAGGTCGGCCACCGGCTTTCGACGATGCAAAGACCCGGAGCCAAGGGCATCCCCTTCTTCTTCGTCCGGGTCGATCAGGCCGGAACGATCACCAAGCGTCATTCTTCCACCCGGTTGCAATTCGCCCGCTTCGGCGGGGCCTGCCCCTTGTGGAACGTCCACCAGGCCTTTGAAACGCCGGGGCAATTCCTGCGGCAACTCTGCGAAACCCCGGATGGCGTGCGCTACATCAGCCTGGCGCGTGACGTGTCGAAGCCGGGCGGCGCCTTCCTGGCCCCGGTCCGGCGCTATGCCATCAGCCTGGGATGCGAGGTGCAGCACGCCCCGCACCTCGTCTACTCCGATGGGCTCGACCTGAAAGGCCGGTTCGAGCCCATCGGCATTTCCTGCCGGATCTGTGAAAGGGTGAATTGCCACCAACGGTCGGTCCCGCCGCTGGAAGGCCGGTTGAAGATCAACCCCAACGCCCGCGATGTCCTGCCCTACGAGATCGGGTGAACCTCACCTTCGGCGTCATGTTCCCCTCGGCGTGCGCGCGAAGGGAACACGACATGCTGGACGAGCCGTCCTACTTCCGCAGCGCCGCCGCGATCTGGTCCTTCAGCCGCAACCGGGCTTTGCGCAGATGCTCTTCTTCTTCCTCGGTCAGCAGGTCCAGGCGGGTTTCCGACCGATGCACCTTGTCATTGACCACATCATAATCGATCAGAAGCTTCGCGAAATGCGCGTCCGATGCCTTCAAGGCACTGATCTTCTGCGCGTCTGCCGGGAATTCGTCCTGCAGCGTGTGCGGGGTGTTCGACATGCCTGTCTCCTTCTTGACTGTCCCGCACAGTCTAGTGCCCGCTGCCGCACCCGACCTTGACCGGGATCAAGTGCCGAGAAATCAGCGTTGCGACGCCCGCCAGTTCGGGTTGATCCAGGGCTCCAGATTCGAGGCCGGAAGCGGCGTCCGCCCCAGGATGTGATCGGCTGCCTTCTCGCCCGTCATGATCGACGGACCGTTCAGGTTGCCGTTCGTCACCTGCGGGAAGATCGACGAATCCGCGACCCGCAGCCCCTCGACCCCGATCACCCGGCATTCCGGATCGACCACCGCCATCGGGTCCGACGCCCGCCCCATCCGTGCCGTGCCGCAGGGGTGATAGGCGCTTTCGACGTGTTCGCGCAGGAAATCATCCAGTTCGATATCGTTCTGATAGCGCGGTCCCGGCTGAAGCTCGGCCTTGAGATAGGGTTTGAAGGCCTCCTGCCCGAAAATCTCCCGCGTCAGGCGGATGCAGGACCGGAAATCCTCCCAATCCTCGGGATGCGACATGTAGTTGAAGCGGATGACCGGCGCGTCGGTAGGGTTGCCAGACCGCAACGTGACCGACCCCCGCGACTTCGACCGCATCGGCCCGACATGGGCCTGGAAGCCATGGCCTTCCGCCACTGCCTTGCCGTCATAACGCACGGCGATGGGCAGGAAATGGTACTGGATATCCGGGTATTCGACCCCGGCCTTCGACCGGATGAAGGCGCAGGCCTCGAACTGGTTCGACGCGCCGGGCCCCTTGCCGGTCAGCAGCCACTGCGCCCCGACCCAGGCCTTGCCCCAGAGGTTCCAGTATTTGAACAGCGTCACCGGCTGACTCGCGGCGAATTGCATGTAGATTTCCAGATGGTCCTGCAGATTCGCGCCCACGCCGGGACGGTCCGCCACCACCTCGATCCCGTGTTCCTTCAGATGCGCCGCCGGTCCGATCCCCGACAGCATCAGAAGTTTCGGCGAGTTGATCGAGGAAGCCGCCAGGATCACCTCGCGCGCCGCCTTGATCACCTGCCGCCCCGCGCGGGTGTCGACCTCTACCCCCACCGCGCGCTTGCCCTCCATGACAACCCGCCGGGCAAGGCCGCGCACGACCTGCACATTCCCCCCCGCCAGCGCCGGTTTCAGATAGGCATTCGCCGCCGACCAGCGCCGACTTTTCCAGATCGTCGCCTCCATCGGGCCGAAGCCCTCTTGCTGCTGGCCGTTATAGTCGGTCGTGACCGGATATCCCGCCTGCTCCCCCGCCGCGATGAAAGCGTCGAAAAGCGGGTTCGCCCGCGGGCCGCGGGTGATGTGCAAGGGCCCGTCGGTTCCCCGGAACTCCGGCCCCGACCCGCCATGCGAATGCTCCATCCGCCGGAAATACGGCAGCACATCGGCATAGGACCAGCCATCCGCCCCCATCTCGACCCAGGTGTCATAATCCCTGGCATGGCCCCGGACATAGACCATCCCGTTGATGCTGGAGGACCCCCCGATCACCTTGCCCCTGGGCGTCGCCAGCACCCGCCCGCCAAGATGCGGCTCCGGCTCTGTCGCGAAGCCCCAGTCGTAGATCCCCATGTTCATCGGGTAGCTGAGCGCCCCCGGCATCTGGATGAACGGCCCGGCATCCGACCCGCCATGCTCGATCACCACCACCCGCTTGCCCGCTTCCGCCAGCCGGTAGGCCATCGCGCAGCCCGCCGAGCCCGCCCCGACAATCACATAATCCGCATGCATTCCTCAGTCCCCCCGCGCCAGTTCCGCGTCCAGATGGCGCAAGGCCAGCGCCACCGCCGCAGCCCCGTCCGGGGCCCCCGATTTCAACACCTCGCGCAGGTAAAGCCCGTCGATCAGCGCCCCGAGCGATTCGCCGATTCCCTCCGCCCGCGCGCCCGCCACAGGCCGCAGGGCCGACACCAGGTTCGACCGCAGCCGCCCCTGATACACCGCCAGAAGCCGCTTCGCCTCGGGCACCGTCTGCGCCAGCACCCAGAAGTTCAGCCAGGCCCCCACCGCCTCGCGCCGGAAGTTGCCGGGGCTGAAACTGGCCCGCAGGATCGCCCGGATCCGCCCCTCCGGCCCCTCCGCCGCCGCCAGCGCGCCGCGCACTTCCGCGCCGTAAAGCGTCATGATGTGACGCATCGCGGCCAGGAACATCTCTTCCTTCGACCCGAAATAATGATGCGCCAGCGCCGGAGACATCCCCGCGCGCTTCGCGATCTGGCTCACGGTCACGTCCAGCGAACCCACCCTGCCGATCTCGACAATGGTGGCTTTTACCAGCGCAGCCTTGCGGATAGGCTCCATCCCAAGCTTCGGCATCGGTGCGGCCCCAAAAAATACTTGCCAAACCGAATAAGAGCGAAGTTTATTGACTCGTCAATCAACAAAAATACGGGGAGCTGCCATGACCATCCGTTCCACCCTCCTGACCACTGCCGTCACCTTCGCGCTGGCCGGGTCCGCCTTCGCCGAAGGCTGCGACAAGATCATCTTCTCCGACGTCGGCTGGACCGACATCACCGCCACCACCGCCGCGACCGCGCTGGTTGCCGAGGCTCTGGGCTATGAGACCGAGATCAAGGTCCTTTCGGTCCCCGTCACCTACACCGGCCTTGCCGAAGGCGACGTCGACGTGTTCCTCGGCAACTGGATGCCGACGATGGAGGCTGACATCGCCCCGCATCGCGACGCCGGCAAGGTCGACACCGTCCGCACCAACCTGGAAGGCGCCAAGTACACGCTGGCCACCAACGAGGCAGGCGCCGCGCTTGGCATCAAGGATTTCAAGGACATCGCCGCCCAGAAGGATGCCCTGGAAAGCCATATCTACGGGATCGAGCCCGGCAATGACGGCAACCGCCTGATCCTCGACATGATCGCCTCGGGTCCCTTCGGGCTTGACGGGTTCGAGGTGGTGGAATCCTCCGAACAGGGGATGCTCGCCGAAGTCGCCAAGCGGTCCGACGCGGGCAAGCCGATCGTCTTCCTCGGCTGGGAACCCCACCCGATGAACGCCAATTTCAAGATGACCTATCTGACCGGGGGCGATGACTATTTCGGCCCGAATTTCGGCGGCGCGGTGGTCGATACCAACACCCGCGCGGGCTATGTCGCGGAATGCCCGAATCAGGGCAAGCTGTTGCAGAACCTCGTCTTCTCGCTGCCGATGGAGAACGAGATCATGGGCGCGATCCTGAACGACGGCGCCGATCCTGCCGATGCCGCGAAGGCCTGGCTTGCCGCCAATCCCGATGCCTGGAAGCCCTGGCTGGATGGCGTGACCACCAAGGACGGTGGCGATGCGGTGGCGGCGGTCGAAGCCGCACTGCAATAACGCAAAGGCCCCGGAACCAAGCCGGGGCCGCTTAATCTCGACCGGGGGGATGGAATGGACTGGCTGACGGATCACAAGATCCCGGTCGGAAAGGTGGCAAAGACCATCTTCGACTGGATGAAAGACAACCTCTCGCCGCTGTTCGACGCGATTTCCGCGATGATGGACGCGATGATCGCGGGCATCCTCTGGGTCCTGCAAACGCCACACCCGCTGGTCATCATCGCGGCCTTCATCGCGCTGACCTGGTATCTGCAACGCAACTGGAAGATCTGCCTTGGGGTGCTCCTCGGCTTCCTCTTCATCCTGAACCAGGGCTACTGGGAAGAGACCACCGAAAGCCTGACCCTGATCCTCTCGGCCTGCGTGGTCTGCATGGGAATCGGCGTTCCGGTCGGCATCGCCTGCGCCCACCGTCCCCGGCTTTACACCGCCCTTGTCCCGATCCTGGACCTGATGCAGACCCTGCCCACCTTCGTCTACCTGATCCCGGCCATCGTCTTCTTCGGACTTGGCATGGTGCCCGGCCTGATCGCCACGGTGATCTTCGTCCTGCCCGCGCCGATCCGGCTGACCCACCTTGGGGTTTCCTCCACCCCGAACGCGCTTCTGGAGGCCGCCACCGCCTTTGGCGCGACCCCGAAACAGCGGCTCTGGAAAGTGGAACTGCCCTGGGCCATGCCGCAGATCATGGCCGGGCTGAACCAGACCATCATGCTCTCGCTCTCGATGGTGGTGATCGCGGCGCTGGTCGGCGCGAACGGCCTTGGCGTGCCGGTGGTCCGGGCGCTGAACAGCGTGAATACCGCGCTTGGCTTCGAATCGGGCTTCATCATCGTGGTGGTGGCCATCCTGCTTGACCGCATGCTGAGGGTGTCGAAATGACCAACGCATCTCCTCGGGCCGCCGTTGAATTTGACCGCGTCTCCATCGTCTTCGGTGACAATCCGGGTCGCGCCCTGCCGATGATGGACCAGGGCAAGACCCGCAGCGAAGTGCAGGTTGCTACCGGCCAGGTGCTTGGCGTCCACGATTGCTCGCTGACCGTGGCCGAGGGCGAAATCCTTGTTCTGATGGGGCTTTCCGGCTCGGGCAAGTCCACGCTTCTGCGCGGGGTCAACGCGCTGAACCCCGTGGTGCGGGGCGAAGTGCGGGTGCTTGAGAACGACAAGATGGTCTCGGTGACGAAGGCCAACCCGGAAACCCTGCGCCGTCTGCGCGCCACCCGGATCGCCATGGTGTTCCAGCAGTTCGGCCTTCTGCCCTGGCGCACGGTGCGGGAAAACGTCGGGCTGGGGCTGGAGCTTGCCGGCATGTCGCCCGAAGCGCGCAAGCCCAAGGTCGATGCCCAGCTGGAGCTGGTGAACCTGTCGCAATGGGCCGAGCGCAAGGTGGGCGAGCTGTCGGGGGGCATGCAGCAGCGCGTGGGTCTGGCCCGCGCCTTCGTGACCGATGCCCCGATCCTCTTGATGGACGAGCCCTTTTCGGCGCTTGACCCGCTGATCCGCACCAAGTTGCAGGACGAACTTCTGGACCTGCAAGCCAAGCTGAAGCGCACCATCGTCTTCGTCAGCCACGACCTTGACGAGGCCTTCAAGATCGGCAACCGCATCGCTCTGATGGAGGGCGGGCGGATCGTCCAGTGCGGCACTGCGCGCGAGATCATCGCCAATCCGGTCAGCGAATATGTGGCCGACTTCGTGGCCCACATGAACCCCCTGGGCGTGCTGACCGCGCGCGACGTGATGGAGCAGGGCGCGGCTGGCGCGACGGCGCATGAGCTTCCCGCCGAGACGCCGGTCAAGGACATCATGGACCTGATGTCGAAAGGCGTGGCCGAGCTGGTGGTGACGGAAAACGGCCGCAACCTCGGAATGGTGCGGACCGCAAGCCTGATGGCCAAGCTGATCAACCCGCGGGGCTGAGGGAGTCGGAGGCCGAAGAATTTTGAGCAAGATTCTTGTCAAATTCCTTGAGCAAGGAATTTGCGCCGCCTCTCGCAGGTGCGGCGGGCAAAAGTTAACCAATCCCTAACGCCCGCGACCAACCGATTGATTCAAATGGATCATCCAGAAATGTCCACCGTGGACATCACTCTGCCGAGGCCGCCTTCTTCTTCGGTGCCGCCTTCTTCGCCGGGGCTTTCTTCGCCGCAGGAGCCTTCTTCGCTGCCGCCGCCTTCTTCGGCGCCGCCTTCTTCTTGCCGCCCGACTTTCCCGCCTTCTCGGCGATCAGGACCAGAGCTTCCTCCAGCGTGACCGCCTCCGGCTCCACCCCCTTCGGCAGGGTCGCGTTGACCTTTTCCCATTTCACATAGGGACCGTATTTGCCGGGCATGACCTGGATCTCGCCGCCGTCCGGATGCGCCCCCAGCAGTTTCAGCGGCCCCGCCTTCGCCGCCCCGCCGCGCCGCCCGGCCAGTTTCTGGGCCAGCACCTCGACCGCTCGGTTCATCCCGATGGAGAAGACCTCCTCCGCCTCCGGGATGTTGGCATAGACCGTGCCATGCTTCACATAGGGCCCGAACCGGCCGATCCCCGCCTCGACCAGCACGCCATCCTCGGGATGCTTGCCCACCTCGCGCGGCAGCGACAGCAGCGCCAGCGCCCGCTCCAGCACCAGCCCGTCCGGCGTCCAGCCCTTCGGCAGGCTCGCGCGGTCGGGTTTCGGCTGCGCCTCCGTCGCCTCGCCCCGCTGGACATAGGGCCCGAACCGGCCCGCCCGCAGGGAAATCTCCATCCCGTTCTCATCCTGCCCCAGCACCCGCCCGTCCGAGGCGATGCTTTCCGCATCCCCCGCCAGGGGCCGGGTATACCGGCATTCCGGATAGTTGCCGCAGCCGATGAAAGCCCCGCCCGACCGCGCCGTCTTCAGATGCAGCCGCCCGGTGCCACAGGTCGGGCAGACACGGGGGTCGCTGCCATCGGCACGCGCCGGGTAGAGATGCGGCGCGAGGAAATCGTCCAGCTTCTCCAGCACCTCGCCAATCCGCAGGTCCGCGGTTTCGGCAATCGCCGCACTGAAGTCGCGCCAGAAGCGGGCCAGCACATCCTTGTAGTCGCGGTCCCCGGCGGAGACATCGTCCAGTTCGGCCTCAAGGTCGGCGGTGAAATCATACTCGACATAGCGCTTGAAGAAGTTCGCGAGGAAGGCCGTCACCAGCCGCCCCTTGTCTTCCGGGAACAGGCGGTTCTTGTCCTTCCGCACATATTCGCGGTCGACGATGGTGGTCAGGATCGAGGCATAGGTGGAGGGCCGCCCGATCCCCAGCTCTTCCATCCGCTTGACCAAGGTCGCTTCGGTATAGCGCGGCGGGGCCTGGGTGAAATGCTGGTCGGGCGTGACCGCGCCCTTGTCGAGCTTCTCGCCCTGCATCACCTGCGGCAGACGGCCTTCGTCGTCTTCCTCGCCGTCCTGGCGATCATCGCGGCCCTGGTCGTAAACCTTGAGATAGCCGTCGAACAGCACGACCTGACCGTTCGCCCGGAACGCGACCTGCCCGTCCGGCGAGCCGAGATCGACTGCCGTCCGCTCCAGCCGGGCCGCAGCCATCTGGCTGCTGATCGTGCGCTTCCAGATCAGGTCATAGAGCTTGCGCTGGTCATCCTCGACCCGGATCTTCTCTGGCCCCATGCCCATGTCGGTCGGCCGGATGCATTCATGTGCTTCCTGAGCATTCTTGGCCTTGTTCTTGTACATGCGGGGAGAATCCGGAACATACTCTGCCCCGAAGCGGCGCTTGATTTCGTCGCGGGTGGCCATCACCGCTTCGGGGGCCATGTCGATGCCGTCGGTCCGCATGTAGGTGATATAACCCGCCTCATAGAGGCGTTGCGCGGCGTTCATGCACTGTTTCGCGCCCATGCCGTATTTGCGGCTGGCCTCTTGTTGCAGGGTCGAGGTCATGAACGGTGGCCAGGGATTGCGGGTCGCCGGTTTGGATTCGACCGACACCGCCTTGAAATCGCGGGATTTTGCGGCCTGAACCGCAAGCTCGGCTGTGGTGGCGGTGGGGATGTCGAACTTCGCCAGCTTCTTGCCGCCGAGGGTGATCATCCCGGCCTCGAACTCTTGACCGCGGGGGGTGCGGAAGACGGCTTTCACGGTCCAGTATTCCTGGGCCTTGAAGGCCTCGATCTCCATCTCGCGTTCGACGATCAGGCGGAGGCAGACCGATTGCACGCGGCCTGCGGATTTGGCGCCGGGAAGCTTGCGCCAAAGCACCGGCGACAGGTTGAAGCCCACCAGATAGTCCAACGCGCGGCGGGCGAGATAGGCCTCGACCAAGGGCGTGTCGATGTCGCGGGGTTCCTTCATCGCCTTGGTGACGGCATCCTTGGTGATGGCGTTGAAGGTGACGCGGGCGACCTTTTTGCCTTTCTTCAGGCTGCTTTGCAGGGCTTCCTTCAGGTGCCAGCTGATCGCTTCGCCCTCACGATCCGGGTCGGTTGCAAGGATCAGGGTGTCGTCGGTTTTCAGCGCCTCGGCGATGGCGCGGACGTGTTTTTTCGATTCGGGCGCGACTTCCCAGAGCATGTCGAACCCATGCTCGGTGTCGACCGATCCATCCTTGGCGGGCAGGTCGCGGACATGGCCGTAGGAGGCGAGGACGGTGAAGTCGGGGCCGAGATATTTGTTGATTGTCTTGGCCTTGGCGGGGGATTCGACGACGACGACTGGCATGACTTCCCGCTCTCCAAAGCCTTTGCGAATGGCGCGGCAACATGTGGGGGAAGGGTGGCGCTTGTCAACCGGGGGTGGGGGAAGCTCTGTCATGGCAGGCGTCGGGGGTATGGTTTCCAGGCCATGAACGGGCGAGCGCGCAACGGGGAGAGGACTTGCAGGTGGAACGCTGCAAGCCTTTGGAAACGCTGGATTAACGGAAGGTCTTGCCGGGATTTCCAGCGTCTTGCTTGTGTATGGATTGCGTCTGGGTTCCATACATACGCGCGTATGGCGTGACGGGCGTTAACCAGTGGTGGCGAATCGGGGAGCGGGAGAGTCGGGGTGAACCCCGACCTACGTTACCCGCGCCAGCAACCCGCCGGGTTGGCGGGAAATGCGTCCGTCAAGCTCCAGCACCAGAAGCTCGGGGGCGAGCTGGGCCGAGGTGACGTTCAGGTCGCGCATCAACTGGTCCTCGGCCAGCGGGCTGGGGCCGAGGCGGTTGAGAATCATCGAATGAAGCAGCGCCACTTCTTTCAGCGGGCGCTGGGGGGCGGCGGGGCCGGGAAGCGGAGCCAGGCGCATTTCGGGTTCGGGGCTGCTTTCGGTGGGGGCGCCCAAAGCCTCCAGCACGTCCTGCGGGCTGCGCACCAGCAGCGCGCCGTCGCGGATCAGGATGTTGCAGCCCGAGGCGCGGGCGTCGAACGGGTGGCCGGGGACGGCCATCACGTCGCGGCCATAGTCCAGAGCGGCCCTGGCACTGATCAGGCTGCCGGATTTCACGGCGGCTTCCACCACGATCACCGCGCGGGAAAGGCCGGCGATGATGCGGTTGCGCAGGGGGAAATGCCGGGCCTGGGGGTCAAGGCCGGGCGGGTGTTCGCTGATCCGGCAGCCATTCGCGTCGATCATGGCGGCCAGGGCTGCGTTTTCCGGCGGGTAGATCACGTCCACGCCGCCTGCCATGACGGCGATGGTGCGGCCCTGCCCTTCCAGCGCGGCCTCATGCGCGGCGGTGTCGATACCACGGGCGAGGCCGGAGATGACGGTGAAGCCCGCGTCGGACAGGCCAAGGCCCAGACGACGCGCCATCCGAACACCAAGCGAGGAGGCGTTGCGGGCCCCGACCATGCCCACGGACGGCCGGTTCAGCAGCGAAACGTCGCCCTTGGCCCAGAGAACGGGGGGCGCATCGGGGATGTCGGCCAGGGCCTGCGGGTAATCGGCTTCGCCATGCACCAGAAGCCGGGCAGCAAGGGCGCGGCCCTGCGTCACCTCGGCCTGGACGACGCCAAGGGGGCAGATCTCATACGCCTCCACCCCCGCCGCGCGGGCGATGCCCGGAAGGGCCGCCAGCGCCGCGCGGGCCGAGCCGTGTTCGGCCATGAGCCGGTGGAAGGTCACGGCCCCCACCCGGCGAGAGCGAACGAGGCGGAGCCGGTCGAGACGGTCATCCTCTGTCCTGGGTGTGGGGTGTGTGGGGGGTGAAAGCTGACCGTCCGCCATCCGCTGCCTCGCCTCGTTCGCAGGGACACTCTGCATCGGCGATGGTTAACGAATGCTGAACACCCGCGACCTTGCACCCCGGCCCAATATTTGATCAAATGGAGGCAACACGACCCTGGGGCCGGACAGCGACTCTGGCGGGGTCCATCAGGGAGCAAGACCATGCTGAACGCCGAAGTAGCCAAGCGCCGCGACGAAGCCATCTCGCGCGGGGTGGGGATGATGACCCAGATCTACGCCGACCGGGCGCTGAACTCGGAAGTCTGGGATATCGAGGGCAACCGCTACATCGACTTTGCCGCCGGGATCGCAGTGGTGAACACCGGGCATTGCCACCCGAAGGTGATGGCGGCGGTGGCGAACCAGATGACCAAGTTCACCCACACCTGCCACCAGGTGATGCCCTATGAAAATTACATCCGGTTGGCGGAACGGCTGAACGACAAGGTGCCGGGGCCGTGGAAGAAGAAGACGATCTTCGTCACCACGGGCGCCGAGGCCTGCGAGAACGCGATCAAGATCGCCCGCATCGCCACGGGCCGCGATGCCGTGATCGCCTTCGGCGGCAGCTTCCATGGCCGGACCTTCATGGGCATGGCGCTGACCGGCAAGGTCGAGCCCTACAAGAAGGGCTTCGGGTCGATGATGCCGGGCGTCTTCCATGTGCCGTTCCCGATGGGACCGCAGGGAATTTCGACCAAGGACGCGCTGGCGGGAATCGAGAAGCTGTTCAAGGCCGATCTCGACCCGGCCCGTGTCGCCGCGATCATCTTTGAACCCGTGCAGGGTGAAGGCGGCTTCAACCCCGCACCGACCGATCTGGTGAAGGCGATCCGCGCGCTTTGCGACCAGCATGGCATCGTGATGATCGCCGACGAGGTACAGACGGGCTTTGCCCGCACCGGGCACCTCTTCGCGATGGAGAGCCATGGGGTTGCGGCGGACCTGACCACGATGGCGAAGGGTCTGGCAGGCGGGCTGCCGCTGGCGGCGGTGACGGGCAAGGCCGAGTTGATGGATGCGGCCAATCCGGGCGGCCTGGGCGGCACCTATGCCGGGAACCCCTTGGGGATCGCGGCGGCGAATGCGGTCCTGGACGTGATCGAGGAAGAAGACCTTTGCGCACGCGCGAACGAGTTGGGCAGCCGTCTGAAGCAGCGGCTGGAGGCGATCCGGTCGACCGCGCCGGAGATCGTGGACATCCGCGGCCCCGGCTTCATGGTGGCGGTGGAATTCGCCAATCCGGGCACCAAGGAACCGGACGCGGGCTTCACCGGCCGGGTGCGGCTTGAGGCGCTGAAGCGGGGGCTCCTGCTCCTCACCTGCGGGGTCTATGGCAACGTGGTCCGCTTCCTGGCACCGATCACCATTCCGGACGCGCATTTCGCCGAAGCGATGGACATTCTGGAAGCCTCGATCGCGGCGGCGCGGCAGGGGTGATCTTCGGGAACTGATCGGCCGGTCCGGTGTTGTAGGCACTGCAACGGATCGGTCGAATTCCGCCCATCGCACCAAATTGCGGCCCCAAGCGGGGGTTGGACCGCTACTGTCCGTCGAGAGACTCACAACCTGGAGCAGACCCAATGAAACGATTCCTTCTGACCCTTCCGATCCTGACCCTGTCGCTGGCGGCCTGCACGCCGGCCGAGCAGAATGCGGCCATCGGCGGGCTTGGCGGCGCAGCGGTGGGGGCGGCGATCTCGTCGGATTCCGACCGTACCAAGGGCGCCATCGCGGGCGCTGCGGTCGGCGTCATCGCCTCGCAACTGATCGGCCCGGCGCCGCAGTCCGGCAAGTGCTACTACCGCGACCAGTACGGCCAGAAATACATCGCGGCCTGCTGACGCATGAACCGACCCTGGTCCGCCTGCCGGGCTGGGGTCTTCGCCCGCAAGGCTTGTGTGCCATCCGGGGTGGCCCCCTTTCGTGCGGGGGGGGAAGCGGCTAGAAGGGCGGGCAATCCGACCCAAGGCCGCCGATGCCCGCAGTTTCCTCAGGAATCGAAATCTCTGCCGCCAGCGTAAAGCTTGGCGGGCGTCTGGTGCTGGACGGGCTGACGTTGCGGCTGACGGAAAGCCGGATCGGGGTGCTGGGCCGGAACGGGTCGGGCAAGACCACGCTTCTGCGGCTGATCGCCGGGCTGATCGCGCCCGATGCCGGGACGGTCCGGGTGGAGGGGGCCGACCCGTTCCGCGACCGCAAGGCCACGCTGGCGGCCCTGGGGATCCTGTTCCAGAACCCCGACCACCAGATCCTGTTCCCCACGGTCGAGGAGGAGCTGGCCTTCGGGCTGGTGCAACAGGGGGTGCCTGCGGCCACGGCGGCGGCGCAGGTGGCCGGACTGCTGGCGGCAGAGGGTCGGGCGCATTGGGCAAAGGCGCCGGTATCCACCCTGAGCCAGGGGCAGCGGCATTACCTGTGTCTTCTGGCGGTGCTTCTGATGCAGCCGCGCACGATCCTGCTGGACGAGCCGCTGGCCGGGCTTGACCTGCCGACGCAGGCGCGACTGGCCCGGCGCTTCGCCGCCCTGCCGCAGCGGCTGGTGACGATCACCCATGACCCGAGGGTGCTGGCCGGTGCCGACCGGGTGCTGTGGCTGGAAGCGGGGCGGATCGTGGCGGATGGGACGCCGGATGTGGTGATCCCCGCCTTCACCGAAGACATGGCCCGGATCGGAGCGCGCGATGCTGACGCTGACCTCGCCGGTTGAGACCTGGGCGCATCGGCTGCCCGCGGGGCTGAAGCTGGCGGCGCTGGCCGTGGCGACGACGGGGCTGTTTCTGACCGGATCGCCCCTGGCTCTGGGCGCAGCCTTTGCGGCGGCGGCAGGTCTTTATTTCACCGGCGGGACAGAGTTTGCCAGGATCGGGGCGCGCCAGCTTTGGCCGCTTTGGCCCTTCGTGGTGATCGTCGGGCTCTGGCACCTTTGGACCGGAGACGTGACCGGCGGCGCGGTGGTGCTGTTGCGGATGGTGACGGCGGTTGCCCTGGCGAATTTCGTCACCATGACCACGCGGCTTTCCGACATGCTGGCGGTCTTCGAACGGCTGGCCCGCCCGCTGGCCCCGATCCTGCCGCCACGACGGCTGGCGCTGGCCTTCGCGCTGGTGATCCGCTTCATCCCGGTGATGCTGGACCGGATGGGGCAGATCCGGCAGTCCTGGTCGGCCAGATCCCCGCGTCCGCCGCGCTGGCGGGTGATGGTTCCGGCCACGCTTGCCGCACTGGACGATGCGGACCGCGTGGCCGAGGCCTTGCGGGCGCGGGGCGGGGCTGGTTAAAGGGCGAAACCCTTCCGGAGGACCCGATGGAACGCAACCTGACGCATATTGCTCTTTTCGCTGCCCTGATCGCCGTGCTGGGACTGGTCCCGAAGATCGACCTTGCGGCGGGGGTGCCGATCACGGCGCAATCGCTGGGGATCATGCTCTGCGGCACGGTTCTGGGGGCGAAACGCGGGGCACTGGCGGTGCTTCTGTTTCTTGCGCTGGTTGCGGCGGGCTTGCCGCTTCTGTCGGGCGGGCGGGGCGGGATCGGGGTCTTTGCCGGGCCATCGGTCGGCTTCCTTGTCGGCTTTCCCATTGCCGCTTTCGTGGCGGGCTGGGTGATGGAGCGCACGACACTGTCGCCTGCGGTTGCGGCCACGGCGGCCTCCGTCATCGGCGGGATCGGGGTGATGTATGTCTTCGGGATCGCGGGGATGGCGCTGGTGCTGGGGAAAAGCCTGTCGGAAGCGGCTGTCCTGGCCTTCGCCTTCCTGCCGGGTGACGCCGTCAAGGCGGTGATCGCGGGGCTGGTGACGCAAAGCCTGGCCCGGATGCGCCCTGCCTCGCTGCTATCCCGCGCCTGACGCCTCGAGCAGAAGCGCCGTCCCGATCCCCCCCGCCGCCGCGATGGCGGCGAGGCCCCTGCCCTGCGTCAGCCCGTGGAAAAGCCGCACCGCAAGGATCGCCCCCGAGGCGCCGATAGGGTGGCCGCGCGCCAGCCCGCCGCCGCCTGGATTGACGATCTGCGGGTCAAGCCCTGCGCCGTCGATCACCGCAAGGGCCTGGACGGCATAGGCCTCCATGATCTCGGCCTGCGCCAGCGGCTCGCCCCGCCAGACGCGCCGGATCGCGGCGACGGGGGCGAGGCCGGGGTCCTCTGGCGTGCCGCCAAGGGTGGTTCCGCCCAGGATCATGAGACCCCTGCCCTGCGC
>JAGPEG010000062.1 GCA_018057165.1 Tabrizicola sp.
ATCCTGGATGGCTTCATCGCCTGTGCGGCGGCAGCGGTGCTGGAGAAGGCCGCTCCGGGCGCGCTCGACCACTGCGTCGCGGGCCATCAGAGTGCCGAAGGGGCCCATGCCCGGTTGCTGGAGAAGCTGGGAAAAGAGCCGCTGCTGTCGCTGGGCCTGCGCCTGGGCGAAGGCTCCGGCGCGGCGCTGGCCATCGGCGTGGTGCAGGGTGCGGTCGCCTGTCATTCCGGCATGGCCACCTTCGCCGAAGCCGGGGTTGCGGCCGGGGCCTGAACAGGCCGCTCCTCGTGCGACTTCGTCTCAGCGTCTCAGCGTCTCAGCGTCGCAGTGACGAAGGGGGGCGAAGTCATCGGCGCGCTGCCCCGCAAGGCGTTACCAAATGGTAAACGATTTCTGATAAGCCGTTGTTTTTAATTGATTATGTGGATTTGTCCACCGTGGACAGATCTCAGATCTTCGGCATCTTCAGGCTGACCAGGCGACCGCCCTTCTGATAACGGACCTCGGTGTCGGTGATCGCCTTCACCGTGCCCCCGTCGATCTTGTCGCCGACCTTGACCTTCTTGTACTTCCCGTTCGCCTGCCGGATCAGCGCATACCGGCGGGAATCGGTGCCATAGGTCCCGATCAGGTTGATCTTCGACAGGTTGATCGCGTTCGCATAGGTCGCCTGCTTCGCCACGCTCGCCTTGGTCGGGATCGAGGGCGCGACCTTGGCCTCGGGCTCGTCCAGTTCGGCGATTTCCTCGGGCTTCGCTTCCGGCGCGGCGGCGGTCTTGGTGGGGGCGGCTTCCTCGACCGGGGCGGGTTCGCGGACCGCCGCAGCGACGGCAGCCTCGACCGCCGCGCTGAAGTCGCGGGGCCGCGAGGCGGGGCGCATCGAGATCGCGACGATGGAGGGATTCTGCGCCTCCAATGCTGCGGCCTCGGCCAGTTTCGCCTCGGCCTGCGCGGTGAGCGACGCGCCCTGCGCGCCAAGGTCGGCGGCCTGGGCGGGGGCAGCCGCTGCCGCGGCGGCGGTCACGCTTGCCGGGCGGGACAGGGGCCGGAACCCGGCGAATTCGCTGGCGGTTTCAGGGGCAAGTGCGGCATCATCGTCAGCCGTGGCCGGGGCTAGACCCTCGGGCCGGGCCTTGGGCCGGAACCCTGCCATGGCCGGATCGGCGGGCGGAAGCAGCGCCTCGGCAGCGGGTTGGTCGCCCGCCGTCACCAGCGAGGCATCGGACGGCGAGACCTCCCCAGGCTGGGTCGCAGGGGGGGCAACGGCGGCGACCGCCAGGGCGGCGGCCGCTGCGGCCTCGCTGCGGGAGGGCGGGAGGCGGGGCGGTTTCCCGGCGATCAGGAAGACGCCGTCCGGGCTGACGATCCCTTCCGGCGTGGGCTTCAAGAGCCCCTTCGCATCGAACTGATAGACGGTTCCGGGGGCCGGAGGCGGCATTGCCGGATCGGGCAGGGCATCGGCCACATCGGCGAGCGCGGGCAGCGCCAGGGCATCCAGCGCCGGGGGCGGGGCGTCCATGGCAGAGAGGAAGATTTCATCCTGATCCTCGGTCGGGGCGGAACCGGCCGAGACATCGGTGGCGACAAGGGTAGCGGGGGCCGGTTCGGATACCGGCTCCGGCTCGGCAGTCGGGACCGGCTCGGCGGCGACCTCGACCGACGCGGGGTCGGCGGCTTCGGGTCCGGTGGCGGCTGCGGTTTCGTCCGTCCCGGCAGCGGTCTCTTCGCCGCCCATGTTCACCGGCAGGCTTTCGGTCGCAAGGTCGCCAGCCCCGGCCTCGGACAGCGCGGTCCCTTCGGCCTCGGGGAGGGGAGCCATCATCCCCTCGGGATCCTGCATGTCGGCCAGCATCTCGTCATCGACGCCCGGCGTCGGTTCGATGAGGGCGGCTTCATCCGTGGCAGGCGTGCCGCCCCCCAGATACATCGACGACCAGATACCGATCAGCGCAAGGAACAAAAGGAGAAGCGCCACGAGAATCAGGAAGACAGAGCCGGTCCGCTTCTTCGCCGGGGCGGGCGTGCCGAAGGTGCCGCCGGGGCGGGCGGGCGATTTCACCGTGGTCGGGCCTGCCGTTGCCGGGCGCGGAATGTCGCCGCCCTTGAGCTTCGGCTTGGCGCGGGTTCCCGGAATCGACGGCGCGGTGACCATGCCGGGGAAGCCCTTCGACGTTGACGGGCGGGCGACCGGAGCGGCGCGGCCCGCCGCAGCGGGGGCGGTCGGACGGGTCACACCTTCCATCGGGCGGGTGACGGCGTCGGGGACGGTGCCGCGACGGCTGGCGAAGGCCACCATCGCCGCCGAGGGCGGGGCCGGGGGAATGTCATCGTCCAGCTCGTCGATGACCAGCTTGCGCCCGGAGGTGGCAGACGGGGCACTGTCCTCGGCTTCGGGGAAGGCGGCGCTGTCGGTGACATGCGCGAAGGGCGCTTCCTCGGGGTCCGCAGAGGAGTCCGCAGAAGCCACAGGCATGGCCGAAAGAACCGGCATTTCATCAACGGGGGATGGGGCCGCGGGGGGCGGAGCGTCGGCGACCGGCGGCTCGTCCGCAAGGGCGGCTTCGAGGTCGCGCAGGGTGTCGGCATCCAGCCCGTCATCGACCACCGCCAGCGAAGCCGCCGGTTCGGGCGTGGCAACAGAGGGCGCGGGCGGAGGTTCGGGAAGTTCGGCGTTCAGCGCCTCTTCCAGGCCTGGAAGCGGTTCGTCCTCGGCCACGGAGGGGGGCGCATCTGCCGGGGGAGGCTCGATCACGGGGGCGGGGGCAGCCTCGGCCACCGGCTCGGCCACAGGCTCGGCTTTCGGCAGTTCGCGATGCAGGATTGTCACGGGGTCGCGGTCGCGTTCGACCGTCTCGTCCTCGGCCAGGAGGCCCGCCGCCGCAGCGGTCGGGCCGAACCAGGGCTCGCCGACGAAGGTCCCGTCCTCGGGGATGGCGACGAAGGAGACCGGGTTCAGCCGATGCTCCGCCGCAAAACCCTCGGCCTGGTCCAGGGTTTCCCGCGCGATGACCGCCACCTTGACCGTCGCACCCTTGCCGGACCAGTCGAACACCAGGTCGTCCACGGCATAGGGCGTGCGGCCTTCCAGCGCGACTGCGATCTGGCGGCGCTTTTCATCGCGGCTGGGACCGGGGGCGTGGATTTCGGTGTAAAGGATCTGGCTGTTCGGCAAGATCAGCTTGGTCGCCACGCCCATCGGCGACAGGCCAAGCGCGGTCTTGCGCAGATAGTCCAGCGCCTCGGTCAGATCCGGGGCATCGAACGCGGTTTCGCCGATGGAGAGCCACCCCTTCGGCGTGCGGTGCAGAAGCCCGATGGCTTCGCTCGTCAGGTCAAGTGCAAATGTCGGTTTCATGTCACGGGTCTAGCACGGATCTTGGAAATGCTGGAACGTGCCCCAGCCGGTTGCCGCTTTACTAAAGCAGCTTTTCGCCGAAGGAAAGAAAAACGGCCAAGGATGCCATTGCGGCGCGCGTCAGAACTCACGAAATGTCACGCATCTGAAGGAGAACCCCATGCGCGCACTTTCTGCCCTGATCCTGTCCACCGCCCTGGCCCTGCCGCTGGCGAGCACTGCTTTTGCCGAGGATGCGGTTCGCAGCATCAGCGTGACCGGCACCGGCACCATCGAGGCCGCGCCCGACATGGCGACGCTGATGATCGGGGTGACGACGCAAGGCAAGACTGCCGCCGAGGCCCTGGCCGAGAATTCGAAGGCAACTGACGCAGTGATCGCCCGGTTGACCGCCTCGGGCATCGCGGCGCGGGACATGCAGACCTCGAACCTGTCGATCAATCCGAACTGGACCGGCTATGACAGCTCGACCCCGACGATCTCGGGTTATGTGGCGTCGAACATGCTGACGGTGCGGGTGCGGGCGCTGGACACGACCGGCGCGGTGCTGGACGCAGCGGTGGCCGACGGGGCGAACACGCTGAATGGCATGACCTTCGGCCTGGCCGACCCGGAACCCGCCTACAAGGAGGCGCGCAAGGAAGCCGTGACCGACGCCCGCGCCAAGGCCGAACTTCTGGCGACGGCGGCGGGCGTCAAGCTGGGGCAGGTCCTGTCGATCTCGGATGCGGGCGCGATGACCGATCCGGCGCCGATGTATCGCGATGCGGTTGCCGCCTCGCCGGTGCCGGTGGTGGGGGGCGAGCTTGGCCTGGTGGCCAGTGTTGCCGTCACCTGGGAAATCGCCGAGTAAGAACCGATGCAAACCGGCGGGATTCGCAAGGATTCCGCCGGTTTTCGTCATGATTTGGCCCAAGTCGCGGGGCAGTATCGTGGCGCGAACAGCAGGCAGGAGCAGTTTTCATGATCCGCGGACTGATCAGCTTGGTGATCGTCGGTGCGGTCATGCTTGCCGGCCTTGCCGTGGTCGTGAAAGGCCCCCAGGCACTCACCCGCTATCTTCCCGACAAGCTGGCAACCGCCTTCGATGGGGGGAGGATCGGCAGTTTCGACAGCGCCGTGACCGGGTCGGGCGACAAGGCAGCGGATTATCTGGAGGATGGCATCGACGGGTTGACGGTGCATGGCCCGATCGCGGCGATGGCGGGCAAGCGGCCGGTGTTCATCAAGGATGTGCTGTCCGGACACATGACGCAGGTTGCCGACGACAT
Organism: Tabrizicola sp.; assembly: GCA_018057165.1. Classification (GTDB taxonomy): domain Bacteria; phylum Pseudomonadota; class Alphaproteobacteria; order Rhodobacterales; family Rhodobacteraceae; genus Tabrizicola. The sequence goes on from JAGPEG010000062.1 coordinate 4,627, forward strand.
CCCGGCCGAGATCACGATGATCCGTCCGATTTCGGGCTGCCGCCTGACCGCACCGCTTGACGGGACCGGGGTCGGCCATGTCACCGCGTCAGCCACCGGGCTGCTGCTTCCGCTGCTGACCTACGACGATCAGGATCTTGCCGCAGGCGTGCAGGCGCTGGTGAATACCTACCGCGACAGCGGAGCGGCATCGGTCGCCGCACCCGCTGCCCTTGCCTTCGAGGCCTATGATGTCGCCGTGACCGAAACCCGGTCGCCGGTCTATCTGGTGCTGGAAAGCGGGCCCGGCAACCGGATCTGGAACATCCACCTCGCTCCCGGCGCCCGGATCGAGCGGGTGATCCTGCTGGGCGGCACGCATGTCGGGGTGGCGAACCTTGATCCGGTGGTTCCGGTCGAGGTGCTGCCGGGTGCGGCGCTGGCCGAATGCGGCATCGACCCGTTCTATCCGCTGAACCCCGGCCACCGCTTCTTCGAGGTGCTGAAATCCGGCACAGGCTCCAGCAAGGCCGAGGCCGAGGCGAAATACGCCGTCATGCAAGCGCGGGTGGCTGCCTACGACATCTGGTTCCGCGACAGTTTCGGAGTGTTGGCAGGCGAGACCCGCGCCGGGTTCGACGGCGGGACGGTCTCGGTCGTCGGCCCGCAGCCGGGCGAGGCCGAGCCCAAGGCGGTCTATGCCAGGGTCCAGGGCTCCCGCATCCGGATGACGCAGGACAGCTATTTCGAGATCAGGGGCCAGGTGGCCGAGGGCGAGGATTTCGCCGGCCGCGTCAAGGCCATCGCGACAAGCTTTGCCTTCGGCGACCTGAAGGCCCTGCGGCAGGGAGTGGCCTTCTGATGCTGCGGGTGCTGATCGGAACCGGGGCTCTCCTCATGGCCGTGGGCTTCGGCGCTGCGGGCTGGCAGTACTGGCAATCGCTGCCGAAGCCGGTGGCGACCGATGCTGCTTCGGTTCCGCAGAGCCCGGCGCCGGTCGTGGTTGAACGGCAGAGCTGGTTGATCTCGCCCACGGGCGGGCTGATCCCGCAGGCCGAGGTCCGCGCCTATCTTGCGCAGGAACGCTACGCCCCCGAACGGGTGCTGCGCGTGATGCGGCAGGCGAATCTCACCGACCTGCTGGCCGAGGGCGAGCAACTGCCCGAGCCTGCCTTCCTGCAGGTGCTGGCCGACATTCGCGCGCCCCGGCTGGCCGATGGCCTGTGTCAGGTCCTGCTGGACAGGATGGCCCAGGACTGCGCGGTGAATGCGGCGCGGGTGGTCGGGAACAGCGTCGATCCGGTTGCGGGCACTGCGATGTTCCAGCTGGACCTGGTGTTCCGGCTCAAGGACGACGGGGCCGAGCTTCCGGATCTGGCGACGCGGGTCTTGCAGGCCGACCAGGTGAGGCTTGACCTGGACGCCGGGGTCGAAGGCACGGAAAGCCCTGATGCCGCCCTGAAGGCCTTGCTGGAAACCGTGGATATGACCTGCGGCGGCGAGGCCGTGGGAGAGCTGTGTCGCCCGCTTCGGCTGACCCTTGACTGGATGCCGGACCGCCGGGTTTCGGCGGTGGCCGACGTCGCCTGGCTTGATCCCTTGCCGAAGGGCATGTTCGTGGCCCCGCCGCTCGACACCGCGCCAGGCGGCTGAGCGGCGGGTCTTCGGTCAGACCGTGGCCTTGGCAAGCGCCTGGTCGAGATCGGCGATGATGTCGCGCACATCCTCGATCCCGATGGAGAGCCGCACCGTATCTGGCGCCGCCCCGGCCTTGACCTGCGCGTCTTCCGACAACTGCCGGTGCGTGGTCGAGGCGGGGTGGATGATCAGGGACCGGGTATCGCCCAGGTTCGCGACATGGCTGAACAGCTTGACGCTGTCGATCAGCTTGACGCAGGCCTCGTAGCCGCCCTTGACCGAGAAGGTGAACAGCGCCCCCGGCCCCTTCGGCGTGATCGACTGCGCCAGCTTGTTGTAGGGCGAGGATTTCAGGCCGGGATAGGTCACTGCCCCGACGCGCGGGTCCTGCTCCAGCCATTCGGCGACGATCTGGGCGTTCTCGACATGGCGCTGCATCCGCAGGGACAGGGTCTCGATCCCCATCAGGGTGTAATGCGCCCCTTGCGGGTTCATCGTCATGCCAAGGTCACGCAGGCCGATGGCGATGGAGTGGAACGTGTAGGCCATGTTGCCGAGCGTCGGGTGGAAGACGAGGCCGTGGTAGGCGGGTTCGGGCTGGGAGAGCGACGGGAACTTGTCCGAGGCCGACCAGTTGAAATTGCCGCTGTCGACCACGATCCCGCCGGTCACGGTGCCGTTGCCGGTCAGGTATTTGGTGGCCGAATGGACGACGATGGTCGCGCCATGCTCGATGGGACGGCAAAGGTAGGGGCTGGCGGTGGTGTTGTCGACGATGAGCGGAATACCCGCCCGGTCGGCGACGCGGGCGATGGCGTCGATGTCGCTGATCGCGCCGCCGGGGTTGCAGATCGTCTCGCAGAAAAGGGCGCGGGTGTCGCCGTCGATGGCCTTCTCGATCGCTTTCGGGTCGTCGAAATCGACGAACCTGGCCGACCAGCCGAACTTGCGGATCGTGTTCGAGAACTGCTGGATCGTCCCGCCGTAAAGCCGGGTCGAGGCGACGACGTTGCGTCCCGGCTGCATCAGCGGGAACAGCGCCATGATCTGTGCCGCATGGCCGGAGGAGCAGGCGATGCCGCCCACGCCGCCTTCCAGGGCGACCACCCGGTTGGCGAGGGCCGAGACGGTGGGGTTGGTCAGGCGGGAGTAGATGTAGCCCACCTCTTGCAGGTTGAAGAGCTTCGCCGCGTGGTCGGCGTCGCGGAAGACATAGGCGGTGGTCTGGTAGATCGGGATCTGCCGGGCTCCGGTGGCGGGGTCGGGGTCGGCGCCGGCGTGAATGGCGAGCGTGTCGAAGCCGAGGGGTCGGTCGGTCATGGGGTCCTCCTGTGTTTGGGCTGAGGGTAGGGGAGGACGGTGGGCGTGGCAACGGCGACATGTCCACAGTGGACAAACCTGGACAAGATAGGGAAATCAATAGCTTGTCCGTGGGCGTTTACGGAATATTCATCTCTGGAAATCCCTTGCGGGAGAAGGATCGTTGCGATTGCCACGGCTTCCGTGCTTGGATCAAGGACCCTGAGTCCGGAGCCCTGCACAATGCTGACCCCCTTCCATCTGGCCTATCATGTCACCAGCCTGGACGAGGCCCGCGCCTTCTATGGCGGCGTCCTTGGCTGCCGCGAGGGCCGGTCGACGGAAACCTGGGTCGATTTCGACTTCTTCGGCCACCAGATCAGCCTGCATCTGGGCGAGCCGTTCAAGACGACGAACACCGGCCGCGTCGGCGACCACATGGTCCCGATGCCGCATCTTGGGCTGGTGCTGCATCTGCCCGACTGGCGCGCCTTGGCCGACCGGCTGACAGCGGCGGGGATGGGGTTTGTCCTGCCGCCGCAGGTGCGGTTCGAGGGCCAGCCCGGCGAGCAGTGGACGATGTTCTTCCGCGACCCGAGCGGCATTCCGATCGAGGTGAAGGGGTTCGCGGAGATGGAGAGCGTGTTCAAGGGGTAAGAGTTCATTAACCTTGAGTGTCCAGGCTGGTGGTTGAAAGGTATATCACCAGGTGCTAGATATCGGATGCGGGTGTTTCTGGAGAAGCGGTTCGGCAAATGGGCCGAAAAGGCGGGAATCGACGAAGCGTGTCTGGTCGACACGGCGGTGGAGGCCTTTGCCGGGCAGTATGAGGCCGATCTTGGAGGCTATCTTTTCAAGAAACGGTTGGCACGCGAGGGGGAAGGCAAGTCAGGCGGATACCGCACGATCCTGTGTTTCCGGAAAGGGAACGAGGACCGGATCTTCTTCCTTTATGGCTTTGCGAAAGGCGTGAAGGGCAACATCGACACCTTGGAGAGGAAAGTCCTGCTAAAGCTTGGCGCCGGTCTTCTGTCAGCGACGGAAGCCCAGATTGGCGCGCTTCTCGACAAGGGGCTTCTCACACGGATTGGAGAGACTTCGGATGAAACGGAAGAGTGAAATCCTTGAAATGGCAGTCGAGCTTGCGACCGGCCTGCACGAGGTCGGTGCGATGGACAAGGCCACATTGCGCGAGATCGAGGATCTGGCTCTGCCAACCGTCGCTCAGTTCACCGCAGAGGAAATCCGCGCGATCCGGGAGCGGAACCGGGTCAGCCAGCCAGTCTTTGCGATCTATCTGAACGTCGGTCGCAGTACGGTGGCGCAGTGGGAGCAGGGAAAGAAACGACCGTCTGGTCCTGCGGCGCGGTTGCTGGACCTTGTCGCGCGGAAGGGGTTGCGGGCGATTGCCTGACAGTGCGTTGGAGTAGACCGCCACCCCATACCCCAGGGCAGATCGTGACAAGTGATGCGCCGAAGCGCGCCCTGCGAAACAGTTGAACCCCATTGCCATTCCCGCGCGTCCGGCCAAGTCTGGGCTGCGGCATCACGGAGCGCGACATGGCGACGGAATCGGCGGGCGTTGATCTGATTTCGGTCGTGACGCTGCTCGGCGCGGCGGTCGTCACCGTGCCCGTGTTCAAGCGGATCGGGCTGGGGTCGGTGCTGGGCTATCTTGCTGCCGGGCTGGCGATCGGGCCGTTCGGGCTGGGGCTTTTCTCCGATCCGATGGCAATCCTGCATGTCGCCGAGCTGGGCGTCGTCATGTTCCTTTTCCTCATCGGGCTGGAGATGGAGCCGTCGAAGCTTTGGGCGATGCGGCGGGATATTCTGGGGCTGGGGCTGCTGCAGGTGGCTCTCTGTGTGGCGGTGCTGGGGCTGGTGGGCGTGGCGCTGGGCTATCCTTACGCAAGCTCGCTGATCGCGGGGGCGGGGTTCACGCTGACCTCGACCGCCATCGTGATGCAGATGTTGCAGGAGCGGGGTGATATCTCGGCGCCGAAGGGGCAGCGGATCGTGTCGATCCTGCTCTTGGAGGATCTGGCCATCGTGCCCCTGCTGGCGCTGGTGGCCTTCCTGGCGCCGGGGGGCGAGGATGTCACGCTGCTCGACCGGCTTGTGGGCGTGGGCATCGGGCTTGGGGCGATTGCGGCGCTGGTGGCCGCGGGGATCTACCTGCTGAACCCGATGTTCCGGCTGCTGGCCGCGTCTCGCGCGCGGGAGGTGATGACGGCGGCGGCCTTGCTGGTCGTGCTCGGCAGTGCGTTGTGGCTGCAACTTGGCGGGTTGTCCGCGGCGATGGGGGCGTTTCTGGCGGGCGTCCTCTTGTCCGAATCCAGTTTCCGCCACCAGCTTGAGGCGGATGTGGAGCCGTTCCGGGGCATCCTGCTGGGGTTGTTCTTCCTGGCGGTCGGCATGGCGCTGGACCTGTCGGTGATTGCCGAAAACTGGCGGTTGATCGCGGGCAGCGTGGTGGCGTTCATGCTGTTGAAATCGCTTATCATCTACGCCGTGGCTCGGGTGAACAGGGGCAGCCGTGCCGAGGCGCTGGAGCGGACGGTGCTGATGGCGCAGGGCGGCGAGTTCGCCTTCGTCCTCTACTCGGCGGCGCTGGCGGTGGGGCTGCTGAATGCCGAGACTGCGGCGACCCTGAATGCGATCATCATCGTGTCCATGGCGCTGACGCCGGTGATGGTGATCCTGCATGACCGTTTCAAGCCGGCGGCGCTGATCTCGACCGAAGGGGTCGAGGCGCCGGAGGGGTTGAGCGGGCAGGTGCTGATCATCGGCTTCGGGCGGTTCGGGCAGATCGCCTGCCAGCCGCTTCTGGCGCGGAAATGCGTGATCAACATCATCGACGACGACCCCGAGATGATCCGTGCGGCCGAGACCTTCGGCTTCAAGGTCTGGTTCGGTGACGGCACGCGGCTGGATATCCTGAAAGCCGCCGGGGCGGATACCGCGCGGGCGGTGGTGATCGCGACGGACAAGCAGGAGGTCACCACGCGGATCGTGAAGCTGGTGAAGCACGAGTTCCCGAATGCGGTGATCCTGGCGCGGGCTTTCGACCGGGCGCATGTGCTGGAATTGATCAAGGAAGGTGTCGATCACCAGATGCGCGAGGTCTTCCATTCGGCCCTGGCGCTGGGGGGCGAGGCGCTGGAGGTGCTGGGGGTGGAGCCGGAGGAGATCGAGGAGATCGCCGAGGGCATCCGGCGGCGCGATGCGGAACGGCTGGCCCTGCAGATGACGGGGGACATCTATTCGGGGCGGAGCCTGATCCTCGGCAACGCGGAGCACACGGTCAGGACGTGAATCGGGGCGGGACCTAAAGCCTTGCGTGCAACCGGCTGGGAGCGGTGCCGAAGCGGGCGGTGAAGGCCTTGGAGAAATGCGACCGGGTGGAAAACCCGCAGGCAGCCGAGATTTCCGACAGGCTGAGATCGGTGCCGGACAAGAGGTTCCGGGCGTGGTCAAGCCGCATGTCGAGATAGAACCGCGCGGGGGGCAGGCCAAGCGCCTTGCGGAAGATGCGTTCGACGTTGCGGCGGGAATAGCCGATGCGGGCGGAGAGATCCTCCATCGACAGGGGTTCCTCGATGTGGCGCTTCATCAGGTCGACCATCGCGGACAGGCCGGGGTTGCGAAGCTGGGCCACGGCGGACAGCGAGGACCGCTGGCCGGGGTCACGCCCGATGGCGACGCGGCGGAGGCACATGTCCAGGACCATGGTGGCGAAGGCCTCGCCCTGGTCGCGGGCGATGATGTCGATCATCAGGTCGGTCGCCGCCGCCCCGCCGCCCGAGGTCAGGATGCGGTCGTCGATCTCGTATTTGGTTTCCGACGGGGTCAGGGTCGGGAACATCTCGCGGAAGACGGGCTGGTTTTCCCAGTGGAGCGTGAAGCGGCGCCCGGTCAAAAGGCCCGCTTTCGCAAGGGCAAAGGGCCCGGTGCAAAGCCCGGCGACGTGGCCGCCGTGGCGGTGGTGACGCTGCACGGCGGCGGCGAGGGCGGTGGTGATCACCTTTTCGGGCTGGTTCCCGGCGCAGACCACCAGCATCGCATCGCGGGCGGGCGTGCCGAGGGCGCTGTCGACCTGCACGGTGAGACCGCAGGAACTGGTGACGGGCTGGCCGTTCACCGTGGCGGTGCGCCAGGCATAAAGCGGGCGCTGGGAAAGCTGGTTGGCAATCCGCAGCGGCTCGACCGCCGAGGCGAAGGCGAGGAGGGTGAAGGAGGGGCAGATCAGGAAGTCGAAGGCGCGGGTCGGCGCATCGGTGCGCGTGGGGCGGAAATAGGCGGCGCCTGCGGGGATCAGGGGGGTGTTGTCGGCGCTCATGGCCGGAGGGCGCCCACGGCGCGGCGGTCGGGCTCGGGCGGAGACATCAGGCTTTCCAGCTTGGCCTTCACCGCGTCCGGCCAGGGCATCGAGGTGTGCTTGTCGAGCCAGGAGGCCGCAAGAACCTGTTCGACCGACCAGCGATCCTCCTCGCCGCAATGGATGGTGTGGCGCAGGCGGACCGAGGATTTGCCGACCTTCAGGATCGTCAGGCGGAAGGTCAGCGTGTCGCCGAAGAACGAGGGTTTCGAGAAATCGCAGGACAGATGCACCGTGGGCGTGCCCCAGCGTTCGTTCCAGATGATCTCGTGCCAGGGCCAGCCGATATGGGCCCAGAATTCCTCGACCACACCGTTCAGGATGTTGAGGTAGGCCGGGTAATAGGCGGTGCCCGAGATGTCACAATCGCCGAAATGCAGCATCCGGTCGGTGGTGAAGCAGACGGTCATTTCCCATGTCCTCTTTTGCGACAAGCGTGGCGCGTTTCGGCACGGGGCGTCAAGTCAGTCCAGCGGCACGGCGGTGGTATACTTGGTCTGGCGCAGCACGAAATGGGTGGTGGAGGAGCGCACCACGCCCAGGGCGAGGAGGTCGTGCATCAGGAACCGCTCCAGGTCTTCGGGGTCGCGGGCCATGACCTTGATCATGTAATCGTCGGCCCCGGTGATGGTGGCGCATTCCACGATGCGGTCATGCCGTTGAGTGAAGTCGTCAAGCTTGCGGATCGTGGTCTCGGAATGGTCGATCAGCGAGAGGTGGATGTAGGCAAGGACCGGCATCCCGACGCGGCGGCGGTCGAGAAGTGCCACCTCGGCCCGGATCACCCCGGCCTCGCGCAGGGCCTTGACGCGGCGCCAGCAGGGCGAGGGGGACATCTGCGCGATCTCGGCAAGCGCCTGCACCGAGAGGGTGCTGTCGCGTTGCAGGGCGGCAAGGATGCGGCGGTCGGCGTCGTCGAAGGAGAGTTGGGTATCAGATTTCATTTTTGTGGCCATGAGGGAAAAAGGCTTCCGTCAGAATGCCAGAACGGGCCAAGAAAGAAATGAGATTCCGCAGAAATGGGGCAAGCTGGTCTGGTGACGCGACCGGAGGAGGCCGCAATGACCAGCTATGCCGCGAAACAGCCCGATGCGGCGGGCTTCATCGACTATTCCGAGGAGGAGGACGCGGTCTGGCACGATCTGGTGGCGCGGCAATGGCCCATGGTCCAGCGCCATGCCGCCCGGCCCTATCTGCGCGGGCTGGAGGTGCTGGACATGCCGCGCGACAGGGTTCCGCAATGCCCGGACCTGTCGCGGAAGCTGAAGGCGCTGACCGGCTGGCAGGTGGTGCCGGTTCCGGCGCTGATTTCCTTCGGCCGGTTCTTCGCGATGCTGGCGGAGCGCCAGTTCCCGGCGGCCAGCTTCATCCGCAGCCGCAAGGATTTCGACTACATCGAGGAGCCGGACATCTTTCACGAGATTTTCGGCCACACGCCCTTGCTGACCGACCCGCGTTTTGCCGGATTCTCGCAGGCCATCGGTCAGGCGGGCTTGCGCTGCGCCAAGGAGGATTATGCCTGGCTGATCCGGCTGTACTGGTTCTCCATCGAGTTCGGGCTGACGGTCGAGGAGGGGGTGACGAAGACGCTGGGTTCGGGGCTGGCTTCCTCGCCATCGGAACTTCTCTGGGCCGTGGGGCAGGGTGAGGGACAACCGGAGCGGCGGCCCTTCGACGTGATCGACATCCTGCGCACGCCCTACCGGATCGACATTCACCAGCCGGTCTATTTCGTGATCGAGCGGATGGATGACCTGTTCGCGGCGGCAGAGCGGGATCTTCTGGCCGATGTGGCGACCGCACGGAAGCTGGGGCTGCATGCGCCGAAATATCCGCCGAAGGATGTGTGCGCCTGACACAAGGGAGCCTAGGCGCGGTCATCCTTCGGGCTGCCCATCACGACGAAGGTGGTGACGGCGCGGACCTGGGGCAGGGTACCCAGGACCTCGGTATGCCAATGTTTGAAGGCCGGAAGGTCGGCGCATTCGACCCGCAACAGATATTCGACCGTGCCGGTGATGTTGTGGCATTCGCGGACCTCCGCCGCGCGGGCGACGGCGCGCTCGAACGCCTCTTGCGCGGCTTTGGTATGGGTGCCGAGGCCGACAGTGACATAGGCCACGAAGCCGATGCCAAGACTGACGGGGTCCAGCACGGCGCGGTAGGATTTGATCACCCCCGCGCGTTCCAGCGCCTGCACCCGGCGCAGGCAGGCCGAGGGTGAAAGGCCAACCCGGTCGGCAAGCGAAAGGTTCGGCTGGCGGGCGTCACGGGTCAGCTCGCGCAATATCCGGTGGTCAATGTCATCAAGCTTGATCATTCATTGCGAAGATAGTTGAAATGGTCGCATATTTGCAATCCATCATCTTGAAATGCGCTTCAGGATTGCGGTCATGACATACGAGCTGTTTCTCGCCCTTCTGGGCTTTGCCTTCGTCACCTCGGTCACGCCGGGGCCGAACAACATGATGCTTCTGGCAAGCGGGGTGAATTTCGGCTTTCGCCGGACGGTGCCGCATATGCTGGGGATTTCCATCGGCCATGCGCTGATGGTCTTCCTGGTGGGACTGGGGCTGGCGGGGGTGTTCCGGGCCTGGCCCCCGGCGCTGCTGGTGCTGAAGATCGCTTCGGTCGCCTATATGCTGTGGCTGGCCTGGAAGATCGCGCAGTCCGGCAGTCCGGGCGAGGGGCGGGCGAAGGCGACCCCGATGACATTCCTCCAGGCGGCGGCGTTCCAATGGGTGAACCCGAAGGCCTGGGCGATGGCGCTGGGGGCAGTCTCGGCCTATGTCACCGTGCCGTCGGTCTGGGCTTACGCGGCCGTCGCCGGGGCGTTCTCGCTGGTCAACCTGCCCTCGGTGTCGGTCTGGGCCGGGGCGGGGCAGGCGGTGCGGCGCTGGCTGGAGGGACCGGGGCGGTTGCGGATGTTCAACTGGACAATGGCGGGGCTATTGGTGCTGTCGCTCTGGCCGGTGGTGATGATGGAGATGTAGGCGGTCAATCACCGCGACGCGGCTGCCATGCAACTGCTGCTTATTGACCATCGCCCTGTTGCCCGACAGATGAAGGGGCAGCAATGCAGGGGAAACGACATGCGTGGCAGGAGGATCATCCGGGCCGGAGGGCTGGCCGCAGCTGTCACGATGGCCGGTCTGGGTGGCTATCTGACCTATCTGCACGCCAGCGGCAATTTCCATCCGGTCGTCGTCAACGAGCTTTACCGTTCAGCCCAGGTGTCCGACGGGGATCTGGCCGACTACCAGCGGCGCTATGGCATCCGCAGCGTGTTGAACCTGCGGGGGGCGTCTGCGGGCGAGGGGTGGTACGACACGGAGATCGCGGCAAGTGCGGCACTGGGGCTGGCACATGCGGATTTCGCGATGAATGCTTCGCAGGAGCTGGGGCCGGAAGACGCGACGCGGCTGATCGCGCTGATGCGTGGCTTGCCGAAACCGCTTCTGGTGCATTGCCGGCATGGGTCGGACCGGACCGGGCTGGCGATGGCGCTGTATCTGGCGGTGATCAAGGGGGCGAGCGAGTCCGAGGCCGAAGGGCAGCTGTCGCTGTGGTTCGGGCATTTCTCGGTGCCCTGGCTGTCGGACGCCTGGCCGATGGATCAAACCTGGGAACGGATGGAGCCTGGTCTGGGGTTTGGGACCAGCTGAGGCCTACCGCACCCACAAGCCTTCGCGTTTGAGCGTGTTGCGGATCATCTGCTCGCGGCGCGGCAGGTTCCCCCGGTCGAAGAGTGCGCGGGCCTTGGCGCCCTCGCCCTGGATCACCATGCGCTTGAAGGCCCCCCAGTGGCGCAGGGCGGGGCGGAGGTCGGGGTCGGCGGCCAGCGTTTCCAGCACCTCGACCGCCCGGTCGCTTTCGCGGGCGTAAAGCAGCGGCAGCGTGCGGTAATGGCAGGTGGCGGTGCCGTCCATCGCGTCGAGATCTGGGCCGGGGCGGCCA
>JAGPEG010000001.1 GCA_018057165.1 Tabrizicola sp.
ACGCGACGCCGCTCTGGATGAAAGGCTGGCGACCGAGCTGGGTGCCATGACCGACCCTGCCGCCTTGCAGGCAGAGTTCCGCAGCCGCTTTGCGGCGGGCGAGTTGCAGGCCGCCGTCCGGGTCCAGGAGCGCATCCTTGCCCTGGGCGGCGATGCCGCTTCGGCAAACGATCACGCGAACCTGGCGCTGGCGCTGGTGGCGGAAGCGCAGGGCTATGTCTCGCCCGAGACCGAGGTGGAGTTGCGCGCGAGCCTGCAGCGCGACATGACCAACGAGTTGTCGCGCTATCTGGTCGGCGAGATGTTCCTGCAGGGCGGGCGCTACGACCAGACCTTCCGCTTCTGGCGCCCTTTGGCCGAGGGCGGCACGCCGGGTTCGCCCTGGGTGGGTTCGATCCGCGAGCGCATCGAAGAGGTGGCCCAGCTTGCCGGCATCCGTTACGCCCTGCCCGAGGGCAAGGGGCCGTCGAGCGAAGACATGGCGGCGGCGGGCGAGATGAACGCGGAAGAGCGCCAGCAGATGATCGAAGGGATGGTCACGCAACTGTCGGACCGGCTGGCGTCAGAGGGCGGCTCGGTCGAGGACTGGAACAAGCTGATCCGGTCGCTGGCAGTGCTGGAGCGGCTGCCTGAGGCGCAGAAGATCTATGACGAGGCGCGGGCGAAGTTCGCGGGGCAGACGGCAGAACTGTCGTTCCTGAAGCAGGCGGCGGTGGAAAGCGGGCTGACCCCGTGATCTGCGCCAGCGTGGAAGAGTTCGTGGCCGCCCTGCCCCCGAACCGGGCGATTGCGGGGCTGGACCTGGGCGACAAGACCATCGGCGTGGCGCTGTCGGACCTGCGGCGGCAGGTGGCGACGCCCATCGAGGTGATCCGGCGCGAGAAGTTCACCCTCGACGCGGGCAGGCTGCTGGCCCTGCTGGAGGCGCGGGGGGCCTTCGGCATCGTGCTTGGATTGCCCTTGAACATGGACGGAACCGTGGGGCCAAGGGTGCAGGCAACACAGGCCTTTGCGCGGAATCTGGAAAAACTGACCAGGCTGCCGATCTGCTATTGGGACGAGCGTCTGTCGACGGTTGCGGCAGAAAGGGCGCTGCTGGAGGCGGATACGTCGCGAAAGCGTCGGAAAGAGGTCATCGACCAGGTGGCTGCCGGATATATCCTGCAAGGTGTGCTGGACCGGATGGCACATCTTGGCAATGACTGACGGCGGGAGCGACGGGGTGAAGGACGACGTCTGGAAACGCGACGAGATCGCCAGTCCCTGCGTGAAGCTGTGCGTCGTGCATCCCGAGGAACGCCTTTGCGTCGGCTGCCTGCGGTCGATCGAGGAAATCTCGGGCTGGTCGCGGATGACGCATGAGGAACGGGCGACGGTGATGGCGGAACTGCCGTCGCGGGCGTCCCGGCTGGCCAAGCGGCGTGGCGGGCGGATGGCCCGGCTGGAACGGTAGCTTGTCAAATTGAGTGCCTTCGGCACGGAGTCCTTGGGTCGTCTGCGCGGGCTTCCGCCCGCTTGTCTCCGGATGGGGGCAGTCTGCCCCCAAACCCCCTGAGAGTATTTCGAAAAGAGCAGATCAGGAGGCTTTGAGCCAGGCTTCGACCGTGGGCAACTGCGGGCGCAGGTAGGCGATCATCCGTCCCTCCGGCGGAGCGGTATCCTGCGCTTTCCAGTCGGCGACGCCATGGATCATGAGGCGGTGGAGGAGCGTGGCTTCTCCGGGTCTGGCGGGAAGCTCGATCCGGCGGCAGGTGGCGAAGACCTCGCGCCGGGCCTCCTGGTAGGCATCGGTAAGGTCGATGTCGGCCCAGGTCTCGGGCGGGTGGGGTGCCAGAGCCTTCAGGAGGGCGGCGCGGATCAGCTTGTGGCTGCCTTCCCAGACGGTCAGAGGCGAGGCCGCGGCTTCGTTCAAGGGCAGACCGAGGATCCAGGCATGGGGTTCCCTGACCATCCGGCGCTTGTCGGGACCGATGGCGAGGAGGCCGTCAAGATGCGCGGCATCGCGGTCGCGGCGGAAGGCGAAGGCGGCGGGGGTTTCGTCGGGGGATGGCTGCGGATAGCCGGGGCGGATGACGGAGAGCTGCGCCTTGTGCAGGGGCACGGGGGTAAGCGGCAGGGCAGCCCAGGGGAAAGCGATGCCGTGCAGGCTGCCGTCAGAGGCATTCGGCAGGGCATCGACGCCGACGAACCAGGTGCCGTCGCAGCGCCAGGGCTCGGCGGTTGTGGCAAGGTGGTCGAGGGCGGTGGCCTGCGCGGCGGCGGCCCAGGCGGCAATCGCCGGATGGGGGCCGATGCGTTGCCAGCCGGGCGCTACCATCCCAGCACTTTCCGCAGCATGTTCAGCGCAACCAGCGTCAGGAACACCGCGAAGGCGCGTTTCAGGGGCTTGGGGTTCATCGCATGGGCCAGCCTGACCCCGAGCGGGGTCGTCATCAGCGTGGTGCCGATGACGACCATGAAGGCGGGAAGGTTGACGGCGCCGATGGTCCAGGGCGGCGCTTCTGCCACCGGCAGGAGAAGGAAGCCCAGCACCGAGGGCACTGCGATCAGCACGCCGAAGCCCGAGGCGGTGGCGACAGCGCGATGGATCGGCATGGCGTAGAGCGTCATCAGGGGCACGCCAAAGGTGCCGCCGCCGATGCCCATCATGGCGGAAAAGAAGCCGACGGTTCCGGCAAGCGCGCTGCGGACGGGCTGGTCGGGCATGTGATCGCCAAGCCGCCAGCTTTCGCGCCCAAAGGCCATCCAGAGACCGGCCAGACCGGCGAGAAGGCCGAACACGGCTTGCAGGGTCAGCGAGGAGACCTTGCCCGCGACGAATGTGCCGATCGCGGCGGCGATCACCAGGGACGGACCCCAGGTCTTCAACACCTCCCAGTCCACCGCGCCCTTCTTGTTGTGCGAGGAGACGGAGCGCAGCGAGGTGATCACGATGGTCGCCATCGAGGTTGCGACGCAGACCTGCATCAACTGGTCGCCGCCATAGCCGAGATGCCCGAAGGCATAGAAGAAGGCGGGGACGAGGACGATCCCGCCGCCGACGCCCAAAAGGCCGCCGACCACCCCGGCAAAGGCGCCGATGACCAGAAGGGCGGCAAGCATCGGCAGGGCAGTCGCGAGGTCGGGCATGGGCCGGCTCCGGGAAAAGGGGCGGTCCGACCATTTAGCGGGCAGCGGTGCGGGAGGCCAGCCGGGAAATGCCGGGCGGGTCTTTCCTTTCCGAAGGATGCGGGATAAGCCTGCGCGCTTTCGTCGCATGCATCGCAAGGAAGACCTTCATGACCCGCAGTATTTCCCCGACCGCGATGTCCGTCATTCTGGGCCTGGTGGCGGCCGTCGGGCCCTTTGCCATCGACATGTATCTGCCGGCGATGCCCGACATCGGTCGCGACCTGAGCGCCAGCCAGCATGCGGTGCAGTGGACCATCATCGGCTATTTCATCACTTTCGGCCTGGCGCAGCTGGTCTATGGCCCCTGGGCCGACCAGGCCGGGCGAAAGCCGCCGTTGTATGTCGGGCTGGCGCTGTTCATCCTGGGCACGGTGATCTGCGCCTTGGCGCCGACGCTGGGCTGGCTGATCCTTGGCCGCATGGTGCAGGGGGCGGGCGGAGCGGCGAACATGGTCGTCCTGCGCGCGGTGATCCGCGACATGGCCACGGGGCCTGCGGCAACGCGGATGATGTCGACGATCATGATCGTGATCGCGGTCTCGCCCTTGCTGGCGCCCCTGTCCGGTGCGGGCCTGCTGACGCTTGGCAGTTGGCGACTGGTGTTCTGGGCATTGCTGGTCGCATCGCTTCTGAGCGCGATCCTGATCCATTATGCAGTGCCCGAGACCCTTGCCGAAGCGAACCGGCAGCGGTTCGATCTGGCCAGCACGATGCGCGGGGCGCGGACCCTGCTGACCAACCGGAGCTTTCTGGTGATGACCTTCCTGGCGGGCTTCGCCTTCGCGAGCTTCTTCGTCTTCATCGCGGCGGCGTCCTTCGTCTACATCGGCAGCTTCGGGTTGACGGCGACGCAGTTCTCCTTGGCCTTCGCGGTCAATGCGGTGGGCTTCTTCGTGGCCTCGCAGTTTTCGGCGACGATTTCGATCCGGATCGGCACCTTGCGGATGATCCGGCGGGCGACCATCGGTTTCGCCCTGGCGACTTTCGCGGGATTCGCCCTGGCCCTGGCCGGGCTTGCAAGCCTGCCGGTGATGATGACCTCACTGTTCATCGGCAACATGTTCCTGGGGGTGCTGATGCCAAGCGCGCAGGTTCAGGCGCTGGAGGAGCATGGCGAAATCGCAGGGCTGGCGGCCTCGCTGGGGGGCACGTTGCAGATGCTGGCGGCCGGGCTGCTGGTTGCGCTGGCGGGGCCGTTCCTTGATGGCAGTGTCACGCCGATGCTGGGGGCGATTGCGCTCTGCGGGGCGCTGGTGCTGGTCTTGTCGCGGCTGATCCCGCGTCAGGCGGCGCGGGCGTGACGCTCGGCCAGCGCGCGGTCGATCACGTCGAGACCCGCGCCGTCGCGCGAGGCCTGTTCCGACAGGACCCGGCGCCAGCCGCGCGCGCCGGGCTTGCCCTGGAAGAGCCCGAGCATGTGGCGCGTGATCTGATGCAGCCTGCCGCCCTGCGCCAGATGGTCGGCGATGTAGGGACGCATGGCGTCGATGACAGCCAGTGCATCCGGGGCGAAGGCGTCGCCCCAGAGCGCGTCGGCACCGATCAGGACCGAGGCCGGGTCATGGTAGGCGGCCCGGCCAAGCATCACACCGTCGAGGCCCTGATCGAGAAGGGCCTGCGCCTGTGAAAGCGAGGTGATGCCGCCGTTGATGCAGATCGTCAGCTCGGGGAAGCGTTGCTTCATGCGGATGACAAGGTCGTGGTCAAGCGGCGGGATCTCGCGGTTTTCCTTGGGCGAAAGGCCCTGGAGCCAGGCCTTGCGCGCATGGACGATGATGTGGCGCACCCCTGCCCCGGCCAGCGTCTCGATGAAGGCGGGAAGGATGGTTTCCGGGTCCTGCTCATCCACCCCGATCCGGCATTTGACGGTGACGGGGATGTCGGTTTCGCCCTGCATCGCACGGACGCAATCGGCGACGAGCGCGGGGCGTTCCATCAGGACAGCGCCGAAGCAGCCGGATTGCACCCGGTCAGAGGGGCAGCCGCAGTTCAGGTTGATCTCGTCGTAGCCCCAGGGTTCGGCGATGCGGACCGCCTGCGCCAGTTCGGTGGGGTCGGAGCCACCGAGTTGCAGGGCGATGGGGTGTTCGACGGCGGAGAAGTCGAGAAGGCGGGGCTTCGGGCCATGAACGATGGCGGGGGCGGTCATCATCTCGGTATAGAGCATCGCCCGCCGGGTCATCTGGCGGTGGAAGACGCGGCAGTGCCGGTCCGTCCAGTCCATCATGGGGGCGACGGAGAGGCGATGGGCAGAAACGTCGTGCATGTCCGGTCGAAAGTTGCCCTTCCGCGCGGGACCATCCCGGCATGCGGTCGCTATTAGCCCCGAAGCCCTGCGACAGGCAAGGCTGACGCAAGCGCCTGTTCACAGGCGGCACCTCCTCCGGTGCAAATGTGGCAGGATTGTGAACCGAAGATGAATGCAAGGTTTGCTGCTGGTTAAACAATCGTGATGCATTGTGACCGTGAGTTGAGTCGAGCACCGCCGACAAGAGCGATCGACCGGGTGATTGCGTGGGGGAAGAAGATGCTGCAGCCGACCTCTGGACCGTCCCGCCTGTTCCTGACTGCCGAGTTTCGCGCGGTCGAGGTGCTGCCGAAACCGCCGCGGCAAAAGGCGACCGCCCCGCTTTTCGCGTCCGAGCTGAACAGGTTCCCGCCGGTCGAGGACGTCGTGGCTGTGCTGGATCGAACCGCCCTGCGCGCCTTCGTCGCCTGAAATCACCCTCGCACAGGAAAAGGGCCACCCGATGCGGGTGGCCCTTTGCTTTGTGGCCCTGGGCAGGATGCCCGTGGCGGGATCGGTTGGCGATGTCCAGGGGCTCGCCCTGAAGCACCGCCAACCGAGGGTTCGATCAGAGCCCGAGAAGATGCTTGACGGCGGCTTCCACGGCATCCGTCACCGGCTTGTTCGCGGCAGCCTCGAGAAGACCGCGTTCCAGCTCTGGCTGATCCTCGACCTGCTGCGACAGGTCGTCGACTTCTCCTGCAAGCGTTTCATAGGCTGCGGCATCGTCGTATTCGGCCTGAAGGTCGGCCTCGGCAGCTTCGGCTGCGGCCAGATCGTCGCGGGCGGTGGCGAGATCAGCCTCGATTCCGGCATCGGTGCCGCCCGCATCGGCCAGCGCCTGTTCAAGATCGGCCACGGCATCAGCCTTTTCGGCGACCGTCTGCGTGGCCGCGTCGAGATCGACATCGACCTCAGTCGCAGGGCGGGCGGGCGGGGTCATCCCGTCCAGTTCGGCCTGTTTTGCATCCAGGTCGGCCTGCAACTCCTCGCCCGCCAGCACGGCGTCGCGGTAGGCGGCGATGCGGCCAACGCGCGAATTCGGCGCGGCATGTTTCAGCGCATTCGGATTGGCATGGGCCGCATTCAGCGCGCCAAGTTCGGACGGGCTGAGGCCGAGCTCTTCGGCCAGGGACTTCTTCTGGATCTTCGACTTGGCCTTGGATTTCGACTTGGTGGCCGAGGCATCCGGCGCGGCGACCTTGCCCGCATCGGACCTGGAACTGGCGGCCTTTTCGGATGAGCCGCCTGCGGCCTTGCCGCCATTGCCATTGCCATTGCCATTGCCGCCACCGTTTCCGTTGCCGCCACCATTGCCGTTGCCGCCACCGTTGCCATTGCCCGACTTGGCAAAAGTGGCGTCGGGCATCGTGATGGCAGCAATGATCGCGCCTGAACCAAGAAGCGCAACTGAAAGGGTGCAGGCCTTCAGGAGCCCAAGGGATGTGACCTTCATGTCATGACCTCATATAAGTGTGTGGGCACCAGGACCCAGGGGACAGTACGACCTGCGTCGGTCAGTCCGCAGCAGCGGAACCGAGTCGCAAGGCACAGGTCGCACTAGACAGGACGGGCGTTTAACCTGGCGCGAACCAATCGTTCATCTTGGGTTCATATGGATTCTGCTAGGCATTCCGCATGACCGCTCTTCGCATCCTGCTTCTGCTGTCCTTCGTCGCGCTGTCCGGCCCCGGTCAGGCCGCGACGGTGCGCGAGATCGGGACAGCGGAACTGCGGCAAGCGGTGGGATCGGGTGCGGCCCTCAGTCCGAAACGTGTCATAGGCTCGGTCGCGCGGTCCACCGGCGGCGAGCCGATCGAGGCACGGGCCTTCGATGCCGACGGGCTGTATTACCGGATCGTCCTGAAGAAACCGGACGGGTCGATCATAAGCGTCATCGTCGATGCCCGCACCGGGGAGGAAGTCGCCAAGGGCTCGGCCGTTGGCCGTCAGGTGGCGGCAGCGGCAGAGAGCGGATCGAAGGCAAAGGGCAAAAGCGCGACCGCCGGTTCGAACGGCAAGGGCAACGGGAACGGGGGTGGCAACGGGAATGGCAATGGCAATGGCAACGGTGGTGGGAACGGTGGTGGGAACGGGAACGGGAACGGTAAGAACTGAGCCGCGCCATAATTGTTGCCAAATTCGCTGATAATACCCCTGCACCATGCGTATTCTGCTTGTCGAAGACGAAGTCGTCCTGAGTGACCAGATCAGGAAGCTACTGGCCGCCGAAGGCCGGATCGTTGATGTCGTGCATGACGGGCAAGAGGCCTGTTTCCGCGGCGCGACAGAACCCTATGACATGATCATTCTCGACATCGGCCTGCCCTTGCGGGACGGGATCTCGATCCTGAAGGAATGGCGCAGCACGGGGGTGGCAACGCCGGTCCTGATCCTGACGGCGCGGGATGGCTGGTCGGATCGGGTGGACGGGCTGGATGCCGGGGCCGACGACTACCTGACAAAGCCCTTTCACCTGCCCGAACTGGCCGCGCGGGTGCGGGCAACACTAAGACGCAGCGCTGGCCGCATCAGCCCCCTGTTCGAACGCGACGGGGTGGTATTCGATACACGACACAGTCGCGCGACCCTGAACGGTGTGCCGGTCGACCTGACCGCGCAGGAGGTCGCGGTGCTGTCCTACCTGATCCACAATGCCGGACGGCTGATCTCGAGAACCGAATTGTCGGATCACATCTACGAATATGACGGCGACCGCGATTCGAACACGATTGCCGTCTTCATCAACCGCCTGCGCAAGAAACTGGGGCCGGATCTGATCCAGACCATGCGGGGGCGTGGATACATGATCGACGCGGCGTGATGCTGTCTCTGCGCAAGCGCGCCTGGATCAGCGGGGGCCTGGCGGCGCTGGTTTCGCTGACAGTCGGGGCTCTGCTGCTGTATTCCTTTCTGAACCAGCGGGAACTGGCCCGCTTCGACCGCGCCCTGACCGAGCGGCATACCCAGATTGTCGTGGCGCTGAGCTCTGTGCCGGACGATACGACCCGGCTGGGCGATCTGCTGTTTGACCCGCAGTATCACGCGCCATTCTCCGGCCGCTACTGGCAGGTAACCGCGCCAGACGGGACGATCCACACCTCCGGGTCGCTACTGGACGCCACCCTTCCGGCCCCCGCCCCTGCCGGTGCCACCCTGACAATCGGCGATGGCGCGAATCCCGTGGTTGGTGAGGTGAGGATCGCCGAACAGGTGATCACGCTTGAGGATGGCAGCGCCTGGACCGTCCTTGCGGCGGAAAGCCTTGGACAGCTGAAGTCCGAACGCGGCGACACCCGGCGCAGTCTGGTCCTGGCCTTCGCGATGGTGGCGGTGATCGGCCTGGCCAGCGTGCTGGTGCAGACGGCGGCGATCACCCGACCCCTGGACCGGCTGCGCCGCGACGTGGCGCAACGCTGGGAGCAGGACGAAGAGCTGAGCGAGACCGATTATCCCGAGGAGGTCGCGCCGCTGGTGGCGGACATCAACGGCCTTCTCCACCGCAACCGCGAGATCGTCAGCCGGTCGCGGCGGCAGGCGGCGGACCTGGCCCATGCGCTGAAGACGCCAAGCGCGATTCTGCGCAACGAGCTGACGGCGTTGGCCGAAGGATCGCAGGACATGACGAAGGCGCTGGATGCGCTGGACCGGGTGGATGCCCAGATCAGCCGGTCACTGGCCCGGTTGCGCACGGCGCATTCGGGGGAAGCCACGCAGGCGAAGACCGATCTCAGCCATTCGGTCGACCGTTTCGCGCGGCTGTTCGACATGATGGCCCGCCGCGAGGGCAAGCGGTTCGACGTCACCCGCGAGCCGGGGCTGACCGCGCGGATGGACACCCAGGATATCGAGGAGGTTCTGGGCAATCTTCTGGACAATGCGCTGAAATGGTGCCGGTCGACCGTCACACTGAGCGCCAGGAAGCGGACGGGCGGCATCGAGATCGTGATCGAGGACGATGGCCCCGGCATCCCCGAGGCCGACCGGGCCGAAGTGATGCGGTCGGGAACGCGGCTCGACAGTTCCAAGCCGGGAACCGGGCTGGGGCTCGCCATCGCCAGCGATCTTCTGCAGGCCTATGGGGCGACTCTCGTGCTGGAGGACAGCGCGACGCTGGGCGGGCTGACAGTGCGGGTCATGCTGCCGCTGCGACGGGTGCGGGTGTCGAAGTGACGCCGCCGGTCAGAGCGGCGGCTGGATCAGGATCGCACGGAAATCGTTGACATTGGTCAGCGTCGGGCCGGTGACGACCTGGCCTTTGGCGCGGGCGAACCAGCTATGCGCGTCGTTCCGGGCAAGTGCTTCGGCAGCTCCGGGAGTGGCAAGGCTGGAAGGGCCGACAAGGGCACCCGCGACTTCCGCCGCGCCGTCGACGCCGTCGGTGTCGCAGGCGATGGCATGGATCTGCGGGTGGCCGTCCAGCGCAAGCGCCAGGGTCAGGCAGAACTCGGCATTGGGGCCCCCTACCCCGTCGCCCTGCCGGGTCACGGTCAGCTCGCCCCCGGAGAGGAGGAGGATCGGGCGGTCGCCGGGCGACAGGCTGGCGGCAAGGGAGATCGCCATGGCGGCCTGCGCGCGGGCAACATCGCGGGCTTCGCCCTCAAGGCTGTCGCCAAGGGTGCGGATGTCGCATTGCGCGGCGGCAAGATCGGCGGCGGCGGCAATGGACTGGGCCGGGGCGGCGTAGATCACGTTTTCGGTGCGGGACAGGCGCGGGTCATCCGGGGGCACGACGCGGGATCGGGCAAGGGCCGCATGGGCAGAGGGCGGGACGGCGATGGCCCAGCGGTTCAGGATCGCGCGGGCGTCGTCGGGTGTGGTGGCGTCGCCGACGGTGGGACCG
Source organism: Tabrizicola sp. (assembly GCA_018057165.1). GTDB lineage: Bacteria > Pseudomonadota > Alphaproteobacteria > Rhodobacterales > Rhodobacteraceae > Tabrizicola. The sequence continues at coordinate 10,302 of JAGPEG010000001.1, forward strand.
GAGCCGATGAAGGCGGGGTCATCGCCCGGCACGTCAGAGATCATCAAGGCAAGCATCCTGGCCGGGTAGGCCGCCGCGGCAAGCTGGCCGCCCTTCACGCGGGAGAGATGCTTGCGCAGGGTGTTCATCGCCGAGATTGGCGCGCCAGAGGCGAGAAGGGCAGCGTTGACCGCTTGCTTTTCGGCCAGCGTCATGCCCGAAGCCGGGGCGCAAAGCAGCGCCGAGGCACCGCCGGAGATCAAGGCGAGGATGGTATCCTCTTCGGTCAGGCCATCGAGAAGCGCGAGCATACGCCCTGTGGCATCCACCCCGGCCTGGTCGGGGACCGGATGGGCGGCCTCGACGATTTCGATGCCGCGACAGGGACGCGCATAGCCGTAGCGGGTGATGACGAGCCCTTCGCAAGGGCCCCATGCGGCCTCGACCGCCTCGGCCATGCGGGCAGAGGCTTTCCCAGCGCCGATGACGATCAGCCGGCCCGGCGGCTTTTCCGGCAGGAAGCGGGCAAGCGAGCGCATCGGGTCGGCGACCTCGACCGCACGGTCGAAGAGTTCACGCAGGAAGGAGGCGGGGTCTGGGATCATCGGGATTGGCTCGTTGCGCGGGGGGCAATGTGACGGGTGTACTGGTTTCCGGTGGCGGGCGATGGTCGTCTTCCAGACATTTCAGCACCGTTTCCGCCATCTGCGCCTGAATCCGGCGATGTCGCGGCGAGTGCAGACGAGCGAAGCGAAGATCCGGGCGCAATCCTTGAGGTCATCGAAGCCGACAGCCTTGAGCGCGGGCGGTGGCGTCGAAGTTGCGTCATCCTGGCCAAAGGTGGGAAGCGATGCAGGCGGATCAGCGTTTGGACTTCCGGCCCGGCTCGGCACTGCCGGTCCGCAAGTCGAGCTTCTGGAGATCCTCCAGAAGATCCAGCAACTGCTCCAGCCGGTCATGGCCAAAGTCGGCTTCGATCCGGTCCAGGATCGCCGAGGACTGCCCGGCATGGGCATTGACCAGCGTCAGCCCGGACGGGGTGATCGCGACCACGGTCTTGCGCCGGTCTTCGGGCGGGGTCATGCGGGTGATGAGGCCTTCTTCCACCATCGGCCCGACCATCCGGGTCAGGCTGGAGAGAAGAAGCACCGCCTCGGCCGCGACCTGACTCAGTTCCAGCGGGCCCTTTTCCTGCAAGACGCGCAGGACGCGCCATTTCTGTTCGTTCACACCGGAACTGGCGAGCATGTCGCGGATCGGCCCCATGACGGTTTCCCGCGCGCGAAGCAGGGCGATGGGCAGGGAACGGCGGGTCTGGCGGAAGGCGGGAGCGTCGATCATATCCGGCTTATCGCCTGTTTCGGGCATGGGCTCAACTGTCGCAAAATTACTTGACAAAGCAAGTATCATGCCTCTCATTGAACACAAGGAGGCTAGCGATGCCGCATATACAGATCGACTATTCCGCCAATCTGGAAGCGCGTCTTGATGTCGCGGGCCTGTGCCGGGTCTTGCGCGATGCGGCGGTGGCAACGGGCGTCCTGCCGCTGGCGGGCATCCGGGTCCGGGCAATGCGGGCCGATCATGTGGTGATCGCCGATGGCAACCCCGACCATGCCTTCCTCGACATCTCGGTTCGCCTGCGCGCCGGGCGCAGTGCCGAGGCAAAAGCGCGGGCGACCGAAGCGATCTTCGCCGCCGCCGAGACCTTCTGCGCGGGGGTGATGGCAAGTTCGTCCTTCCTGCTGTCGATGGAGATGCGCGACATCGACGCAGCACTGTCGCCCAAGGCCAGCTCGATCCGCAAATACCTGCCCGGAGGCACCGAATGACGCTTGCGACCCATCTGGAGAAGCTGGACCGCCACCTTGCCCGGTTCCGCGAGGTCGGCATCCCGAACCTGATTGGTGGTGAAGATTCCAAGGGGTCGGGAGGTGTGTTCCAGACCCATTCCCCCGTGGACGAAAGCCTGATCGCAAATGTCGCGCGGGGGACGGCGGCGGACATCGACCGGGCGGCGCATGCCGCGAAGGCGGCCTACCCGGCCTGGGCGGCCATGTCGGGGTCGGCGCGCAAGGCAATCCTGCACCGGATCGCCGACGGGATCGAGGCGCGGGCCGAGGAAATTGCGCTCTGCGAATGCTGGGACACGGGGCAGGCCTGGCGCTTCATGTCGAAGGCCGCGCTGCGCGGGGCAGAAAACTTCCGCTTCTTTGCCGACATGGCCCCCGCTGCACGCGACGGCAGGACCCTGCATTCGCCCGACCACCTGAACCTGACCAGCCGCAAGCCCATCGGGCCGGTGGGGGTGATCACCCCCTGGAACACGCCCTTCATGCTGTCGACCTGGAAGATTGCCCCTGCTCTCGCGGCAGGTTGCACGGTCGTCCACAAACCGGCCGAATTCTCGCCCCTGACCGCGCGCCTCTTGGCCGAGATCGCGCATGAGGCGGGTCTGCCGCCGGGTGTGCTGAACCTCGTGAACGGATTTGGCGAGGATGCGGGCAAGGCGCTGACCGAACATCCCGCGATCAAGGCCATCGGCTTTGTCGGCGAAAGCCGCACCGGCAGCATGATCATGAAACAGGGTGCCGACACGCTGAAGCGGGTGCATTTCGAACTGGGCGGCAAGAACCCAGTCGTCGTCTTCGACGATGCCGACATCGACCGCGCGCTGGATGCGGTCATCTTCATGATCTACTCGCTGAACGGCGAACGCTGCACCTCTTCCAGCCGCCTCCTGGTGCAGGAAACGATTGCGGATGAGTTCCACGCCCGGCTGGTCGAACGGGTGAACCGGATCAGGGTCGGCCACCCGCTCGATCCCGACACCGAAATGGGGCCGCTGATCCACCAGACCCATTTCGACAAGGTCATGTCCTATGTCGGCATCGGCAAGACCGACGGCGCGATGCTGGCCGCCGGGGGCACCCGCGTCGGCGACACCGGCTGGTTCGTGCGCCCGACCCTCTTCACCCAGGCCACGCCGCAGATGCGGATCGCGCAGGAAGAAGTGTTCGGCCCTTTCCTGACCTCGCTGACCTTCAAGGACGAGGCCGAGGCGCTGGAGATCGCCAATTCCACCGCCTATGGCCTGACCGGATATCTTTGGACCAATGACCTGACCCGCGCCCTGCGCTTCTCGGATGCGCTGGAAGCCGGGATGATCTGGGTCAACTCCGAGAACGTCCGCCACCTGCCCACCCCGTTCGGCGGGGTGAAGGCCAGCGGCATCGGGCGTGATGGCGGCGACTGGTCCTTCGAGTTCTACATGGAACAGAAGAACACCGCCTTCGCCCTTGGAAACCACAATATCCAGCGTCTGGGAGCCTGAGATGCCCGTCCCCGCCCCGAACCTTGACCCGCCCTTCAACACCGTCCGGCTCAGCCATGTCGAATTCGGCGTGACCGACCTTGCCCGCAGCCGGGCCTTCTATGTCGATACCCTTGGGTTGCAGGTGACGGATGAGGATGCCGACACGATCTATCTGCGCGCGATGGAGGAGCGGGGCCACCACTGCATCATCCTGCGCAAAGCCGTCAAGGCCGAGGCGCGGCATCTGGGCTTCAAGGTCTGGGACGAGGATCACCTCGACCGCGCCGCCGCCTTCTTCGCGGCCAAGGGCCTGCCGGTGGACTGGGTCGAGCGTCCCTTCCAGGGTCGCGCCTTCCGCACCCGCGACCCGCAGGGCGTGCCGCTGGAATTCTACGCCCGGATGGACCGCCTGCCGCCGATCCACCAGCACTATGCGCTGTACAAGGGCGTCAAACCCCTGCGCATCGACCATTTCAACTGCTTCTCGCCCGACGTCGACGCCGCGGTCGCCTTCTGGAACGAGATCGGCTTCCGCGTCACCGAATACACCGAGGACGATGCGACCGGCCGCCTCTGGGCTGCATGGACCCACAGGAAGGGCGGCGTCCATGACATTGCCTTCACCAACGGCACCGGGCCGCGTCTGCACCACACCGCCTTCTGGGTGCCGACGCCCCTGAACATCATCGATCTTCTCGATCTCATGTCCACGACCGGCTGGCTGGCGAACATCGAACGGGGGCCGGGCCGCCACGGCATCTCCAACGCCTTCTTCCTCTATATCCGCGACCCCGATGGCCACCGGATCGAGATCTACTGTTCCGATTACCAGACCGTCGACCCCGACCTTGAGCCGATCCGCTGGGGCCTGAAGGACCCGCAACGCCAGACGCTCTGGGGCGCCCCCGCCCCGCGCAGCTGGTTCGAGGAAGGCAGCCTGTTCGCGGGGACCGTCCCGGTGCAAGGCACCCTCAAAGCCAGCCCGATCATCGCGCCATGATGCTGGTCACTTTCACCGCGGGGGGCGTGCAGCACTGGGGCACCACCGCGCCGGGGGCGTCCTCGCCCTCTCCGACGCCTTCCCGCAATTGCGAACGCTCCGCAGCGTGATCGAGGCCGGGGCGATCCCGCAGGTGCTGGCAGCAGCGCAAGGTCGCCCCGCCAGCCACCCCGACGGCAGCTTCACCTTCGACCCGCCGCTCCCCGACCCGGAAAAGATCATCTGCGTCGGCGTCAACTTTCCCGACCGCAATGCCGAGTACAAGGACGGGCAGGACGCCCCGCCCAACATGTCGCTTTTCATCCGCGTGCCCCGCAGCTTCACCGGGCACGACCAGCCCCTGATCCGCCCGCCGGAAAGCCCGCAGCTCGACTACGAAGGCGAGATCGCCGTCGTGATCGGCAAGCCGGGCCGCCGCATCCCGGAAGCGGTCGCCCTGTCTCATATCGCCGCCCTGACGCTGTGCAACGAAGGCACGATCCGCGACTGGGTGCGCCACGCGAAGTTCAACGTCACGCAGGGCAAGAACTGGGACCGCTCGGGATCACTTGGCCCCGGCCTTGTCCCCTTCACCGACCCCGCCCAGATCACCGATATCCGGCTGACCACCCGCGTCAACGGCGAGGTCCGCCAGCAGGACCGCACCAGCCGGATGCTGTTCCCGGTTGCCCGGCAGATCGCCTATATCTCCACCTTCACCACCCTTGTCCCCGGTGACATCATCGTCACCGGCACCCCCACCGGCGCGGGCGCCCGCTTCGACCCGCCGGTCTGGCTGCGACCCGGCGACGTGATCGAGGTCGAGGCCGAAGGCCTTGGCATCTTGCGAAACGGCGTCGCGGATGAAAGAACCGGGGCATGATCCCGAAGGACCACCGCGCCGCCGCCCTTGCCCTGCTCGACGCCGAGGCGACGCGGCGGCAGATCGGTCTGCTCTCGCTCACTCATCCCGGCATGACGCTGGACGACGCCTATGCCGTGCAGGCCGACCTTGTCGCGCTGAAACTTGCAGGCGGACGGCACCGGGTGGGCTGGAAGATCGGCCTGACTTCGCGCGCGATGCAGGAAGCCCTGAAGATCGACACCCCGGATTCGGGCGTGCTTCTGGACGATATGGTGTTCCGCGATGGCGCGACCATTCCGAAAAACCGTTTCATCCAGCCAAGGGTCGAGGCCGAGATCGCCTTCGTGATGGCCCGCGACCTTTCCGGTGCCGACATCACCCGCGCCGACGTGATCGCCGCCACCGCCCATGTCGCCCCCGCGCTGGAGATCCTTGACACCCGCATCCTGCGCAGCGATCCCGCCACGGGTCAGTCCCGGATCATCACCGACACCGTCAGCGACAATGCCGCCAATGCCGGGGTCGTCATCGGCCCGCAGCGCCATGACGTCGGGGCGCATGACCTGCGTTGGGTCGGGGCCATCGTCAAGCGCGACGGCGTGGTCGAGGAAACCGGCCTTGGCGCTGGCGTGCTGGACGACCCCGCGACCGGAATTCTCTGGCTGGTCCAAAGGCTTCATCGCTATGGTCAGGGTCTGAGGGCCGGCGATATCGTGCTGTCCGGCAGCTTCATCCGCCCCGTCGAGGCCCCGCCGGGCAGCCGGTTTCAGGCCGATTTCGGCGCCTTCGGTTCCGTCACCCTGAACTTCGAGTAACCCATGCCCGCGCCCCTGAACCGCCTGAAACACCGTCTTGCCACTGGCGAAACCCTCTATGGCTGCTGGGTCGGCATGGCCGATGCCTATGCCGCCGAAATGGCCGCGACCTGCGGCTTCGACTGGCTCCTGATCGACGGCGAACATGCCCCGAACGACCTGCGCTCCACCCTGGCACAGCTCGCGGTCATCGAACCTTCGCCAAGCCTTCCCGTCGTGCGCCTGCGCGACGATGACCCGGCGCGGATCAAGCAGGCGCTGGATGCGGGCGCGCAAAGCCTGCTGATCCCGATGATCGAGACAGCCGAGCAGGCCGAACGCGCCGTCCGCGCCACCCGCTACCCGCCGCATGGCTTCCGGGGGGTTGGCTCGTCCCTTGCCCGCGCCTCGCGCTTCTCGGCGATCCCGGATTACCTGACCACCGCCAACGACCAGATCTGCCTGATCCTGCAAGTGGAAAGCCGCGCCGGTCTGGCCGCGCTGGACGATATCCTTGCCCTGCCCGGCATCGACAGCGTCTTCATCGGCCCGGCTGACCTGGCCGCCGACATGGGGCATCTTGGCGATGCCGGCCACCCGGATGTGCGCTCCGCCGTCCTGAATGCGCTGACCCGCATCGCCGCCTCGGGCAAGGCCGCCGGAATGCTGTCGACCGAAGACGCCTTCATCGCCGAGTGTGAGAAGGCCGGAGCGCGGTTCGTGGGCGTCGGGATCGACGTTCTCGCCTATGTCGGCGCGCTGCGGGCGCGGGCCCGGCAATTCATTCCCGGCTGATGCCTCGTCGTTCGACTTCGTCCCCTCCTCGGGATTGAAGCGAACGACGAGCAGTCAGGTTGAGACCAGCGCCAGCGCCCGGATCGGCGAGCCGGTGCCGTCCTTGATCTTCAGCGGCGTCGCGATCAGCACCGCGCCTTTCGGCGGCAACTGGTCAAGGTTGCACAGGCTGGCAAGACCAAAGCAGTTGTCCCGGTGCAGGAAGTTATGCGCCGGAAACGGCGGGCTGAACTTGCCCGCCATGCCTGCGTCGGTCCCGATGCATTGTGTGCCCCAGCCGACGATTCCCTTGCCGAGAAGGTAGTCGATGCAATCGGTCGACGGCCCCGGCGAATGCGAACCGTCCTCGTAAGGGTCCGGGTCCTCGTTCAGGAACAGCGCCTCGTCGTGGGACCGCTTGTCCCAGTCGGTCCGCATCACCACCCATTCGCCCGGCCCGATCTCGCCATGCTTCGCCTCCCACGCCTTCACATGGGCGGCGGTCAGCAGGAAATCAGGGTCCGACGCGGCTTCCGCCGAGCAGTCGATGACGTTTGCCGGGGCGATCAGGCGCTGGACGGACAGGGTGTCGGTGAAGCCGTCGGGGTGGTCCTTGCCCGACAGCCAATGGTGCGGCGCGTCGAAATGGGTGCCGGAGTGTTCGCCGAGTTCAAGCCAGTTCCAGGCCCAGAACGGGCCATCCTTGTCATACTCGCTGATGCGGTGGATGGCGACCTTGGGCGTGTTCCGCGCCAGGTCCTCGGGCAGATGCAGGATCGGGGTTTCCGGCCCAAGTTCGGCGGTCAGGTCCACCACCTTGACGCCCCCCCCGGCAAGGCCAGAGGCCAGCGCCGCCAGCACCTTGCCCGCGCCCGTCGTCGCCGCGCCCTGCCCCGCGAACCGGCGGCGGCGGCGGGTCATCACCTCTCCCACCATGTCGAAGACGGCATCCACCGCGCGTTCCTCGGTCACGAAACCGGGTGACATCCGCAGGATCGGGCCGCGGAAATCGACCGAATAGCCCTCGACGCCCAGCGCGCCCACACAGGCTGCGGCCTCGGCCTTGTCGGGCATCCGGATCATCACCGCCCCGCCCCGCTTGTCCGCGTCCCTCGGCGAGTGGAGGGGCAGGTCCAGCCGGTCGGCGCGGGCGATGATCCGGTCGACGAGGCGGCGGTTGTGGGCGGCGACGTCACGCAGGTCCTGTTTCGAGAACCACTCCATCGCCGGAAGCGAGGCGATGGCCGCGACCGAGCCCGGCGTGCCGCTGTCGAAGCGGCGGATGTCGGGGGCGTAGTCGAACTTGTCGAGGTCCCAGGAGAAGGGGTTGTTCTGGGAGAACCACCCGCGCGCTTCCGGGGTGAGGCCGGGGATCAGGTCCTTGTCGGCATAAAGCACGCCCGCGCCGGGGGTTCCGCAGAGCCATTTGAGGCTGGTGGAGACGACGAAATCGACCTTCGGGTTCATCGCGTCGAAGGGCATCAGGCCCGCGCCTTGGGTGATGTCGGCGACCATCAGGCTGCCCATAGCCCGGCCATGGGCGACCAGCGCCGGGTAATCCATCTTCGACGAGCCGATGGATGTGACCCAGGTCAGGAGGGCCAACCCGACGTCGGGGCCCCAGTGGGCAAGGAAATCCTCGGTCTCGACCCGGGCGCGGCCTTCGGACAGGGGGACGGTGGTCAGGGTGAAGCCCATCTTCGGGGCAAGGCCCGCGAGAAGGAAGTGGACGGAGGGAAAGCAGTCGGCCGAGGCCAGCACCCGCTTGCCCCGCAACGACCCTTCGGGGAGCGCGCGGAGGAGCTTCTGCATGCCTTCGGTCACGTTGTCGACGGTGGTCAGGCTGCCCTTCGGGACGTTGATCAGGCGGCGCCAGCGGTCGATGAAATCCTGCCGCTTGCGCAGGACGTAGCCCCATTGTTTGTCGTTCGGGGCGGCCCAGATGTCGGCGAACTCGGCCATGGCGCGGGAAAGATCGTCTTCTTTCCCCGGATAGATGCCGATGGAATGATAGAGGAAGTAGCCCCCCTCGGTCGTGTTGCGGGTCATCTGCTGCGGCCCTCCCCGGCCTTGGGGAGGAGAGTGCCAGCGGGGCATCGGGGCTGCAAGCGGGGAAAGTGTCCACGGTGGACAGATTTGGATTTTCGTTCAAAATCCTATGGTTGCATTTTTTCGTTCAGATTTTCTTAAGAATTTCACCGCGCCCTCCGGCGGGTTTTGCGGTGGCCAATACCCTGTCTGCAAAGCGCCCGGCCTGCCCTTCGGATGCAGCTGGAACGCGGTTGGCGCCCCTGCTGCCGCCTTGGTCGGTCTTCCTACAGCCCGCAGCTTGCGGCCATTTCGGCCAGACGGCGATCTTCCAGGGCCTCAAACTCGGGCGGGGGTTGCTGGGCGATCAGGAAATCGAGGAAGGGGTCGATCACCTGGGTCCGCCGCGCCGCGAGCGTTTCCATGATCGCCTGGCCGCAGAAGGGCACATAGGCCTCGGAATAGCCGCCTTCGTGGACCATCACCAGTTTGCCACCGCACAAGGCGTCGGCGGCCTGCATCAGGCGCCGGGTCATCTCGCGGTAGGTGTCGGACTGGGCGAGCATCCGGGCCAAGGGGTCCAGCGCGTTGGCGTCGAGGCCCGAGGCGACCACGATCAGCTCGGGCTGGAAGCGGTGCAGGGCGGGCAGGACAATGCGGTCCATCGCCGTGAGATAGCTGTGGTGCCCGCCACCGGGCAGAAGCGGCACGTTGATATTCGCCCCCTGCCCCACGCCTGCGCCGCGTTCGGCGGTGGTGCCCGAGTTGGTGGGGTAGCAGGCGTTCTGGTGCAGCGAGATCGTCAGGACATCCGCGCGGTCCCAGTAGATTGCCTGCGTGCCGTTGCCGTGGTGGACGTCCCAGTCGATGACGGCAACCTTGCCAAGGCCGTGGCGGGCCTTCATCTCTTCGAGGGCGACGGGGATGTTGGCCAAGAGGCAGAAGCCCATCGGATAGTCGGGCAGGCAGTGGTGGCCGGGCGGGCGCGAGAGGGAATAGGCGTTCTGCCATTGGCCGGTCAGGACGCGGTCCATGGCGTTGATCGCAAGGCCTGCGGAGAGGGCGGCGATTTCATAGGAGCCTTGACCGAAAGGGGTTTCCTCACCGAGGCAGCCGCCGTCTGCATCGGAGAGACGTTTGAATTCCGTGAGATAGCTGGCGGGATGGATGCGTCTCAGGGCCTCGTCGCTCGCCTCGGGCGCGGTTTCCACGGCGAGATGGCGCGACAGCCCGGAGACATCGAGCAGGTTCTTGAAGCGGCGTTTGGTTTCCGGGCTTTCGGCATGGCCTCCGGCGGCAGGGGGTTGAATCCAGCCGCCGGGCTTCAGGAACAGCGCGGCCTCGCCGGTCGTGTGCCAGAGGGTGCGTTCGTCGAACATGAAGCCGGTGGTCATGACAGCGCCGCCAGACCCGCGTCCAGCGCGGAGAGGATGGTGGTGGCGTCGGCCTCGGTGATCACCAGGGGCGGCGAAAGGATGATGTTCGGGCCGGAGACGCGGACCATCGCGCCGGACTGGTAAGCCACGGCCTGCACCTGGCCGGGCTGCGTCTTGGGCGGAGCGGATTTGTCCGGTCCGGCAAGTTCAAGGGCGAGCATCAGCCCGTGGCCGCCCCGCACATCGCCGATGACCGGGTATTTCGCCTTGAGCGCGGTGATCCCGTCCCACAACTGCTGGCCCCGTGCAGCGGCGTTGACGGGGACGTTCAGGCGCTTCGTCTCGGCCAGGCAGGCGATGGCAGCGGCGGCCCCGACCGGGTGGCCGGAATAGGTGTAGCCGTGGCCGATGGCAGCCTTGCCGGTTTCATCCTTTTCAAACACCTCGGCCACGGTTTCGGCGATCATCACCGCGCCGAAGGGGAAATAGCCGTTGGTAATCGCCTTGGCGGTGCAGGCGAAGTCGGGCTTCACCCCCCAGAGACGGCTACCGGTCCAGGCGCCGGTGCGGCCGAAGGCGGTGATCACCTCGTCGGCGATGAAGAGGATACCGTGTTTCCGGCAGATCGCGGCGACCCCCGGCATGAAGCTTGGGTGTGGCGGGATCACGCCGCCCGCGCCGAGGATCGGCTCCATGATGAAGGCGGCGATGGTGGCAGCACCCTGGAAAGCGATCTCGCCTTCGAGGGCTTGCAGGCACAGCTGGGCAAGTTTGGCCGGGTCGCTTTCGTTGAAGGGGTTGCGGTAGGTGTAGGGGGCGGGGATGTGGAAGCAGCCGGGCAGCAGCGGTTCGTAAGCGGTGCGGAAGTTCGCATTGCCGTTGACCGAGGCCCCGCCCATGTGGGTGCCGTGGTAGCCCTTCTTCAGCGACAGGAATTTGGTGCGTCCCGCCTCGCCGCGGATCTTGTGATACTGGCGGGAGAGGCGGAGCGCGGTTTCGACAGAGTCACCCCCGCCAGAGGTGAAGAAGGCGCGGGTCAACCCGTCGGGCTCGAAGAAGGCGCGCAATTCTTCGGCCAGTTCGATGACCTTGTCGTTCGAGGTGCCGCGGAAGATGGAATAGTAGGGCAGCGCGTCAAGCTGTTGGGCGATGGCGTCCTTCACCGGCTGGCAGGAATAGCCGAGGTTGACGTTCCAGAGCCCCCCCACCGCGTCCACCACTTCATGCCCGTCGATGTCGCGGATGCGGGTGCCGTGGGCGGCGGTGATGATCGCGGGCGGGGTCTTCTGGCTGTCGGCGGGGGCCGTCATCGGGTGCCACAGGCTGCGGGCGTTATGGGCTTTCAGGAAATTGGCGTCCTTCATCGGGCGGCTCCTTCAACGGGGGGCTGGCCGCCCCAGATTTGGGTGATCTCGACCCCGGCGCGGGTCAGTTCACGGGTGATGGTGGCGTAAAGGTCGGGGGTCATGCGGGGGGCAGCCGCGGCGACGGCAAGCGCGCCGGTGCAGGAGCCGGTGGCATCGAAGAGGGGGACGGCGAGGGAATGCACATCCTTTTCGAAGGTCGAGAGGGTCTCGGCATGGCCCTTGGCACGGGCCTCGGCGATGCGGGTGCGCAGGGTTTCGGGGTCCGGGGCGGCGGCGATCAGGGGCTCGGGGTCGGGGTGGTGGGCCAGGACCGCCGCGCCCGAGGCGGTGGCGTGGAAGGGCAGGAAATCGGCATCCTCCATCATCACCCGGACGCCCGTGCGCGCGGAATAGGCGAAGGCGAGGGTTTGCAGCCGCCCCGCCACCAGATGCGACAGATGCGCGGTTTCGCCGGTGGCCTCGGCCAGGCGGCGCAAGATTGGCATCGCGGCCTCGCGGGTGGGGACGGCGGCTTCGCGCAGCGCCGAGAGGCGCAGGGTGGCAGGGCCAAGGCGGTATTCACGCGCCGGGCCAGTCTGTTCCAGAAGGCCGCGCGATTCCAGTTCGGTGAGGAGGCGGTGGCAGGTCGCCTTGTTCAGGCCGGAAGCGCGGGCAAGCTGGCTGAGGCCAAGCTGCGGCTGACCCCGTGTGAAGAGGTCCAGAAGGTCCAGTGCCTTGCCGACCGTTCCCATCTGGCTTCTGGTCCCCCCTGCGCCCCGCCAAAACTGTTGACAGGCCGGGGCGGGCGCTGTCAATCTGTTTTTAAACCATCGGTTCATTATTTGAACCATCGGGAGGGGACATGGATCAGGCATTGATCGACCGGCTGGCGGCAGCCCCGGTCGCGGCGGGGAAGTTGCTGATCGAGGGGAAGTGGGTTGATGGCGCGGGCGAGACGCCGGTGCTGTCACCCATCGACGGGAAGGCGTTGACCACCCTGGCTGCGGCGGGGCCGGAGGAGGTGGCGCGCGCCTGCGCCAGTGCCCGCGCGGCCTTCGAGGACGGGCGCTGGTCGCGGCTGGCCCCTGCGGCGCGGAAGGCGGTCTTGCACCGGCTGGCCGACCTGATCGAGACCCATGCGGTCGAGCTTGCCGTGCTGGGCGTCCGCGACAACGGGACCGAGATTTCCATGGCCTTGAAGGCGGAACCCGGCAGTGCGGCGGGAACCTTCCGCTACTATGCCGAGGCGATCGACAAGGTCTATGGCGAGGTGGCGCCGACCGCGCCGAACCTGCTGGGGCTGATCCACCGCGAGCCGGTGGGGGTGGTGGGGGTGATTGTTCCGTGGAACTTCCCGCTGATGATCGGGGCCTGGAAAGTGGCCCCTGCCCTGGCGATGGGCAATTCGGTGGTGCTGAAACCGGCGGAGACGGCCTCGCTGACGCTGCTGCGGTTGGCGGGGCTGGCGCTGGAGGCGGGGGTGCCGCCGGGCGTGTTCAACGTGGTCACGGGTCCGGGGCGGGTGACGGGCGAGGCGCTGGCGCTGGCGCCCGATGTCGATGTGCTGGTCTTCACCGGATCGGGGGCGACGGGACGGCGGTTGTTGCAATATTCGGCACAGTCGAACCTGAAACGCTGCTATCTGGAGCTGGGCGGCAAATCCCCGAATGTGGTCTTCGCCGATGCCCCGGACCTTTCCAGGGCGGCGAAAGCGGCGGCGACGGCGATTTTCCGCAATGCCGGGCAGGTCTGCGTCGCGGGGTCGCGGCTGCTGGTGGAGGCTTCGGTGCATGATGCCTTCGTTGCCGAACTGGCAACAGCGACGCGGAAGATGGCGGTGGGCAATCCGCTGAAGCTGGAGACGCAGGTCGGGGCGGTGAACTCGCTGGCGCAGCTGGAGGGCAACCTGGGCTTTGTCGCGGATGCCACGCGCGAGGGCGGCGAGATCGTTACCGGCGGCAGCCGGGCGCTGGCGGAGACCGGCGGCTGGTACATGGACCCGACCATCGTCACCGGCGTCAGGCCGGAGCATCGGCTGTACCGGGAAGAGGTCTTCGGCCCGGTGCTGGCGGTCACGCCGTTCCAGGATGAGGCCGAGGCGATGCGGCTGGCCAATGCATCCGATTTCGGGCTGGCGGCGGGGGTCTGGACGGCGAACCTGTCGCGCGCGCATCGGATGGTGCGGGGCATCCGGTCTGGCGTCGTGCATGTGAACACTTATGGCGGGGCGGATGTGACGGTGCCCCTGTCCGGCATGAAGCAATCCGGCAATGGCGCGGACAAGTCCCTGCATGCGCTGGAAAAATACACCGACCTCAAGACCGCGTGGATCCAGCTATGACCCCTTGCATCCTTGTCGCCGGGACCTGGGACACCAAGGACGCCGAGCTTGGCTACATGCGCGACGTGATCGTGACGCAAGGCGGGCGGGTGCTGACGATGGATGTCTCGGTGCTGGGCGAGCCGTCGACGCCCACCGACATGTCCAAGCATCAGGTGGCCGAGGCGGCGGGATCCTCCATCGCGGCGGCGATTGCAGCCGAGGATGAGAACGCCGCCATGCAGGTCATGGCGAGCGGGGCAGCGCTGCTGGCGGCGCAGCTGCATGCCGAGGGCCGTATCCAGGGCGTGATCGTGCTGGGCGGGACGATGGGGACCGACCTTGCACTGGACCTCTGTTCCGCCCTGCCGCTGGGCGTGCCGAAATATGTGGTCTCGACCGTCAGCTTCAGCCCGATGCTGCCACCCGAACGCCTGCCTGCGGATATCCAGATGATCCTCTGGGCCGGAGGGCTGTACGGGCTGAACTCGATCTGCAAGGCCTCTCTCAGCCAGGCGGCGGGGGCAGTCCTCGGGGCCGCAAGGGCGGTAGAGCCCCCATGCCGCGACCGTCCGCTGATCGGGATGACGAGCTTCGGCAGGACCGTTCTGCGCTACATGGTCAGCCTGAAACCGGCGTTGGAGGCGCGGGGGTTCGAGGTGGCGGTGTTCCATGCGACGGGCATGGGAGGGCGGGCGTTTGAATCCCTGGCCGCCGAGGGGGCCTTTGCGGCAGTGCTGGACTTTGCGCCGCAGGAAGTGGGGAACCACCTTTTCGGCTCGGCGATCACGGCGGGGGCGGGCCGGATGACTTCGGCGGGGGCAAAGGGGGTGCCGCAGCTCGTCTCCATCGGCTGCTATGATCTGGTCGATCTGGTGGGCTGGCACCCCCTGCCCGCGCATCTGGAGGGATTGCCCGGCCACGCACACAACCGGCTTCTGTCCTCGGTCGTGCTGGACGGCGAGGGACGGCGCAAGGTGGCGCGGGCGATGATGGACAAGCTCGCGGCGGCCAAGGGCGACGTGGTGTTCCTGCTGCCGACCCGAGGCGGCAATGAATGGGACCGGGAGGGTGGCCCCCTTTGCGATGCCGAGGGGTTGGCGGCTTTCGTGGCCGAAGTCCGCGCCGCCTGCCCGCCGAACGTCCGGCTGGTGGAACTGGAAGCCCATATCAACGACCCCGCCTTTGCCGAGGCCGCGCTGGCGGTGGTCGATGGCTGGATCGCCGAAGGCCGGTTGCCGCCAGCCTGAGCGTGGTTTACAAATCGCCTTCACTTGCACCGGCAAGTTGCTGCATTGCCGATGCTTTCGACGCTTCCGCGGCACATCATCCGAAGGGCCGCGTCCGTCATGGCGGGTCCAAACTGCCGCTTGTATCGAATCGGCAATGAGTTTTACCTTTTGGTAAAAATCGGACAACCAACACCAACAGGGATAGGCAGTCACATGACCATCAGGACATTCACGATCTCGCGCCGCGGTGTGCTTCTGGGCGGCGGCGCCATTGCCGCTGCGGCAAACCTGCCGCTTGCGGCTTTTGCGCAGGAACCGCTCAAGATGGCGGGCATCTATACGGTGCCGGTCGAACAGCAATGGGTCAGCCGCATCCACATCGCCGCCGAGGCGCTGAAGGCGGCGGGGACAGTCGACTATACCTACACCGAGAACGTCGCGAACACCGACTATCCCCGCGTGATGCGGGAATATTGCGAGGCGGGGGTCAAGCTGATCGTCGGCGAGATCTTCGGGGCCGAGGCGGAAGCGCGCGAAGTCTGCGCCGAATACCCGGACGTGGCGTTCCTCCTCGGCTCGTCCTTCCCGCCGGATGCGGCGGCGAATCCGAACCTTGGCGTGTTCGACAACTACATCCAGGATGCCGCCTATCTGTCCGGCATCGTCGCGGGCGGGATGACCAAGGGCAATATCGGCATGGTCGGCGGCTTCCCGATCCCCGAGGTCAACCGGCTGATGAACGCCTTCATGGCCGGTGTGCGCGAGGTGAAGGCCGACGCGAAGTTCCAGGTCAGCTTCATCGGGTCCTGGTTCGACCCGCCGAAGGCCAAGGAGACCGCCTTCGCCATGATCGATGGCGGCGCGGACCTGATGTATGCCGAACGCTTCGGGGTATCGGATGCAGCCAAGGAACGCGGCGTGCTGGCGATCGGCAACGTGATCGACACGCAGGGGGATTACCCGGAAACGGTCGTCACCTCGGCGCTGTGGCATTTCGAGCCGACGCTGAACGCTGCGGTGGCGGCGATCCAGGGCGGCACGTTCAAGGCCGACAATTACGGCACCTATTCCTTCATGAATGCGGGCGGCTGCTCCTTGGCGCCGCTTGGCACGTTCGACGGCAAGGTCCCGGCGGAAATCATGGCCAAGGTGGCCGAGAAGGAAGCCGCGATCAAGGACGGCAGCTTCACGGTGGCCATCGACGACAGCGAGCCGAAATCGTCGTGAGCAAGGCAAAGGAGGCGGAGGTTGTCCTCCGCCTCGACCGTATTTCCAAGGCCTTCGGCGCATTGCGTGCGAACGACGCGGTCAGCCTGACCCTGCGGCGCGGCGAGGTCGTGGCATTGCTGGGCGAGAACGGCGCGGGCAAGACGACACTGATGAACATCCTCTTCGGTCACTATGTGGCCGATGACGGGGGGGTGGAGGTTTTCGGCCAGCCGCTGCCCCCCGGCAACCCGCGTGCCGCTTTGGCGGCGGGGGTGGGGATGGTGCATCAGCACTTCACCCTGGCGGGCAACCTGACGGTGCTGGAGAACATCCGCCTTGGGACCGAAAGCCTGTGGGCGCGCAGTGTTACGGGCGCGCGGGCAAAGGTCGAACGCCTGTCGCGCGACTTCGGGCTGGCGGTGCATCCGGGTGCCAAGGTCGGGCGGCTGTCGGTCGGGGAACGCCAGCGGGTCGAGATCCTGAAGGCGCTCTACCGCGACGCGCGCATCCTGATCCTGGACGAGCCGACGGCGGTGCTGACCCCGCAGGAATCCGAGGCGCTGTTCGCCACCTTGCGGAAGGCCACGGCGCTGGGGCTGTCGGTGATCTTCATCAGCCACAAGCTGCATGAGGTCATGGCGATTGCCGACCGCTGCGTGGTCTTGCGTCATGGCAAGGTGGTGGGCGAGGTCGACACCCATGTCACCGACAAGGGCGCGCTCGCCGCGCTGATGGTGGGCGGGGAGTTGTCGCTGCCAAGGGCCGAGGCGCGGGCACCGGGGCCGGTGCTCATGCAGGTGCAGGGGGTGACGACGCCGGACCGGGGGGCGACGCCGGGGCTCAAGGCGGTGTCGCTGGAGCTGCGGGCCGGGCAGATCACCGGGCTTGCCGGGGTGTCGGGCAACGGGCAGGCGGCGCTGGCCGAGATTGTCGGCGGGCTGGCGCTGCCGGGTTCAGGGTCCATTTCCCTGCGGGGAACTCCCGTCCGCAACTGGTCGCCCGGCGTGGCGCTGGCGCGGGGCGTGGCGCGCATCCCGGAGGACCGGCATCACCAGGGCAGCATCGCCGACTTCGACCTGACGGAGAATGCGGTGCTGGAGGGGTATCGGTCGCGCTTCTCGCGCCGGGGCTGGATGAACTGGCGCGCGGCGCGGACCTTTGCCGAAGAGATCATCAAGGATTACGACGTGCGCTGTCCGGGACCGGGCACCCGCATCCGGTTGCTGTCGGGCGGGAACATGCAGAAGCTGATCCTGGGCCGGGCGATGGCGGCTGGCCCCGAGGTGATCCTGGCGAACCAGCCGGTCCGGGGCTTGGATGTGGGCGCGATTGCCTATGTGCAAGGCCAGTTGATCGCGGCGCGCGACCGGGGGGCGGCAGTGCTGCTGATTTCAGAGGATCTTGATGAAATCATGGGTTTGTCCGATGTCATTCATGTGATGTCTCAAGGTCGCCTGTCGCCCGGTTTCGCGCGCGGGACGATGACGGCGGCAGAGCTGGGCCTGTGGATGGCGGGCCAGAAGTTCGGAGACGCCGATGCGGCTTGAACCCATCGCCAATCCTTCGCCCCTGCGCCGCCTGGGCCTGCCCGCGCTGGCGCTGGGGGCGACACTGGCGGTCGCGATGTTTCTGGCGCTGATCGCCGGGGCCAATCCGTTTGCCGTGCTGGGCCAGATTGCCACCGGGGCGCTGGGGTCGAAGCTGGCGGTGCTGGAGACACTGAACCGCGCGACGCCGCTGATCTTCACCGGACTGGCGGTCGCGGTCGCTTTCCGGGCGAAGCTGTGGAACATCGGGGCCGAGGCGCAGTTCTATGCCGGTGCGATCATTGCGGTCGTGCTGGGGACCGGGGCGCTGGGGAGCCCTCTGGTCCTGCCGGTGTCCGCCCTGGCCGCGATGCTGGCCGGGGCGGCGCTGCTTCTGGGTCCCGTCTTGCTGAAGACCCGGCTCGGGGTGGATGAGGTCGTCACGACGCTGCTTCTGAACTTCATCATGCTGCTGTTCGTCAGCTATCTGCTGGAAGGGCCGATGAAGGACCCGATGGGCATGGGCTGGCCGAAGTCCCCTGCCCTGATCGCCGAGGCCCGCCTGCCCCGGATCGTCGACGGTTTGCGGCTGCACTGGGGGTTTGCGCTGGCGGTCCTCGCTGCGGTCGTGGTCTGGGTGATCCAGACCCGCACCACGCTGGGCTTTGAAATCCGCGCCGTTGGCCAGAACCCGGAAGCCGCACGCTTTGCGGGCATGCCGGTCAAAGCGGTGCTGGTGAAGACGGCGCTGCTGTCGGGCGGTCTGGCGGCGCTGGCGGGCTGGTCCGAGGTGGCGGGGCTGAAGGGGCATCTGTCGTCGGACCTGTCGCCGGGCTTCGGCTATACCGGGATCATCGTCGCCATGCTGGCGCTGCTGCATCCCCTGGGGGTGATCCTGACGGCGATCTTCGTGGCGGGGATCTTTGTCGGGTCCGACGCGATGAGTCGGGCGGCGGGGGTGCCGACCTATATCGCCGACATGCTGATGGCGACCGCACTTCTGTTCATGGTGCTGGCGATCCTCCTGACCAAGGTCCGGGTGGTGCGGGGATGAGCGCGGTGATCGACATCCTGATCTCGGCAAGCTTCTGGGCGGCGGTGATCCGCATCGCCTCGCCGCTGATCCTGGCAACCATGGGAGAGCTGATCTGCGAGCGCGCCGGGGTGCTGAACCTTGGGATCGAGGGGATCATGGTCATCGGCGCCTTTGCGGGCTGGATGGCGGTCTATCAGGGGTTGCCGCTCTGGGGTGGGGTCGCGGTGGCGATGGCGGCGGGGATGCTGTTCGGGCTGCTGCAATCCACGCTAACGGTGCCCTTCGGCCTGTCGCAGCATGTGGTCGGGCTGGGGGTGACGCTGCTTGCCACCTCCAGCGCGTCCTTCGCCTACCGGCTGATGCTGCCCGAGGTGACAAGCCCGCCGAAGATCGCGCCGTTCCAGCCGCTGCATGTGCCGGGCCTGTCCGACATTCCCTGGCTGGGCGAGGCTTTGTCGCAGACCGCGCTGACCTGGGCGGCTTTTGCGGTGGCGGGGCTGGTGGCCCTGGTGTTGTATCGCACGCCGCTGGGGTTGGCGGTGCGGGCGGTCGGGGAAAACCCCGCAGCGGTCGAGGCGCAGGGGCTGTCGGTCACCGGGCTTCGGATGGGGGCGGTGATCGTCGGATCGGGGCTGATGGCGGTCGGGGGGGCGTTCCTGACGCTTTCGGCCTTCTCCAGCTTCTTCTTCGAAATGGTGAACGGGCGCGGCTGGGTCTGCATCGCGCTGGTCGTGTTCGGGGCCTGGAAACCGGGCAAGGCCGTTCTGGGGGCGATCCTGTTTGCCGCCTTCGACGCGCTTCAGATCCGGCTGCAACAGACGCCCTTGGGGGCCGCCCTGCCCTATCAGCTGTTCCTGGCGCTGCCCTTCATCCTGTCAATCCTGGCGCTGATCCTGATGTCGCGCCGGGCCGAGGTGCCGGCGGCCCTGATGCTGCCCTACAACAAGGGGGAACGCTGAATGTTCGATCTTCTGGTCATGGGCGGCACGCTGCCCGACGGGACGGTGGCCGATATCGGGATCACCGGAGACCGGATCGCCGCCGTGGGACGGCTGGAGGCCGAGGCGGGCCGGGTGATCGACGCGACCGGGGATCTGGTCGCGCCGCCCTTTGTCGATCCGCATTTCCACATGGACGCTACCCTCAGCTACGGCCTGCCAAGGGTGAATGGCTCGGGCACGCTACTGGAAGGCATCGCGCTTTGGGGCGAGCTGCGCGCGATTGCGACGGTGGAGGAGATGGTCGAGCGCGCCGTCAGCTATTGCGACTGGGCGGTCAGCATGGGCCTGCTGGCGATCCGCACCCATGTCGACACCACGCCCGACCATCTGCGCGGGGTGGAGGCGATGCTGGAGGTGAAGGCCCGCGTTGCGCCCTATCTGGACCTGCAACTCGTCGCCTTTCCGCAGGACGGGCTTTACCGCAGCAAGACCGGGCGCGAGAACGTGCTGCGGGCGCTGGACATGGGGGTCGATGTCGTGGGCGGCATCCCGCATTTCGAACGCACGATGGAGGAAGGCGCGGAGTCGATGCGCGACCTGGGTCGCATCGCCGCGGAACGCGGGTTGCTGTGGGACGTGCATTGCGACGAAACCGACGATCCTTTGTCGCGGCATGTGGAAACAATGGCGCGCGAGGTGACGCGGCATGGCCTGGGCGGTCGGGCGGCGGGCAGCCACCTGACCTCGATGCATTCGATGGACAATTACTATGTCTCGAAACTGCTGCCGCTGATCGCCGAAAGCGGGATGACGGCGATCCCGAACCCCCTGATCAACATCACCCTGCAAGGCCGCCATGACAGCTATCCGAAGCGACGCGGGTTGACCCGGGTCAAGGAGATGCAGGCGATGGGCATCCCGGTCGGCTGGGGCCAGGACTGCGTGCTTGACCCCTGGTATTCGCTGGGCACGGCGGACATGCTGGACGTGGCCTTCATGGGCCTGCATGTCGCGCAGATGACGCATCCGGCGGAAATGGCGCGCTGTTTCACCATGGTCACGGAAACCAACGCGCAGATCATGAACCTGGAGGGCTACGGCCTGCGTCCCGGTTGCCTTGCAAGCCTGGTGGTGCTGGACGCGGGCAATCCGACCGAGGCGCTGCGCCTGCGGCCGGACCGACTGGCGGTGGTCTCGAAGGGGCAAGTGGTCGCCGAACGGCAGCGCAATGATGCCCGGCTGACGCTGGCAGGGCGCCCCGAAACTGTGCGGCGGCGGCACGGATAGCGCCGAATCGGGCAGGCCTTCTCACCCGGCCTGGCCTGTGCGATTCATTCCAGTCACGAAACAGCCAGCCGACAGGCGACCCGCTGCGAATCCATCCGGCAGCGCACAAACGGCCATTTCCCGCATTGGTTGAGCAATCCCATCCTTCAAATCTCCTCTTGATCGCCCCATTTTCGCCCTCATCCACAACCATGACGGTCACAATGGATTGGTGCGTTTGTGTGGACGATTACCCCTGCGGAGCTGGACGGGCTGCTTGACGCTCGACCCGGCGCGAACAGAACCGTCCCATTGACATTGCACCATTGCGGGAAGGGTGAACGAGATGGCGCAGCAGAAAGCGGTGGAACCCGCGACCGATGAGGTCGAGGATCTGATCGACGAACTGCAACCCGGCGCAAAGCTGCTCAAGGGTCAGTACACGATCACCCGCTACATCAACAGCGGCGGCTTCGGCATCACCTATCTTGCCAAGGACAGCCTGGACCGCGACGTGGTGATCAAGGAATGCTTCCCCTCGTCGGTCTGCCGCCGGTCGAAGGTTGTCGTCGCGGCCCGGTCGCGCGCGCATACCGCCGAACTTCGGTCCATCGTCCAGCTTTTCGTGCGTGAGGCGCGCAACCTGGCGAAGATCGTGCATCCGAACATCGTCGCCGTCCATCAGGTGTTCGAGGACAACGGCACCGCCTATATGGCGATCGACTTCATCGACGGCCTTGACCTGCAACAGGTGATCGACGGCGAAGGCCCAAGGCTTTCGACCGATCATATCGTGAAGATCACCGAAAAGCTGCTGCATGCGGTGGGCTTCATCCATGACAACGACATGCTGCATCGGGATATCTCGCCCGACAACGTGCTGATCGACCAGACCGGCGAGCCGATCCTGATCGACTTCGGTGCCGCGCGGGACAAGGCCTCGCAGTCGAACCGGGCCATGTCGGCGCTGCGCGTGGTGAAGGACGGCTATTCGCCGCAGGAATTCTACATCGCCGGGTCGGAACAGGGGCCGTGGAGCGACCTTTATGCGCTTGGCGCGACGCTTTACCACCTGATCTCGGGCGATGCGCCGATCAACGGCCAGGCCCGGCTTGCCGCGCTGGCAGAAGACCGGACCGATCCCTATTCACCGCTGACCGGACGGTTCGCGGGCTTTCCGAAGGGCTTCCTCGAGGCCATCGACCGGGCGATGAGCACGCTTCCGAAGCAGCGCCTGCAATCGGCGCGGGACTGGCTGGCGATGTTCCATTCCGCCTCGGCGGCGCCAGCCGGGGTCGTCGCCGCAGCGACGCCGGAACCCGCTCGTGACCGCGCGCCTGATAGCCATGCGGCAGCCGTGGCCCCGGCCAAGGCGGCCTCGCGCCCGGCTGAGGTTGTGGCGGAACGGGCAGCGCGCGCCGGCGGGAAAAGCCCGGTGCAGCTGGCCGCAGGGGTGGCGGCGGCGCTGATCGTGGTCGCGGTCGGCTACATGATGCTGGGCGGCAAGGATCCCGCCCCCGTGGCCGTGGCGACCGCAACCACGAGCGATGCCAGCGAACCGGCAGCGCCCGAAGCGGCAAAACCTGCGGAACCGGCCAGCGAAACCGCCGCTGCCGCGCCTGTTGTCGCAGAGACACCGGCGGTGACGGAAGTTGCTGCCGCACCGACCGAACCTGCCGCCAAGCCCGAGCCCGCCCCTGTTGTCGAGCCCGAGCCCACTCCTGTCGCCGAACCCGAGACGGTTGCGTCGACCGAGACGACAGTCGCCGAAAGCCCGGCGGCACCTGTCGGCACGCCCGCTGCCAACCAGGTTGCCTTTGCCGCCTGGGACGTGGAAATCCCCTTCGCCTCGGATGACCGCATGGTTGACGGCAAGCGCGTCGCGGTGGTGACACGGATCCCGCCGACGGTGGATCTGAAGGAGGCGGGTGACTGGCTTGCTCCGGGGATCACCCTTTTCGCCGTCAACGGCACGCCGATCCAGTCGGCCGGGTCGATCACCGTCGCGGTGATGAATGCCATGTCGGTTGACCCCGACGGCAAGGCCCGTCTTGTCGTCGAATATGCCGATGTCTCGAAAGAACGGAAGACCGGCCTACTGACGGTGTCCACCGTCCGTCTGGTCAACCTGCAGAACGGGGTCGGCACGCGAACCTCGGTCGTCGACGGTGTCTGGACCACCGCAGTTACCGGCGTGACCCGGCCCGAGCTCACCAGCCTGCGCCAGGGGGATGTGCTGTTCCGCGACAAGACCACCAAGACGCCGCTGGACGGGCCGGCCTCGCTGGAGAAGATCATTGCAGACCTGACTGCTGCCGGGGCGACCCAGACCGACTTCTCGGTCATCCGCGACAACAAGGTGGGCGAAGCGCATATGCAACTGACCCTGGAGGAGGGCCAGTGATCATGGCGCCGCATGCTGCACGCAAGGACGCTGCTGCCCTGTCGCCGGGGTCCCCGCCCGCCGCTGCCTGCGGATGCGCGCCGACAATACCCGGCGCAGCCACGCCGCTTGACCCCCTGATCTTCGCCCTGTCGCGGGCGGTTGATCGCCTTGGTCCGGGTCAGGTGCCCGACCCCCGCCCTGACACCGCAGGCTGAGCCGACAGGACGCAGTTTGCACAAAGCATAGTTCGACCCCGGTTGCCTCGGGCGGGATGGCCCGATGCCGCCTCACGGCCCGGCACCCGGCCAATGGAGCACAGATGATGGCACTTTCGCGGACCTTCCTCATCGGCAGTACGGCGCTGCTTCTCGGCGGCACGGCGGCGCTGGCACAAGAGGCCTGTACGACCTACAAGGTCCAGGCGGGTGACAACCTGCGCTACATCGCCCGGACCGCCTATGGCGATGCCGACCTTTACCGGGTGATCTATGACGCGAACGTGGCCACCATCGGCGAAAAGGCCGACCTGATCGAGATCGGGACCGAGCTGGTCCTGCCCTGCGATACAAGCCCCCCCGCTGCCGAAACCGTAGCCGCAGCCGCCACGCCAGAGACGGCGGCACCCGAAACCGCCGCCGCGGTTCCTGTCGCCGCGGCGACAGTCAAGCCGATCGGCTTTGTCACCGGCAACGGCTATGCACCCTTTGCCGACGAGACCCTGCCCGGCGGCGGCATGATGACCCAACTGGTCGAGATGTCGGTGTTCCGCGCCGATCCCGGCATTCCCTACAACCTGACCTTCATCAACGACTGGCAGGCCCATCTCGACGCGCTGCTGCCCTCGGGCGCCTATGACCTGAGCTTCCCCTGGATCCGCCCGAACTGCGAGGCGCCCGAGACGCTGTCGCCGGGCGACCAGACCCGCTGCAACGACTTCGTCTTCTCCGGCCCGTTCTATGAAATCGTCGACGGCTTCTTCGCGCTGCGCGACAGCGGCCTCGGCGCGGCAACGAAATACTCCGAGTTCGAGGGCAAGCGCATCTGCCGCCCCGAGGGCTTCACCACCGGGGTGCTGGATGCGGTGGGACTGACGGCCGCGACCATCACCCTGACCCGCCCGGTCGAGGCGACCGACTGCTTCCGCGCCCTTGCGGCAGGCGAGGTGGACCTGGTGTCGATCGACGCCGAAGTGGGCGACTCGGCGCTTGCGGAACTGGGCCTGGCCGCGAAGGTCGAGCAGAACCCGCATCTGATGACGCTGCTCAGCCTGCATGTCATCGCCCACAAGTCGAACCAGCGCGCCGTCGACATGATCGGCCAGCTCGATGCCGGGCTGATCGAGATGTATGAATCGGGCGAGTGGTACGACATCGTCTCGACAGCCCTGACGCGGGAAGGCCCGAAACCGTGACCGACCGGGGCCAACGGCCTCTGGTCGCATGTTGCGAAAATGGAAACAGGAATCGCCGCCGGATTGCGCCTGCCACGTCCGGCGCCTGGCATGCACATTGCGCCATCTCGGGCCGGGCCTCCACCCGGAACCGCTTTCGCGGGGTTCGGACGCGCCGATCCAGCGTAGAATCCGATCTGTCGATCACATTTTGCGCCCGGAACATGCCAGCCGTTTTTGATCACCGGATCGCCATATTCGTGCCATTTATACAACCCTATGGTGCAACATCTGTAATATTGTTTCGGTTTCTGCGCGTTCACAGCAGCATCTAACGGCCTTCGGAAGGAATACCGCCCCATGAGACCCGCAGTTAATTTTCACAGGTTGACCGTTCTGACGGCTGCGATGATTTCGCTGCCGGTTCTTGCGGCAGCCCAGGAAGCTTGCACCACCTACACTGTCAAGGACGGCGACACGCTCGGCTCGATCGCGCAGGCCGCCTATGGCAGTTTCGACTATCAGAACATCTTCAACGCAAACCGCGATGCGCTGGCGGCCAACCCGAACAGTCTGCCCGCCGGTCTGCAACTGGTCCTCCCCTGCGAAGACGGCCGACTGACGCCGGATGCCGAGTTGAGCTCGGTCATCGAGAGCGAGACCCAGAAGCAGGAAACCACCAAGACGAAGTCGAACGTCTACGAGCCGCCGCTGAAGTTCGTGACCTCGAACAACTGGCAGCCCTTCACCGATGAATCGCTGAACGGTGGCGGGATCTTCGTCCGCATGGCGGCCACTGCAATGCAGCGCGGCGGCAACGACCGCGGCTACGAAGTCTCCTACGTCGATGACTGGATGTCGCATATCGACGTTCTGCTGCCCTCGGGTGCCTTCGACGTCTCGATTGCCTGGGAAGCGCCTGATTGCTCCAAGCTGGACATGCTGGGCGAGTTCTCGGCCCGGATGTGCACCGAATTCGACTTCTCGCTGCCGATCTACGAAGCGGCCTATACGTTCAACACGCTTCCCGACAGCAAATACGCCAACGCGCGGTCCTTCGACGAATATGCCGGTGCGAAAATCTGCCGTCCGGAAGCCTGGCCGCTTGGCGACCTTGAAGTTCAGGGCCTGACCCCCCCGGTCGTCGAATACGTCCAGCCGAAGAACCCGCTGGATTGCGCCGAAATGCTGATGAAGGGCGAAGTCGACATCTATTCGATCGAAACCGAAACCTCGGTCTCCAACTTCACCGAGCTTGGCGTGACCGACAAGGTCATGACCAACCCGGCAATCGCGACCTTCATCTCGTACCACTTCCTGACGGCGAAGAGCAATCCGCGCGGTCGGGTCTACATCGCCATGCTGAACCGCGGCATCACCGAGATGCGGGAATCGGGCGAATGGTACGACATCGTCGCCACCGGCCTTGACGAATACAACAAGCTGAAGCAGCAATAACCCCCCTCTGCCTCAGTCTGTCGAGGGCCCCGCACCCCCTGCGGGGCCTTCCCGCATCCAGGCCGCGACTTCCCCGTTGTCTTCTGCCACAGCGTCGGTATCAGATGCGGCCAGAACACTGGGGGACAACCTGGACGAAACCCTGCATACCAAGGACCCTGCCCCCCGCACGATGAGCCGCGAGGCCCGGCGGGCGCAGCTTATTGCCTCGACCATCGAGACGCTGGCGGCGCGCGGTTTTTCCCGCATCACCCTGACCGATGTCGCCCGCGCCGCGGGACTGTCGCACGGCCTGGTGCTGTTCCATTTCGAAAGCAAGGAAAGGCTGCTGGCCGAGACGCTGACCTTTCTGGCCGAGGAATACCGGCAGAACTGGCAGGCGGCGCTGTCGCAGGCCGGTGACGACCCGGCCGAGCAGCTGAACGCCCTGATCGAGGCCGATTTCAATCCGGCGATCTGCACGCCCGCCCGGCTGGCGGCCTGGTGCAGTTTCTGGGGCGAGGCGCAGTCGCGGCCACTGTATCAGCAGGCCTGCGGCGAGAAGGATGACGCCTACAACCTTCAGCTTGAGGCGATCTGCCAGCGGCTGAGCGATGCTGGCACCTACGGTCGGGACGCGCGCCATGTGGCCAGGGTGATCCGCGTCACCATCGAGGGCACCTGGCTGGACCTGATGACGATGACGGCGCCCTATGACCGGGACGAGGCACTGACCACGGTCCGCACCTGTGCCGCGCTGTGTTTCCCGGATCATTTCACTCCGTCAGGACTGAAGCCGTCCCGGCTGCGATGATTTGTCCAACGGAATGAGGTATTGGAACATCCATTCCGTATGCTATGCTGATCCTGATCAACCAAGAGAGCCGCAATGCCGAAGGGAGAGCCGTCGAGCGAACCGCCGGAAACGGTCGATGCCTTCCGTGAGCGACTTTTGGCGCTGAACGGACAACTGCCGCGCCGCTTGCAGCAATGTGCCGATCATGTTGCGCGGCATCTTGATTCCATCGCGCTTTCCACCGTGGCGCAGGTGGCGCAGGGGGCCGGGGTGCCGCCGTCTGCGGTGATGCGGTTCTGTCAGATCATGGGGTTCACCGGCTTTGCCGAAATGCAGCGCCTGTTCCGCTCGGCGCTGTCCCGCGCTGCGCCCGATTATGCGACACGGCTTGCCAACCTGAAGGCCGGGGGGGCGGGCCAGCCCGCCGCACTGGTGGCCGAATTCGTCGAAGCCGGGCGTCAGTCGATGGAGGCGCTTGCGCGAGACCTGAACGAAACCGCTCTGGATCAGGCAGTTACGACGCTGGCCACGGCCCGGACCATCCATCTTGCGGGGTTTCGCCGGTCGTTCCCGGTGGCAAGCTATCTGGCCTATGTCTTCGACAAGCTGGGCGTCCCGGCGGTGCTGCATGACGGTGTCGCGGGGCTGGGGCATCGGTCGATCCTGCAACCGGGGGATGCGCTGCTGGCCATCACCTTCGCACCCTATTCCGAGGAAACCCTGGCCCTTGCCGCCCATGCCCGCGACAGGGGCCTGCCGGTCGTGGTGCTGACCGATCCGGCAGCCAGCCCTCTGGCCGGGTTGGCCGACACGATCCTGACCGTGACCGAGATCGACTTCGGCGCCTTCCGGTCGCTGTCGGCGGTGATCGCGCTGGCCCTGTCGCTGGCGGTCGCAGTGGCGGCGCGGCGGGAAACTTAGAGCTTCCCCGACTCGGAAAAATGGAATAAATGTTCCATAAAGACGGTCCGACTCGGCCCAACGGAGCCTCCGCATGTCCCAGCCCCGCCCGCTTGATGTGATCACCATTGGCCGGTCTTCGGTCGACCTGTACGGCGCGCAGGTCGGCGGACGGCTGGAGGACATGGGATCGTTCCAGAAATACATCGGCGGCTCGCCCACCAACATGGCGGCGGGTACCGCGCGGCTGGGGCTGAAATCGGCGCTGATCACAAGGGTCGGCGACGAACACATGGGTCGCTTCATCCGCGAGGAGCTGGCGAAGGAAGGCGTCGACGTGCGCGGGGTGAAGACCGACCCGGAACGGCTGACCGCGCTGGTTCTGCTGGGCATTCGCGACGACAAGCAGTTCCCGCTGATCTTCTACCGGGAAAACTGCGCCGACATGGCGCTTGACGTGGGCGACATCGACGAAAGCTTCATCGCCGAGGCGCGGTCGGTGGTCGCCACCGGCACACATCTCTCCAACACCAGGACCGAGGCTGCGGTCTTGAAAGCGTTGACCCTGGCGCGGAAGCACGGGCTGCAAACGGCGCTGGACATCGACTACCGCCCGAACCTCTGGGGCCTGTCCGGCCATGGCGACGGCGAGAACCGCTTCATCGAGTCCGCCGCCGTCACGGCGAAGCTGCAATCCAGCTTGCATTTCTTCGACCTGATCGTCGGCACGGAAGAAGAATTCCACATTGCCGGCGGCACCACCGACACCATCGCCGCCCTCCGCGCGGTTCGGGCGGTCAGCAAAGCCACCCTCGTCTGCAAGCGCGGCCCGATGGGGGCTGTTGCCTTCACCGGCGCAGTCCCGGACAGCCTTGACGATGGCGAATCCGGCCCCGGCTTCCCGATAGAGGTGTTCAACGTCCTCGGCGCGGGCGACGGCTTCATGTCGGGCCTGATCAAGGGCTGGCTGGATGGCGAACCCTGGCCCGTCGCGCTGAAATACGCCAATGCCTGCGGGGCCTTTGCCGTGTCTCGCCACGGTTGCACCCCGGCCTATCCCAGTTGGGAGGAGTTGCAGTTCTTCCTTCAGCGCGGCGTCAAGGAAAAGGCCCTGCGCAAGGACCCGGCGCTGGAGCAGGTCCATTGGGCAACGAACCGCCACAAGGATTGGTCGGTGATGCGGGTCTTCGCCTTCGACCACCGGATGCAGCTTGAGGCGATGGAGGGGGCCACCCCCGCCAGGATCGGTGCCTTCAAGGAGCTGTGCCTGAAGGCGGCGCTGCAAGTGGCGGGTGGCAAGCCCGGCTATGGCGTGCTCTGCGACAGCCGCCTTGGCCGCGATGCCCTGTTCCAGGCGGCAGGCACCGGCCTCTGGATCGGGCGTCCGGTGGAATGGCCCGGCTCACGCCCGCTGGTGCTGGAACCCGAGATCGGCCCGGATTTCGGCGGCTTGCAGGAATGGCCGCTGGAACATGTGGTCAAGGTGCTGTGCTTCTATCACCCCGACGACGATGCCGCGACGAAGGCGGCCCAGGAAGACACCGTCCGCCGCCTGTTCCACGCCTGCCGCCGCAACCGGCTGGAGATGCTGCTGGAGATCATCCCGTCGAAGGTCGCCCCGACCAACGACCGGACCTCGGCCCAGATCATCCAGCGCTTCTATGACCTTGGCGTCTATCCCGACTGGTGGAAGCTGGAACCCTTCACCAGCGATGCCGCCTGGGAAAACGCCTGCGCCGCGATCACCGCGAACGACCCGCATGTGCGCGGCATCGTCGTCCTCGGCCTTGATGCCAGCGAAGCAGACCTCTCGGCCTCGCTGGCGCTGGCCGCCAAACACCCGCTGGTCAGGGGCTTCGCCATCGGCCGCACGATCTTCGGCGACGCCGCGCGCGGCTGGCTGAAGGGCGAGATGACCGATGCGGCCGCTGTCACGATGATGTCCGACCGTTATGCCCGCCTTGCCGCCCTCTGGGACAAGGTGCGCGAGGGAGCCAAAGCATGACCACGATCCGCCTTACCGCCGCGCAGGCGCTTGTCCGCTGGCTTTCGGTGCAACAGGCCGAGGATGGCTCGCGCTTCATCGAAGGTGTCTGGGCGATCTTCGGCCATGGCAATGTGGCGGGCTTGGGCGAGGCGCTGCACGCCCACCGCGAGGTGATCCCCACCTGGCGCGGCCATAACGAGCAGACCATGGCCCATGCCGCCATCGCCTATGCCAAGGCGAAGGGGCGTAGGCGCGCGATGGCCGTGACCTCCTCGATCGGGCCGGGGGCGACCAACATGGTGACGGCAGCGGCGCTGGCCCATGTCAACCGCCTGCCGGTGCTCTTCATCCCTGGCGACGTCTTCGCCAACCGCGCGCCCGACCCGGTGCTGCAACAGATCGAGGATTTCGACGACGCGACGGTCAGCGCCAACGACTGCTTCCGCCCGGTCGTGCGCTACTTCGACCGGATCAGCCGCCCGGAACATATCCTGACCGCCCTGCCCCGTGCGCTGCGGGTGATGACCGACCCCGCCAACTGCGGCCCGGTCTGCCTGGCCTTCTGTCAGGACACGCAAGCGGAAGCCTATGACTACCCCGCCGACTTTTTCGAGCCCCGCACCTGGCACATCCGCCGCCCCGAACCCGACCAGCGCGAACTGGAAGCCGCCGTCGCCGCGATCAAATCCGCGAAAACCCCGCTGATCGTTGCGGGGGGTGGCGTGCTCTATTCCGGGGCCGAGAAAACACTTCTCGACTTCGCCAAGGCGCACAACATCCCGCTGGTGGAAACCCAGGCCGGGAAGGGCGCGGTGGACTGGGAGGAGAAGCTGCACTTCGGCTCGCCCGGCGTCACCGGCACCGGCTGCGGCAACGAGTTGGCGGCGAAGGCCGACCTGGTGATCGGTGTCGGCACAAGGTTCCAGGACTTCACAACTGGCAGCTGGACCGTGTTCAGCACGCCGAACCGCAAGCTGCTGTCGATCAACATCCACGGCTATGATGCCGCGAAGCGCGCCGCACAGCCGCTGGTCTCCGACGCGAAAGTCGCGCTGGAAAAGATCAGCGCGGCGCTTGGCAAGCACCGCTTCGCAGACCCGGATTTCGGCGCGCGGGACAAGTGGTTCCAGACCACCGATGCCCTCTTTGCCGCCCCCAAGAGCAACAACCTGCCGACCGACGCGCAGGTGATCGGCGCGGTGGACCGGAACACCGGCAAGGACTCGGTGATCATGTGCGCCGCAGGCACCATGCCCGGCGCGCTGCATGTCCTTTGGCGCGCGGCGCAGGGCGGCTATCACATGGAATACGGCTTCTCCTGCATGGGCTATGAGGTTGCCGGGGCGATGGGGATCAAGATGGCGCTGCCGGAGCGTGACGTCATCTGCATGATCGGCGATGGCAGCTACATGATGGCGAACAGTGAACTCGCGACCGCCGTGATGATGGGCATCCCCTTCACCGTGGTCCTGACCGACAACCGGGGTTATGGCTGCATCAACCGGCTGCAAAAGGCCATCGGCGGCGCGCCGTTCAACAACATGCTGGACGACAGCTATCATGTGAACGCGGCCAATATCGACTTCGTCGCCCATGCCCGCAGCATGGGGGCGAACGTGATGAAGGCCGCCGGGATCGGCGAGTTGGAAGCCGCGATGCGAGGAGCCAAGACCGCGACGATCCCGACCGTCATCGTCATCGACACCGACCCCATGCCCGGCACCGGCGCGGGCGGGCACTGGTGGGATGTCGCCGTGCCCGAGGTCTCGGATCGCCGCGAAGTGAACGAGGCCCGCGAGGGCTATGAAGCGGGCACCCGTGCCCAATGGCTGCTCAACTGAGAGAACGAATATGAGCGTTAAGATCGGGATTTCGCCTATCAGCTGGCAGAACGACGACCTGCCGGACCTGACCGCCGCCTATACGATGGAGCAGGCGCTGAGCGAGGCGCGCGAGATCGGTTATACCGGCGTCGAACGCGGGCGACGGATGCCCTCGGACACGGCGGGCCTCGGGGCTTACCTCACCGCCAACGGGCTGTCGCTCTGCGGCGGCTGGTGTTCGGGCAATCTTCTGGTCAATGACGTGAAGACCGAGATCGCGGCGGTGCGTCGCCAAGTCGAGCAGTTCGTTGCCCTGAAGGCCCCCTGCATCGTCTATGCCGAATGCTCGAACACCGTGCAGGGCAACATCGCGGTTCCGGTGAACGACCGGCCGAAATTCTCCGCTGCCGATGTGCGGGCCTATGGCGCGAAGCTGTCCGAACTGGCGAAATGGATGGCCGATCAGGGGATGACCTTGGCCTACCATCACCACATGGGGTCCTTCGTCGAAAGCGAAGACGACGTGAACGCGCTGATGGAAGGTTCGACGCCCGACGTGAAGCTCCTGTTGGACACCGGCCACCTTCTGTTCGGCGGGGCCGATGTCATGCGTGTCCTGAACCGCTGGGCCGACCGGGTCCACCATGTCCACTTCAAGGACATCCGCCCGGAGGTGGTGCAGGACATCCGCGAGAACCGGAAAAGCTTCCTAGACGCGGTGATCGCCGGGGCTTTCACCGTGCCGGGCGACGGCTGCATCGACTTTCAGGCCGTCACCGACAAGCTGAAGGCGATGGGTTACAACGGCTGGATCGTGGTCGAGGCCGAGCAGGACCCGGCCAAGGCCCCGCCCTATGAGTATTCAAAGCTGGGCTACGAGCATATCCTGAAGGTCTGCAAAACGGCGGGCCTGATGATCGACCACTCCCGCCCTTCCTGAAGGACCGCACCCATGCCCGACCTCCTTTTCAAACCCACCGGCACGCGCGGCAAGGTGCATGAGGTGACCCCGGCCTCTGCGGGATGGGGCTATGTCGGCTTCACCCTCTACCGGCTTGAACCGGGGGACGTGGCCGAGGAGGTGACGGGGGATGAGGAAGTGATCCTCGTGATCGTCGAGGGCAAGGCGCAGGTGCAGGCAGCGGGGCAGGACTGGGGCGAGATGGGCGACCGGATGGATGTCTTCGAGAAGACCCCGCCGCATTGCCTCTATGTCCCGAACGGGAGCCAGTGGAAGGCCACCGCCACCACCCCTTGCACCATCGGAGTCTGCAAGGCGCCTGGCCACGGCAACCACCCCGCCCGCAGGCTGGGGCCGGAGGGGATCACCCTCACCCCGCGCGGCAAGGGGACCAACACCCGCCATGTGAACAACATCGCGATGGAGGCGCTGGATGTGGCCGACAGCCTGCTGGTGACCGAGGTTTTCACTCCCGCCGGGAACTGGTCCTCCTACCCCAGCCACCGGCATGACGAGGATGACTTTCCGAACATGACCTATCTGGAAGAGACCTACTATATGCGCCTCAACCCGGCGCAGGGTTTCGGCATCCAGCGGGTCTATACCGAGGACGGCTCGCTGGACGAGACGCTGGCGGTGAAGAACCACGATGTCACGCTGGTCCCGAAGGGGCACCATCCCTGCGGGGCGCCCTATGGCTATGAGATGTATTATCTGAACGTAATGGCCGGACCGATCCGCAAGTGGCGGTTCAAGAATGACCCGGACCACGACTGGATCGCGACGCGCGACGCCTGAACCTGTCCACAGTGGACAAGAAAACCACGCCCAATCCTTTCAAAGGGTTGGTCGTTCGCGTTCAGGTGAGCTTAACCATGTCAGCCCTTGCAGGTACCACTCGTCGATGACGTCGTCACTCCTCGCTGGGTCGGGATGTCACGCGCGGAGAAGACGAAGTCGCACGCCGCGCAGCCTTTGCCTTGAAGCGCCCTCACGGCTCGTCTAATCAGGGGCAAGCCCGAAGGAACCCCATAATGCGCATCCTGATCACCAATGACGATGGCATCAACGCGCCGGGACTGGAGGTCCTGACCCGGATCGCCACCGAGATCGCCGGGCCGGAGGGCGAGGTCTGGACCGTCGCCCCGGCGTTCGAGCAATCCGGCGTCGGGCATTGCATCAGCTACACCCACCCGATGATGATCGCCGAGATGGGGTCGCGCCGCTTTGCCGCCGAAGGCTCGCCGGCCGATTGCGTGCTGGCGGCGATCTACGACGTGCTGGACGGGGCGAAGCCCGACCTGGTGCTGTCGGGCGTCAACCGGGGCAACAACGCGGCCGAAAACGTGCTCTATTCCGGCACCATCGGCGGGGCGATGGAGGCGGCGCTGCAGGGCGTTCCGGCGATTGCGATGTCGCAGTTCTTCGGGCCGGGCAATGCGAAGCTGGCCGATCCGTTCGAGTCCGCCCGTGTGCATGGCGCCGCCGTGGTGCGGGCGCTGCTGGACAAGGGGCTCTGGGCGACGGGCGATTACCGCACCTTCTACAACATCAATTTCCCGCCGCTGCCCGCCAGGACGACCAAGGGCATGATGGTCGCGCCGCAGGGCTTCCGCCGCGACACGGCGTTTTCGGTCGAGCGGCAGATGTCGCCCACCGGCCGCAAGTTCCTGTGGGTCAGGGGCGGCCCGCAGCACACCCCCACCCTGCCCGGCAGCGATGCGGCGGTGAACCTGGACGGCTTCATCTCGATCACACCGATGCGCGCCGACCTGACCGCGCATGACCTGCTCGCCGATCTGGAGGCGAGGCTGGCATGACCAGAGGGGCGGAGGACGAACCGACCTCCGACCTGCTTGCCGAACGCAAGATGCGCTTTCTCTTTGCCCTCCGCACGCGCGGCGTGACCGACAGCCGCGTCCTGACCGCGATGGAGAGGATCGACCGTGGTCTTTTCGTCCGCGGCACCTTCGCCGACCGGGCCTATGAGGACATGCCGCTGCCCATCGCCTGCGGCCAGACCATCAGCCAGCCCTCGGTCGTGGGGCTGATGACGCAGGCGCTGCAGGTGAACCCGCGCGACACGGTGCTGGAGGTGGGCACCGGGTCGGGCTATCAGGCGGCGATCCTGTCGCAGCTTGCCCGCCGGGTCTATACCGTCGACCGTTACCGCCGTCTGGTGCGCGAGGCGGGCGATCTGTTCCGCAAGCTCGACCTGGTGAACATCACCACCATCACGGCGGATGGCTCGCACGGGCTGCCGGACCAGGCCCCCTTCGACCGCATCCTTGTGACCGCCGCTGCGGAAGACCCCCCCGGCCCCTTGCTGGAGCAGCTGAAGCCCGGCGGGATCATGGTGGTTCCGGTCGGCCAGTCCGACGCGGTGCAGGCGCTGATCAAGGTCACACGCACCCAAAGCGGTTTTGATTACGAAGAACTTCGCCCAGTGCGCTTTGTGCCACTGGTCGAAGGGCTGGGGTCCGAGTAGACTACCGGCCCAGAAACCGGGCCGAACCCGGGCGGGCAGAACATCAGGCGGGCTGACATGACAAGAACCGGATCAAGACTGCGGGCAACCTTGGTGCTTGGCGCAAGTGCCTTGGCGCTGGCAGGGTGCATGGACACCGGCAACCTCGACTGGGACCTGCGCGCAGGCGGCGGCGACACGTCGGACGCCGCGCGGCAGGCGACAGCGGCGGCGCCGACACCCGATGGCAACGGCATCATTTCCTACCCCGATTACCAGATGGCCAGCGCCCGGCGCGGGGAAACCGTCGCCAGCATGGCGGGCCGGCTGGGCATGACCCCCGAAGATCTGGCGCGCACCAATGCCCTGCGCCCGACCGACCCCCTGCGCGAGGGCGAGATGCTCTTGCTGCCGAAGCGGGTCTCGGCCATGCCGCAACCGGCGGTGATCGGCGGCACTGGCTCGGGCGGTGGCTCGGTCGACATCACCTCGATCGCCACCACCGCGCTGGACGCGGCGGGGCCGACGCCCGTCGCCCCCTCGCCCGTGGCCTCGAAGCCGGTCTCGGGCCAGCCGCTGACCCACCGTGTCGCGCGGGGCGAGACGGCCTTCACCATCGCGCGGACCTACAATGTCTCGGCCAAGGCGCTGGCGGACTGGAACCAGCTTGGCTCCGACATGGCGGTGCGCGAGGGGCAGACGCTGATCATCCCCATTGCCACCGCCGCCGCGCCGGACCCGGAGCCGGTGCCGACCGCGCCGGGCGCAGGCTCACCCACGCCCGAGCCGCCCTCGGCCAAGACGCCGCTGCCCGACGAGAAGACCGAGGCCAGCGGGACCAAGCCCAAGGGCACCCCGGCCTCGCCCGACCTCGGGGCGGAAAAGACCAAGCCTTCGAAGATGGCGATGCCGGCCTCGGGCAAGATCATCCGGGGCTATGACGCGAAGAAGAACCAGGGGATCGACATCGCCGCCGCTGCGGGAAGCAGCGTGAAGGCGGCGGATACGGGCACGGTGACGGTGCTGTCGGCGGACACCAACGGCAAGGGGATCGTGATCATCCGCCACGCCGGGGACCTCTTGACGGTCTATGTCGGCGTTTCGGGCATGGTGGTGAAGAAGGGCGACAAGGTGAAGCGCGGCCAGGAGATCGGCAAGGTCGCGGCGGGCAACCCGGCCTTCGTGCATTTCGAGGTGCGCAATACCTCGAAGCAAAGCTTCGATCCGGTGGGGTATCTGCAGTAGGAGGCAGGGCCGGGGTTTCTGCGAAAGTTCGGGATTAGCTGAAAAGTTGCGGCTTCTGGCTGGTGTGGGACACCGTCAGGATTTCTGCAGTCTGCCGGATGCGCAGCACGACACGCAAGGCAGCGTTCAGGTTTCCGTCCAGTGCGATATGGGCCTGGATTTCCCGCAACCGATAGGCTGCCAGCGGCGAAATGATCAGCTTCATTCCAGGCCGAGAGACTTCCAAACCTCAGCGGCGGAGATACCTTTGCCCGCCTCCAGCTCGGCAATGCCTGCCGCGAGTTCGGCCTCAAGCCATTCGTCATAGCCGGGCTCCGGCTGAACCTCGGGGCCGTCGGGCTTGGTCCAGCGGTCGATGTCGGCTTTCTTTTCGATGCGCATGGGGTCTCCTGCGCGCAAGTATAGGCGTTTCGCCACCGTCCGGCAATCAGTCCGCGACCCGTGCCACCAGCACCTTGTCGATGCGGCGGCCGTCAAGGTCGATGACCTCGAAGCGGTAGCCCTCGGCGGTGAAGCTGGCGCCGAGTTCGGGAATCCGGCCCAGCTGGTGCAGGATCAGGCCGGCGACCGTATCGTATTCCCCCGCCAGCTCGTGCGGAAGGCCGAGCCAGTCGCAGAATTCGTCGACCGGCATCCAGCCTGCAACCAGATGGCTGCCGTCCTCGCGTTCGACCATGGCGGGTTCGTCGGTGTCGCTTGCCGCAATCGCGCCGGTGATCGCGGCAAGCACGTCTCCGCTGGTGATGATGCCTTCGAAATGGCCATATTCGTCATAGACCAGCGCGAAATGGTGTTCGGATTTCTGCAGGATTTCAAGGACGTCCAGTGCCTCGGCCTGATCCGACACCACCGGCACGTCGTGGACCAGCGCCTTGAGGTCCAGCGTTTCCCGGCGTGAGACGGCCTGGAAGGCGTCGGACAAGAGCACGATGCCCACCACCTCGCCCCCGGCATCAGCGACGGGCATCCGGGGTCGGGCGACCTTGCGGATCGCGGCGACGGCCTCGGCGCCGGTGGCGTCCAGCGGCAGCATCTCGACTTCGTGGCGCGGGGTCATCAGGGCGCGGGCGGTGCGGTCGGACAGGCGCATGACGCCGGTGATCATCTCGCGCTCTTCGGTTTCCAGCACCCCGCCTTCATGCGCCTCGGCAAGCAGGACATGGACCTCTTCTTCCGTCACGCGGTTCTCGCTTTCGCCGCGCTGACCGAGAAGCCAGAGAAGGACGCGGCCGGAACGGTCGAGAAGCCAGACGATCGGGGCGCCGATGACGGACAGGAAGGTCATCGCCGGGGCCATCCGGATCGCGATGCCTTCGGCGTCACGCAGCGCAAGCTGCTTCGGCACCAGCTCGCCCACGATCAGGCTGACATAGGTGATCGCGACGACGACGCCCCCCACGCCAAGGGTCGAGGCCCAGTCGGCGGCCATGCCCTGCGCCTGCAGCCATTGCTGCAAGCGCAGGCCCAGGGTCGCGCCCGACAGTGCCCCGGACAGGACGCCGACGGCGGTGATCCCGATCTGCACCGTCGACAGGAACCGGCCGGGATGTTCGGCCAGCCGCAAGGCCATGCGCGCGCCGCGGCTTTTGGCCTCCAGCGGCTTCAGGCGGGCGGGCCTTGCGCTGACGATGGCCAGCTCGGACATGGCGAGCACGCCGTTCAGGACGATCAGGGCCAGGATGACCAGGATTTCGGTGATCATGATATACTCCGCGTAAGGCGAGACGCCGCCCGCCGCAAGGGAAGATCACATGTCACGCCCGGATGCGCACCCCTTCGCGCGCGGCAAGGTCACAGAAGAACTGCCAGGCCACCCGCCCCGACCGGGCGCCCCGCGTCGCCTGCCATTCCACCGCCTCGGCATGAAGCCGGTCCTCGGGGACCTTGACGCCATGCGCCGCGCAATAGCCGCGGATCATCGCCAGGTAGTCGTCCTGCGAGCAGGGATGGAAGCCGAGCCATAGTCCGAAACGGTCGGACAGGGAGACCTTCTCCTCCACCGCCTCACTGGGGTTGATCGCCGTCGACCGTTCATTCTCGATCATGTCGCGCGGCATCAGGTGGCGGCGATTGCTGGTCGCGTAGAACAGCACATTCTCGGGCCGCCCCTCGATCCCGCCATCCAGCACGGCCTTCAGCGACTTGTAGTGCTGGTCGTCATGGCTGAACGACAGGTCGTCGCAGAACAGAAGGAAACGCTGCGGGGCCGCGCGCAGGTGCTGAAGCAGGCGCTGGACGGAAGGCAGGTCCTCACGCGAAAGCTCCACGATCTTCAGGTCATGCCCTTCCGCCCGGACCTGGGCATGGACGGCCTTCACCAGCGAGGATTTTCCCATCCCGCGCGCGCCCCAGAGGAGAGCGTTGTTCGCAGGCAACCCGGCGGCGAAATGCCGGGTGTTCTCCAAGAGAGTGTCGCGCGAACGGTTGACCCCGATCAGAAGCCCGATGTCGACGCGGGCGACATGGGCCACCGGCTCCAGCCGGTCGGGCGCAATATGCCAGACGAAAGCCTCGGCCGCGAAGTCGGGCGCGGGGATCGGTGCCGGAGCCAGCCGCTCCAGCGCCGCCGCGATACGGTCAAGCGGGTCGCTCATGCCTTGGAGCCCGCTTCTGCCTCGTCATCCTCGTCGATGTCGACCCAGGTGCCATCGGCCCGCATCTGCGTCTCGCGCTGCTTCTCGAACCGGCTCACAAGGAAGATCGAGATTTCATACAGCGGGTAGATCACCGCAAACAGGATCAGCTGGCTCATCACATCGGGCGGCGTCACCATCGCGGCGACGGCCAGGATGCCGACCACCGCATATTTGCGCATCGCCCGCAACCCGCGCGAGGATGCCAGCCCCGCCCGCCCCATCAGCGACAAGAGGACCGGCAGCTGGAAGCAGATGCCGAAGGCCATCACGAAGCTCATGGTGAGCGCGAGATAGCTTTCCATCGAGCCCTGGAACACCACTCCCGCAGGGGCGTTGCTTGCGACTGCGCTGCCCTCTTCGAGGGTGGCCTTGAAGCTGTCCTGATAGGACAGGAAGAAATCGAAGGCCCAGGGCAGGATCACGAAATAGGCCACCGCGCCGCCCAGGCAGAACATGATCGGCGATGCGACCAGGAAGGGCAGGAACGCGGCCTTCTCGCTGCGGTACAGGCCGGGGGCGACAAAGCGATACAGCTGGTAGGCGATGACCGGAAACGCCAGCGCGAAGCCGCCCCAGAGACCGATCTTCATCGAGACGAAAAAGCCTTCCTGCATCTTGATCAGCACCAGCTGGCATTGCTGCCCGCGTGCGACCAGGACATTGCACAAGGGCGCGGACAACAGGTCGAAGACCGGCTTCCAGAACACCCAGGCAAACAGGAACGCCGCCGTGAAGGCCGCGATGGAGTAAAGGATGCGATTCCTCAGTTCGGCCAGATGCTCGATCAGGGGGGCCGAGCTGTCGTCGATGCTGTCTTGCTTCGTCATGCCTCATCGCCCTTGGCTTTGCGCCGACGCCCCGGCGCTTTCGCGGGCTGGGCAATCTCGGGCGCATCGCTTGCGTCCAGCGCCTTCAGCTTCGCGTTCATTTCATCCATGATCGACTTGCGCGCCGCCTGCTTGTCGATCAGCGCCTGTGTCGCGGGTCCGGGCGCGGGGGTGTCGGCGACTGGCACTGCGGCCTGTGGCTGCACCGGCGGCGGGGTCTGGGGGACCGTCGGCGCCGAGGGGCGGGCGGCGTTCTTCACCGGGTCCCATTTCTCGAACTTGTCGGCGGCGGATTTCAGGCTTTGCATCCCGTTCGAGACCGGGTTCGCCACCGCCTTCAGATCGCGGCGGACTTCATCGACCCCGCTTTCCTTGGCAGCCTGTTCCATCGCGCGGCTGAACTCACGGCCCATGGTGCGGACCTTCGCCGTGAACCGCCCCAACTGCCGGAACATCTCGGGCAGATCCTTGGGCCCCACGACGATCAGCGCCACGACGCCGATCACCATCAGTTCCATCCAGCCGATATCGAACATGTCTTACGCCTTCCGAAGGGTCGCGCCGCAGTTTCGCCGGAGACTCAGACCTTGTCCTTGGGCGTTGCGTCCTTGGGCGTAACGTCCTTCGCCTCGTCGGCGGCCTGCTTTTCCACCTCTTCCGAGCCTTCGCGGACGCCCTTCTTGAAGGCGGTGATGCCCTTGCCGAATTCGCCCATCATCCCGGCGATCTTGCCGCGTCCGAAGAGCACCAGCACCACGATTGCGATCAGCAGAAGCTGAAGCGGGCTTCCCATATGCATGTCGTCATCTCCATTTTCTTGGCCGAAAGGGCCGGCCGGGGATTGTCTGACCCCTAATAGGTCCGCCCGGCCCCCGCTTCCAAGACCGAAGCCACTTGCCCGGCGCAGTCTACTGACAGTATTTTGTCAGTAAGTGGGGGCCCCTACCCCGGAGTCAGCCATGAAACGTGACGCGCGCCTTTATGACATCGTCCAGTCCCTGCGCGACGGGCGGCTGCACACGGCGTCCGAGCTGGCCGGGCGACTCGGCGTTTCCACCCGCACGATCTGGCGCGACATGGAGATGCTGGCGGCGACCGGCCTGCCGGTGACGGGGGAACGCGGCCTTGGCTACATCCTGCGCTCGCCGCTGATGCTGCCGCCCACGATGCTGACACCCGAGGAGCTGGAGGCGTTGGTGGAAGGCCTGCGCCATGTCGGGCAAGAGGGGAACCCAAGGGCCAAGGCGGCGCGCAGCCTGCTCTACAAGGTCGCGACCCTGTTGCCGCAATCGGGGATCGAGACAGAGGGCTGAGGTCATGCCTTCGGGCGTGGCCGGGGCGATCCGGGCGTTGCGTCAGACCCCGAACACGAAGCAGCGGTCCCGCCGGATCATCAGCCAGAGGACGGTTCCCGGCTTCGGCAGGAACACCCCCGGCACAGAGGCGGTGAGCTTCGCGCCTTCGAAGTCCATCGCGAAATCGACCAGGCTCTCGCGGCCAAGATAGCGGCTGCGCAAGACCGTGCCGCGCGCCGGGGTGCCGTCTTCCGGCGTCGGATTGGGGCCGCGTCCGCCCCGGTCAAAGTCGATGCGCAAATGCTGCGGGCGGATCACGATCTCGACCTCGGCCCCGTCGCGGTGGCCGGGCGTCAGGAATTCGCCGAAGGGTGTGGCGGTGAGTGCCCCGCGCGAGGTGCCCCGGATCACGTTGATATCGCTGAAGAACGCCGCCGCTGCCTTGTCGACCGGGGCGTTGTACACGTTGTAGGGCGCGCCCTGCTGCACGATCCGCCCCGCCCGCATCAGCGCGATCTCGTCGGCCATCCGCATCGCCTCGTCGGGCTCGTGCGTGACCAGAAGGACCGCGGTGCCTGCCTCTTTCAGAAGCTCCAGCGTGCGGTCGCGGATGCCGTCGCGCAGGCGGTTGTCGAGACCCGAGAACGGCTCGTCCATCAACATCACGCGCGGGCGCGGGGCCAGGGCGCGGGCCAGCGCCACCCGTTGCTGCTCGCCCCCCGAAAGCTGGTGCGGGTGCTTGCGCCCGAAACCGGCAAGATCCACCTTTTCAAGCAGTTCTTCGATGCGTCGCGCCTTCTCTGCCCGGTCGATGCGCAGCCCGAAACCCACGTTGTCGGCCACAGTCAGATGCGGGAAAAGCGCGAAATCCTGGAACATCAGCCCGACAGAGCGCACTTCGGGCGGCACATGCACCCCCGGCCCGGCAACCGTGACGCCGTCCAGCCGCACCTCGCCCGCATCCGCCCGCTCGACCCCGGCGATCATCCGCAACGTGGTCGATTTCCCGCAACCTGACGGCCCGAGCAGGCAAGTCACCTGCCCCGCCGCGACGGACAGCGATACATCATCCACCACCCGCCGCCCGCCGAAAGAGCGGACAACATGGCGAACCTCAAGACGCGGCGGCGGGGTGTCGGACATCGAACTCAACGGAAATACTCAGGTTTTCCCTAGCAGCCCCGCCCGGCAGGGGCAAGCTTACATGGTCGTGTTGGTCGCCCCGCCGTCGAGAAGCAGGTTCTGCCCCACGATGAACCCCGCATGCTGCGAACAGAGAAACGCGCAGGCCGCACCGAATTCGGCCGGGGTGCCATAGCGCCCGGCGGGGATGCCCGCCTGCTGGTCCGCCCGCGCCGTCTCAAGCGGGATGTTCTTGGCCTGCGCGATGCGGCTGTCCAGTGCGAGGATGCGATCCGTGTCGTGGCTGCCGGGCAGAAGGTTGTTGATCGTGACCCCCTTGCCCGCGACCTGCCGTGCCGTCCCGGCCACGAACCCGGTCAACCCCGTCCGCGCCGCGTTCGACAGGCCCAGGCTCGCGATGGGCGCCTTCACCGAAACGCTGGTGATGTTCACCACCCGGCCCCAACCTTGCGCCATCATCCCCGGCAGCACCGCCTGCATCAGGGCGATGGGTGTCAGCATGTTGGCATCCAGCGCCTTGATGAAATCCTCGCGCGCCCAGTCCGACCACAGGCCAGGCGGCGGCCCGCCGGCATTGGTGACAAGGATGTCGAAGGGACCATGCGCCAGCACCGATGCCCGCCCGGCATCGGTCGTGATGTCGGCGGCCACCGTCGCGATCTGCACCTGATACCGCGCGCGCAAGTCCTGCGCCGCAGCCTCCAGCGCCTCTGCCCCGCGTGCGTTCATCACCAGATCGACGCCTGCCTCCGCCAGGGCCTCGGCACAGCCCCGCCCCAACCCCTTTGACGAGGCGCAGACCAGCGCCCGCTTTCCCGCAATCCCCAGATCCATGCGCAATCCCTCCTGCTTTCGGGC
>JAGPEG010000063.1 GCA_018057165.1 Tabrizicola sp.
CCACGAGTGGGCGATCAACGCCCCACAGGCCGAGCATTGGATCATCACGCCTCCAGCGCATGCACCGCGCCAGACAGCGCGGCATGCTTCCCGTTGATCTGCCACGTGTCGACCTGCCCGCCGGTGGGCATCAGGATCATCAGGGTGGTCATCGGGGCCTCGTGCCGGGGATGGCGGCAGGCTGCCAAAGCCGGGGCGGGAAATCAAAGGATAAGGTTGATCCGGTCCGGCCTGCTCCGCAGCGGGCCGTCACGGCAGGGGGCATCCCGTCAGGGACGTGCCTGCGCGAGATCGACCGTCCGCAGGATTTCACCGAGGTCGGCGCGGTATCCATCGGACAGGCGGCCTTCGATCACCACGAAACCCGTGCGGATGCCACGCGCGCGGCACAGCCCCACGAAGCGCAGAAGGAAGCGGTCCTGCGGGACAAGGATGACCATGGCCGCGCCCCTGGGCATGGCGAGGATGGCATGGTCGAGCTGGCTGCCTTCGATGCTGACCACGACGGAGGCGCTTAGCAGCACGCGCTGCATCTCGGCGACGCTGGCCGTGGCGATGTCGAGGATCGTCCACCCGCGCGCGACAAGCGCGTCGATCAGGGCGTCCTCATTCGTGATCGCGCGGGCAACCCCGGTGCTGCCACGCTTGATGAAGACAGAGGTCGGCGGGTCGTTCCCGCCGAACCGCGCCAGCCGCCGCCGGTTGATGGTGTCGTATCTTTTCTGCTTGTGGCTGCCCTGGCCATAGTCCTGATAGGCGATCATCTCCTGGGCGTGCAGCACCGGACCTTCGGCAAGCTGCAGATCGAGCGCGTCAAGATAGTCCTGCGAATGGGTCGATCCGAGGATCGGCGGCATCCACAGCACGCCGCGGTTC
This sequence comes from Tabrizicola sp., assembly GCA_018057165.1. Lineage (GTDB taxonomy): Bacteria > Pseudomonadota > Alphaproteobacteria > Rhodobacterales > Rhodobacteraceae > Tabrizicola. The sequence continues at coordinate 877 of JAGPEG010000063.1, forward strand.
GGGTCGATCAGGGCCGAGGACACCGCGTCGGTCAGCCAGTGGCCGAAATAGAGCCGGGTGACATCGTCGTAGCAGTAGCGGAGCGTCTGCACCTGGGTGATCGGCCCCAGAAGCTCGGCAAGGTCATGGCCCGGCCCCAGCTTTTCGTTGCTGCGCGGGGTTGCAAAGCCTTTCCGCCGCACGATGGCGTTGCGGTAGATCATGCGCAGCGCCGGGGCATGGGTGACAGAGGTTTCGGTGGCCACCTCCAGGTAATAGGACAGCTCGTTGCCCTCGACCGTTGCGGTGGCGCGCTGCACCATGCCCGGCAGGCAGGCGGGGGGCGTGACGGCCACGGTCTCGGCCGGTTGCAGGACGTCGATTTCGGGAGAGGTGGGGCCCAGCACGCGCCGCAGCACGGGAGCGACCAGCGGAAAGATGCGCGGCAGCAAGACCATTTCAGAGCCTCAAGCGGGGCGGCGCGCCCGAATAGCCCGAGACCATAGCCGAATTGCCCAAGACGGCAATTTTATTTCGCGACGGGATGGGCAACTGCCGGTCCCGCAAGGACAAGGGCCGCCGGTCGGGCGGCCCTTGGCAACATGGGGCGTGTGGATCAGTTCCGGGCCTTGTCGACCATCTTGCCCTTGGAAATCCAGGGCATCATCGCGCGCAGCTTTTCGCCGACCTTTTCGATCTGGTGTTCGTCGTTGATGCGGCGGGTCGCCTTGAAGAAGGGCTGGCCGACGGCGTTTTCCTGCATGAAGTCGCGGACGAACTTGCCGGTCTGGATGTCGGTCAGGACGGCTTTCATCCGGGCCTTGGTCTCGTCATAGGGCAGGATGCGCGGGCCGGAGACGTATTCACCATATTCGGCGGTGTTCGAGATCGAGTAGTTCATGTTGGCGATGCCGCCTTCGTAGATCAGGTCCACGATCAGCTTCACCTCGTGCAGGCATTCGAAATAGGCCATTTCGGGCTCGTAGCCGGCTTCCACAAGGGTCTCGAAGCCCATGCGGATCAGCTCGACAAGGCCGCCGCAGAGGACTGCCTGCTCGCCGAAGAGGTCGGTCTCGCATTCCTGGCGGAAGTTGGTCTCGATGATGCCGGAGCGGCCGCCGCCGATGGCCGAGCAGTAGGAGAGACCGATTTCCATCGCCTTGCCGGTCGCGTCCTGATGGACGGCGACGAGGCAGGGCACGCCGCCGCCCTTGGTGTATTCGCCGCGGACGGTGTGGCCGGGGCCTTTCGGGGCCATCATGATGACATCGACGCCCTTTTTCGGCTCGATCAGGCCGAAGTGGACGTTCAGGCCGTGGGCGAAGGCAATCGCGGCGCCTTCACGCAGGTTGTCGTGGACGTATTTCTTGTAGGTTTCGGCCTGCAGCTCGTCGGGCATGGTGAACATGATCAGGTCGCACCAGGCGGCGGCTTCGGCGATGCCCATGACCTTCAGGCCTTCGGCTTCGGCCTTCTTCGCCGAGGGCGAGCCGGGACGCAGCGCCACGACCAGGTTCTTCGCGCCCGAATCGCGCAGGTTCAGCGCATGGGCGTGGCCTTGGCTGCCGTAGCCGAGGATCGCGACCTTCTTGTCCTTGATCAGGTTCACATCGCAGTCGCGGTCGTAGTAAACGCGCATGGCGTCCTCCATCTGGTTGATGGAGCGGACAATAGGGGTTTTCGGCTTACAGACCGTTCAATCTTTGACGAATTTCGGCAAGTATGCGAAAGATCATTCTTCAAATCGCTTACTGGCAGTATTTTCATGCAGATAGACGACACCGACCGCCGCATCCTGCGGCACTGGCTTTCCGAACCGGGGCTGGAGCGTACCGCCCTGGCCGACCGGGCCGGGGTCACGGGGGCGACGCTGTGGCGGCGGCTTGACCGGCTGCGCGAGGCGGGCGTGATCAAGGCGGAAGGGGCGGTGATCGACTGGCGGGCGCTTGGCTATGCGGTCGAGGTCTCGTTGCGCTTCACGCTGGACAAGACCAACCCGCGGGCTTTCGACGAATTCATCCAGGCGGCGCGCGACGTGCCGGAGGTGACGTTCATCGAGACCTTCCTCGGCCGGGTTGACGTGCGGTTGACCGTCATCGCGCGGGACATGGGGCACTGGACCGGCATCTACCGCGACCGCATCCTGACCCTGCCGCATATCGCCGAAGTCGAGGCGCTGATGCTGGTCGCGACGATCAAGGAGACCGGGGGCCTGCCGCTGTGATCGACCTTGATGACATGGACCGGGCGATCCTGCGGGACCTGGTCGCGGAGGGGACGCTTTCGGCGGGGGAGCTGGGGCGTCGGCACGGGTTAAGCCAGCCCGCAACCTGGCGGCGGGTGCGGCGGCTGGAAGAGGCGGGGGTGCTGAAAGGCCTGGCGGTGGAGGTCGACCGCGAGAAGCTGGGCTTCGGCGTTACGGTCTTCCTGGGGGTGAAGCTGGCGACCAAGGGCCGCGTCAGTCTGGAGGATTTCGAGCGTGCGGTGCAGGCGATCCCCGAGGTGCAGGTGGTGCAGCATGTGCTGGGGCTGTTCGACTATCGCCTGCGGGTGGTGGCGCGCGACATTGCGGATTTCGAGCGGGTGCTGCGCCGCCGGATCATGACCTTGCCGGGCTTGGGCAACGTCGAGGCCAATGTGCTGCTGACCGAGGAGCGGCGTCCGGGGCCCTTGGGCTAAGCTGCGCAGCATTGCCCATCCTGCGGGTGCTGCTACGGTGGGGCGTTTCCAACGGAGGACCACCATGACACTGCCGCACGCCCATATCGACCCGGAGGGGTTGCAGGAATTTTCGGTGGTCTTCACCGACCGCTCGCTGAACCACATGTCGGCGCGGTTCCAGGGGGTGATGCGGGATGTCTCGGGCCTTCTGAAAGAAGTCTACAAGGGTTCTGCCGTGGCGCTGGTGCCGGGCGGTGGAACCTATGCGATGGAGGCGGTCGCGCGGCAGTTCGGGACGGGCCGGGTCCTGATCGTGCGGAACGGCTGGTTCAGCTACCGCTGGACGCAGATCTTCGAGGCGGGCGGCTTTGCGGCGGAAACCCATGTGGTGATGGCGCGGCAGGCCGGGAACGACGCGCGTTCGCCCTATGCGCCGCCGCCGGTGGAAGAGGTGGTGGCGAAGATCCGCGAGATGCGGCCCGAGGCGGTGTTCGCCCCGCATGTCGAGACATCGTCGGGAATCATCCTGCCGGACGATTACATCACCCGGCTGGCCGAGGCCGCGCATGAGGTCGGGGCGCTGATGGTGCTGGACTGCATTGCTTCGGGTTGTGTCTGGGTCGACATGGCCGCGACCGGGGTGGATGTGCTGATCTCGGCGCCGCAGAAGGGCTGGTCGGCCTCGCCTTCGGCGGGGGTGGTGCTGCTGTCGCCGGCGGCGGAGGTGCGGTTGGCGGCGACAAGCTCGAACAGCTTCGCGCTGGACCTGAAGAAATGGCGCGCGATCATGGAGGCCTATGAAAAGGGCGGCCACGCCTATCACGCGACGATGCCGACCGATGCGATCCAGGGCTTCCGCGACGCGATGGTCGAGACCAAAGCCATGGGATTCGAGGCGGCAAAGGCCGCGCAATGGGCGCTGGGGCGCGCGGTGCGGGCGATGCTGGGGGCGAAGGGGGTGCCGTCCGTGGCCGCCGAGGGCTTCCAGGCGCCGGGGGTGGTGGTGAGCTATACCACCGATCCGGAGGTGCAGACCGGGGCGAAGTTCCGGGCGGAAGGCCTGCAGATCGCGGCGGGCGTGCCGCTGCAGGTGGGCGAGGGGGCCGAGTTCAGGACCTTCCGGCTGGGGCTCTTCGGGCTGGACAAATTGGGCGACGTGGACGCAACGGTGGAGCGGCTGAAGCGGGCGGTCGACAAGGTGCTGTAGCGTCGGATTTGATCGGCACAGGCCGGATGGGAGCTTCCGGCCTGTGCGTTTCAGAAGAGTGGCGAGTGGTCACTGCGCGTTCAGGATCGCCTTGACGCTGCCGGTCAGGTCGCTGCCGGGACGCAGGTCATCGGGATTCGAGAACAGAACCACCAGACGGTCATATTGCGAACTGGTCAGATTGGAGAGGTCGACACCGGGAACTTTGGCCATGATCTGCGACTGGATCGCCGACGACAGCATCATCGGGGCTTCCTGAGCCATGGCACCGAAGGCCGATGCAGCAACAAGCGCGGTGGCAAGAACGATACGTTTCATTTTGTGTTCCTTTGACTTTTCTCAACCTGCCCCGTCTTGGGGCGGTGATAGGAAGATGGGCCTGCTGCGGCGCGATGGGAAATCACCGATTGATCGCCTGCCGTATTCGAACTGTGATCGTCCGTGGGTCTTGAGCGCAGAACCCCCGCGTTTCTTCAGGAACGACGGCGATTGCTATGTTACACCGCTCACATGTTTCGCGGTTTCATGCTGTCTTGTGCACTTGCAGCCGACCTGTGCGAAAACGCACGAAACTTCAGGGCCGCTCGGGCGTAGGTCCTGATCTGCCAAGGCCCAGACCCGCCCGCATCAGCATCTGCCGCACCGGGCGGGCGGAATACAGCGCATCCAGGGCCTTGGCGCGCAGGTCGCGCAAGAGCGGTGATCCGGCCATCGAGGCGCGGTTCAGCAGGTCGATGCCGGTGACGCGGGCCTGCACCTCCAGGTGGCGGCTGCGGTGGAAGCCATCGGTCACGTCGCGGCAGCCGGGATCGTCGCGATGCCGGTCGGCCAGGTCGAGCAGGGTGGCAAGATCGGCGAGCGACATGTTCAGCCCCTGCGCGCCGATGGGCGGCACGACATGCGCGGCCTCGGCCATCAGCACGGTCCGCGGGCCGGACATCCGATCGGCGATCTGGCTGATGATCGGCCAGACCGATCGCCGGGTCAGCAGCGTCAGCGGCCCGAGGATGCCGGAGGACCGCGCGGTCATCTCGGCCTCGAACGCTGGAACCGGCAGGGCGGCAAGGCGGGCGATCTCGGGCCCGGTTTCCATCCAGACCACCGCCGAGGCGGGTCTGCCGTCCCGGTCGGGCAGCGGCACCAGCGTGAAGGGGCCGCCCTTGCGGTGGACCTCGGTCGAGATGTTCTGGTGGGGCAGGTCATGGGCCACGGCAAAGGCCAGCGCCTTCTGGCCGTAGCGGGTGGTTTTCGCGGCAATCCCAAGGGCTTCACGGACCGGCGAGGCGCGGCCATCGGCGCCGATGACAAGTTTCGCCGAAACCTGCACCCCGTCGGACAGCGTCACCAGCGCCTCGGTGTCGCGCGGCAGCATGCGGGCGAAGCCGGTGCCGGGGCGGAAGCTGACATGCGGCAGGTCGGCGAGGCGGGCGACCATCTCGCGGCGCAGAAGCCAGTTGGGGAGGTTCCAGCCGAAGGGCGCGTCGGAGATGTCTGCGGCGTCGAAGTCCTTGGTCAGGCGGGCTTCGGGCTCCGGGCCTCCGGCGTCGATGATCCGCATGACCTGAAGGGCTGCGGCATGGGGCTGAAGCCGCGACCAGAGGCCAGCGGCGTCCAGCACCGGGATCGAGGGTTGCAGGAAGGCGGTGGTGCGCAGGTCGGCACCCTCGGCCCCGGCTTCCGTGACCGGGCGCGCGGGATCGACGCAGATCACCCGGAATCCGGCCGACCCGAAGGCGCAGGCGGCAGTCAGCCCGGCGACCCCGCCGCCGGAGATCAGGATATCGGTCGTCTCGCGCATGTCGGGCCTCCGGTCGGCAGCATAGGGCGGGGCGGGGTCGAGGGCCAGTGTGCGGGGACCAGTGTGCGGGGACCAGTGCGCCGGTCAGGGCAGGGAGAGGAAGACGAAGAGGACGAACATCACCGGGACCAGGACCAGCGCGCTAAGGACCAGCGCGGGAAGGCCCCAGATCACGACGGCAAGGACGACGGCGATCGTGACGATGGTGAGAAGCAAGTAGAGGGCGCGGACCTCACGTTCGCCGTGATCGACAACGGGGACTGCACGGTCGCGGGGGCTTGAGGCGGAAAGGCTGGCGGTCATGGGCGTCCTCGCTGGTGGTTGCCGGTCATTTAGGCCGGTGGGCCGTGACGGCGATGTGACCGAATGTCACCCCACGAGGCGGGAAAGGAAAGCGGCGAGGTCGTCGGTGTGGTGGTGGATGTGGGAGGCCTGATCGGCCTTGGGCGCGACATGGACCGTCTGCATCCCCAGCGCATGCGGGACGGCGAGATTGCGGCTGTCATCCTCGAACATCGCGCCACGGGTCGGATCGAGGCCGTCCTTGGCGAAGACGGTGGCAAAGGCCTGGGCGTCGGGCTTGGGGTGGAACTCGGCGTGCTCGACCCCGTAGATCGCATCGAACAGGCCGCCAAGCCCGCGTGCGGCAAGGACTTTCTCGGCATAGGGCGCGCAGGCGTTGGTGTAGATGATTTTGCGACCGGGAAGCGCCGCGATGCTGCGCGCAAGGCCGGGATCGGGCGACAGGACCGAGAAGTCGATGTCGTGAACATCGGTAAGATAGGGGCCGGGGTCGACATCATGTTCGCGCATCAGCCCGGCGAGCGTGGTGCCATAGGTCGCCCAGTAATGGGCGCGCAGATGGTCGGCGCGGGCACGATCAACCTTCAGGGCCTGCATGACCCAGTCGGTCATCCGGACCTCGATCTGGTCGAAAAGCCGCATGTGCGGCGGATACAGCGTATTGTCGAGGTCGAAGACCCAGGCGCTGACATGGGCGAAACCGGGGGCGACATCGGGGGTGTAATCCAGTTTCGACATGAGGTTCGGTGTAGTCCGGTGCTTCGGCATTGGGAAGGGTTGATCGCGGGGGGCGGCGCGGCTTATGGTCCGCGCCGCAAGGGAAGGGCCAACGCGGTGCAGAAAGACGCCTATACGCTGCTGATGGAAGCGATCGAGGCCGGGGTCTACAAGCCGGGCGACCGGCTGGTGGAAAGCGAGCTGGCCGAACGGCTGGGGGTTTCCCGCACGCCGGTGCGCGAAGCGTTGCAACGGCTGGAAACGCAGTCGATGCTGACGCGCGACGGGCGGAGCCTGATCGTGGCCTCGCTTGACCACAACCAGCTGGCCGAACTTTACACGGTCAGGACCGAGCTGGAGGGGCTGGCCGCGCGGCTTGCGGCCCGGCATGCCTCGCCCGAGGAAGTGCGGGTGCTGAAGGGCATGGTGGCCGACGACCGGGCGCTGCTGGGCGGCGATCCACGCGCGCTTTCGCGTGCGAACAAGCGGTTCCACAAGCAGATACATCTCGCCAGCCACAACCGCTTTCTGGTGCAGCAACTGGACCTCGTGCATCGCAGCATGGCCCTGATGGCGAACACGTCCTTTGCCGCCGAAGGCCGCGACGAGGTGGCGCTGGACGAACATGCCAGGATCGTCGCCGCGATCGAGGCGGGGGATGGCGAGGCGGCCTATCTCGCGCTCAAGTCGCATATCAGCCAGGCCTTCGAGACCCGGTTGCGGGTGGAGGCGGGCGAATTGCGGACGCGCTGAGGCTGCGGCCTGATCGACGGGCGGCATTGCTTCCTGCGCGGTGTCAGCGCTTGGCGTCATCCGCGTGGTCAAAGAGGCCGTGGGTGGTCTTGTCCCAGTAGAAGGGCCGGGTCGCCAGTTCCAGAAGGCCCTTGTACGCGGCGAGCGAGGCCAGCGGATAATAGATCTTCAGCGTCAGCACCCAGATCAGGCTGAGCCCGTGCTTCGTGCGGCCAAGGCCAAGCGCGCCGATCAGGATATTGGCGGCTTCGGACAGGAAGAAGATCGCCGCCATGGCCCAGACCGCCGGCACCGGCATGGCCGCATAGAGCGGATGGTCGAAGCCGAAGGGCAGCAGCAGGAAGGACCACAGCAGGGGCGCCAGCAGGAATTGCGCGATGGTGCCAAGGAAAAGGACCTGAAAGCCGAGAAAGCCTTTCGGCCCCAGTTGCCGCCACAAAAGCCGGGGCTGCCGCATGTGGACGGCCCAGGTCATCATGTAACCCTTGATCCAGCGCGAGCGTTGCTTGATCCAGGGCAGCGCGCGGCAGTTCGCCTCTTCATGGGTGATGGTGTCGATCAGCTCGGTCCGGTAGCCGTAGCGCGCAAGGCGGATGCCGAGATCGGCATCCTCGGTCACGTTATGCGCGTCCCAGGCGCCAAGCCGGTCCAGCACGTCGCGGCGGAAGAACAGCGTGGTGCCGCCCAGGGGGACGACAAGGCCAAGCCGCGCCAGGCCGGGCAGGACCAGCCGGAACCAGCCCGCATATTCGATGGTGAAGCAGCGCGACAGCCAGTTGGTGCGCGGATTGTAATAGTCGAGCGTGCCTTGCAGGCAGGCAACCTCTGGTCCCGACCGCTGAAAGCGGGCAACGACGCGCAGCAACTGGTCGGGATCGGGCGCGTCCTCGGCGTCGTAGACCCCGATGATGGCGCCGCGGGCATGGTCGAAGGCATGGTTCAACGCGCGCGGCTTGGTCTTGACCTGCCCCTCGGGCACGACGACGATCCGCATCCAGGGCGGCAGTTCGGCGGTGGCAAGGGCGTCAAGCGTGATGTGATCCTCGGCCTCGACGGCAAGGATCACGTCAAGAAGTTCGGCCGGGTAGTCAAGCCGCGCCAGACGGCGGACAAGGCGGGGGGCAATGTCGGCCTCGCGATACAGCGCAACGATGACCGAGACCACGGGCGCAATCGCGTCGCTGGCCGGCTCGTGGCCCGGCAGCGGTGCGCGCAGGGCGGCGATGGTGGCGGCGATCTTCAGCAGGGCGATGCAGGCCAGCGAGAAGACAGCAAAGGTCAGCCCGGCAAGGCCGGTCGCAAGAGGAGCGACCAGAAGCGCCGCAAGCGTGACGGCAAGCACCGCCATCGCAAGGGGCGACTGGTGCAGGCGCGGCCAGTTGCGGCAGCTTTCATGCGCGGCAACCCGGTTTTCGGCGGCATGCGCCAGAAGCTCGCCACGCAGGGCGTGGATCGCGGCCAGGATCGCGCGCGCGGAAGCAAGGCCCGCAGCGACCGGGCCAAGCCGCGCTTCCAGCATCGGGCGAAGGCGGCGAAACTCTTCCGGCCGGGAGGTGGCGACGATGGTCACGTCGCCGATCTTCTGCCAGGGGACAAGGCCATGGCGCAGGCAGTCCTGCACGCCGACCGCGTCGATCAGCCGGGGGTCGGGCAGGGCGGTGTCGAGGTCGACCAGCCGGATGCCCCAGTTGCGGGCATCGACGCCGAGAAGGTCACGTTCCACCACCAGACCACGGGCGCGCAGCACATCCGGCAGCCGCCCCGCCTCGCGCCCCTGATGCGACAGGGCGGTGAGCATGTCATCGGGCGGGACGACACCTGCGCGCAGAAGCGAGGCGCCGACGGCAAAGGTCCGGCGCGCGGCCCGGTCCGCTGCGGCAGGTTTCTCGACGCTGATCCGTTCGGCGGCACCCATGCCCGTTCCCCATCTTCCACCCACCAGCTTGCGCGCGGGGGGTTAACAGGCGGTTAACGCTTTCAGGCGGCGCGGCGGGCTTTCATCTCTGCGGCGAACCGCTCGAACAGGTAGAAGCTGTCCTGCGGGCCGGGTGAGGCCTCGGGGTGATACTGGACGGAATAGACCGGCTTGCCGTCCACCGCGATGCCGCAGTTGGTGCCGTCGAACAGGCTGACATGGGTTTCGCTGACGCCTTTCGGCAGGGTGTCCGCGTCCACCGTGAAGCCGTGGTTCATCGAGGTGATCTCGACCTTGCCGGTGGTCAGGTCCTTGACCGGATGGTTCGCGCCGTGGTGGCCGTGGTTCATCTTGCGGGTCTGCGCGCCAAGGGCAAGGGCAAGCATCTGGTGGCCAAGGCAGATGCCGAAAAGCGGCAGGTCGCGCGCCAGGACACCCTGGATCATCGGCACCGCATATTCGCCGGTCGCCGCCGGATCGCCGGGGCCGTTCGACAGGAACACGCCCTCGGGGTTCAGGGCCAGCACATCCTCGGCGGTGGCAGAGGCGGGCAGGACGGTAACTTCGCAGCCGACCGAGGCGAGGCAGCGCAGGATGTTGCGCTTGGCACCGTAATCCACGGCGACGACGCGCAGACCCGGCCCCTCGCGGCGGGTATAGCCTTCGGGCCAGGCCCAACGCTTTTCGTCCCAGCGGTAGGATTGGGCGCAGGTCACGTCCTTGGCCAGATCAAGCCCGACAAGGCCCTTCCAGGCGCGGGCGCGCCCCACCAGCTTCTCGATGTCGAAACGCCCCTCGGGGTCATGCGCCAGGGCGACATGCGGCGCGCCCTGCTGGCGGATCGCGCGGGTCAGGCGGCGGGTGTCGATCCCGCCAATGCCGATGCGGCCGATCTTGGTCAGCCACGGGGTCAGCTCGCCGGTCGCGCGCCAGTTCGAGGGTTCGGTCGGGTCCCATTTCACCACCATTCCGGCGGCGGCGGGGGTGCCGGTCTCGTCATCCTCGGCGGTGACGCCGGTGTTGCCGATATGGGGGAAGGTGAAGGTCACGACCTGGCCCGCATAGGAGGGGTCGGTCATGATCTCCTGATAGCCGGTCATCGCGGTGTTGAAGACCAGCTCGGCGACCGTCTCGCCGGTGGCGCCGAAGCCCTTGCCGTAAAAGAGCGTGCCATCGGCAAGGGCGAGGCAGGCGGTAGCATCGCGCGGCGCGGGCATGACGACTCTCCATTTGGCGAATTGCGCGGAAACTAAGGGGCGGGGCGCGCAGGGTCAAGGGCAAGGGCGAAAAGGTTTTTTCAGCACAATCAACGGGTTGGCAAAATCTGCTGCAGTTGCGGTTCGGGGCGGTTCGGGGTATTGTCCCTTCCTTGGGGAAACTATCGGAAAGTCTGACCATGCTTTTGCGCGACCGTCTGCAGACGGCCCTCAAAGAGGCCATGAAAGCGAAAGAGGCCGACCGGCTTTCGACGCTGCGCCTGATCAACGCCGCGATCAAGGACCGCGAGATTGCCGTCCGGGGCGAAGCGGATGCGGGTGAGGTGGGGGAACCGGAAATCCTGCAGATCATGGGCAAGATGGTGAAACAGCGCCAGGAATCGGCGCGCGCCTATGAAGAGGGCGGGCGGCTGGAGCTGGCCGAGAAGGAACTGGCCGAAATCGGGGTGATCCAGGAATTCCTGCCACGGCAGATGGATCAGGCCGAGGTGGCGGCGGCGGTCGATACGGCGGTGGCCGAGACGGGGGCTGCCAGCATCCGCGACGTGGGCAAGGTGATGGCGGCGCTGAAAGCGCGCTACACCGGCCAGATGGATTTCGGCGCGGTCGGTGCGCTGGTGAAGGGGCGGCTGGGATAGCCGCAAGCCGTATCGCCTCTCCGGTAGAGCGGGCTTTTAGGAGGGGCGACGGTCGGGACGTGGGAGCGTTCCTTCCTGCGGAGGCGCTACCACTTGCTCAGGGTATTTGCGGACCTCGACCGACAAACCGGGCGATGACCAGCCAGAAGGCCGCCCGGAACGGCAGCGCGAGGGCGGTGCGCAGTTCGACCGGGGTGCCGGTCACGGCGGTGACGGCGAAACCGGCAAGTACGACCAGCGTGGCAAGGCCGATGGCCAGGGCAAGCCAGCGGGCGGCAGGGTGGTCCTGCCAGAGTGCCAGGGCTGCAATCAGATAGGCAAAGCCGGCAGCGGTGTTGAAGATCACCACGAAGGGCACGGCATTGCCGGCGGCCTGTCGCGCGCTTTCGGGTCCGAAAAGGACGAGACTGCCGCTGAGGATCGTAAGTGCCCCGAACGCGGCGGCAGCAAGAGCGACGGGGCGGGTCCAGCGGGATTTGGGACGGGTCAAGGACGACCTCCATTCCGGGGTGATCTGCGAACCTTGCACCCTCGCCCGTGCTGCGGCCTTGATTGTGGTCAAGTCAATGCAACAGGCGAAGGCGGTCTTGCAGGTCCTCTCGCAGCGCAATCCGTTCCGCTTCCGACAGGAAGGCCCCCAGTTCCACCTCGCGGCCTTCGCCTTTCAACGTCAGGTAGTTGGGCACCGGGCCGCCGGTCTCATGCAGGGTGACGCGGACCCAGTAGGGGTTCGCCTCCCACGCCTGCCGCTGGCCCCTGGGCCCGTGGCGGACAAGCGTGATGCGGTCGGGGGTCAGAGCCAGATCCTCGACAATGTCGCGGTCGCGACCGTTCTTGCGCAACGCGAACCAGATCGCCCAGATCGTGCCCAGAAGGAACGGCAGCAGCGCCCAAAGGACCGGGCTGCCGAGATTGGCGACAAGCGGCACGACGATCAGCGCGGCGGTCAGCCCGACGAAGCCGACGAACCCGCGCTGCGTCAGGGAGCGGTGCGGCCAGAGATGCAGGTGCTGCTCGCCATCCTGCGGGGGTAGCCATTCATAGGGCATCGGTCAGGGCGAAAGGCGGGTGAGGAAGTCCTGAAAGGCGGCTTTGTAGGCCTGCGGGTTCTCGGCATAGGAGCCGAGATGGTCGGCCCCGGTCCAGAGCGTGACGGTCGGCGCGGTGCGGGCGGCAGCAAGGGCTTGCGACGGGCCGATGGGAACAATGCGGTCGGCCGAGCCCTGCACAAGGAGCATCGGGCCGGGGAAGCTGGTCAAGGCGGCCGTGACATCGGCTTCGGTCAGGGGCAGGGGGGTCTTGAAGCGCAGGATCTGCTTCGCGGTCCAGGCGGTGAGGCCCGGCAGAGGTTTGCCGCCCTGCGTGGCAAGGTGGTCGATCACCGCGCCGAAGCTGATTGCGGGGCTGTCAAGCGCCACGGCCTGCACGCGACTGGCCAGCGGGCTCTGGGTCAGGAACTGCCCGAGGATCGCACCGCCCATCGATTCGGCGACCACAAGGAGCTTCGGATCGGCGTCGGTCGGGGCCATTTTCGCGACGGCGGCCTCGAGGTCGGGCCATTCGGTCAGGCCGAAACCGTAGGCCCCATCGGGGCTGGCCGGGGCGCCGGCGTCATTGCGGTAGCTGATGAGCAGGACGGACCAGCCGGCCTCATGCAGGATGGAAAGCGCGCGGTAGCCGTCCTCGCGCGCGCCGGCGATGCCGTGGACATAGATCGCGCGGCCTGCCTCCACGCCTGTGGCGGGGACGAGCCAGGCCTCGGCGGCACCAAGGGGCGTCTCCAGCGAAACGGTCTGAAACGGCAGCGACAGCGCGGCTTGCGGGTCGCCCCGGTAGCCAAGTGCCAGCGGATCGGTCGGCGGCTCGGCATTGGCGAGGGCGGCGGCAAGGGAGCCGACCTTCAGGACACCCGCCGCCGCATGGGCCAGAAAGTAGCCACTGATCCCGATGAAGCCAAGCGCAGTGGCTGCCACGATCACCACAAGGAAGACGACCACGCGCATCGGAATACTCCTGGCTAAAGAAAAAGGCCCCGGGTGCGGTTGCAGCCCGGGGCCCCTTGTCGGATCAGGCGCTCAGTGCGCGTGGGGCTTGTCCCAGTCGGACTGCTTCGGCAGCTGCTCGAACGTGTGCTCGGGCGGCGGGCAGGGCAGGGTCCATTCCAGGGTGTCGGCGTATTCGTTCCAGTAGTTGTTCTGGGTGATCTTCGCGCCACGGGTCAGCGTGTAGAACACGATGCCGATGAAGAACACGAAGGACGCGAACGAGATGAAGGCACCGATTGAGGAGAACCAGTTCCAGTAGGCGAAGGCCTCGGGATAGTCGATGTAGCGGCGCGGCATGCCCTGGCGACCCAGGAAGTGCTGCGGGAAGAAGGTGAGGTTCGAACCGATGAACATCATCCAGAAATGCAGCTTGCCCGCCCATTCCGGATACTGGCGGCCCGACATCTTGCCGATCCAGAAGTAGACCCCGGCGAAGATCCCGAACACCGCGCCCAGCGACATGACGTAGTGGAAATGCGCAACGACATAGTAGGTGTCGTGGTAGGCCCGGTCCACCGGGGCCTGGGACAGGACGATCCCGGTCACGCCGCCGACGGTGAAGAGGAAGAGGAAGCCGAAGGCCCAGAGCATCGGGGTCTTGAATTCCACCGAGCCGCCCCAGATCGTCGCGATCCAGGAGAAGATCTTCACGCCGGTGGGCACCGCGATGACCATCGTCGCCAGCATGAAGTAGGACTGCTGGGTCAGCGACATGCCGACGGTGTACATGTGGTGCGCCCAGACGACAAAGCCGAGCGCGCCGATCGCCACCATCGCATAGACCATCGGCAGATAGCCGAAGATCGGCTTCTTCGAGAAGGTCGAGATGACCTGGGAGATGATCCCGAAGGCGGGAATGATGATGATGTAGACTTCCGGGTGGCCGAAGAACCACAGGATATGCTGGTAAAGGATCGGGTCGCCGCCGCCCGAGGGCGAGAAGAAGGTGGTGCCGAAGTTGCGGTCGGTCAGCAGCATGGTGATCGCACCGGCCAGCACCGGCAGGGCCAGAAGGATCATCCAGGCGGTGACGAAGATCGACCAGCCGAACAGCGGCACCTTGTGCAGCGTCATGCCGGGGGTGCGCATGTTCAGGAAGGTGGTGATCATGTTGATCGCGCCCAGGATCGACGAGGCGCCCGACAGGTGGACGGCGAAGATCGCGAGGTCCATCGCATAGCCGCCTTCCGCCGTGGTGGTCAGCGGCGGGTAAAGCACCCAGCCCACGCCCGCGCCGGTGCCGAGGTCGCCACCGCCGCCCGGAGACAGGAGCGAGGCGACGCCCAGCGAGGTGCCTGCGACGTAAAGCCAGAACGACAGGTTGTTCATCCGCGGGAAGGCCATGTCCGGCGCGCCGATCTGCAGCGGCATGAAATAGTTGCCGAAACC
>JAGPEG010000207.1 GCA_018057165.1 Tabrizicola sp.
CAGCGTGTTCCCCGTCCCAGCATCATTGGCATAGGTCCGCCCGCCCCCCGACAGCCGGTAGTAGCTGGCATTGTCGAGGCCCCGGAAGCTGACCGTCGGCCCCCATTCGTCGCCCTCGGCGGTGTGGTTGTAGACCACATCCAGGATCACCTCGATCCTCGCAGCGTGGAACCGGCGCACCATCGTCTGAAACTCCCAGAGCGCGCCCTGCGACATGTAGCGCGGTTCCGGGGCAAAGAAGGCCAGCGTGTTGTAGCCCCAATGGTTGCGCAGGCCCTTCGACACCAGGAAGCGGTCGTCGATATAGGCCTGCACCGGCAGAAGCTCGATGGCCGTCACGCCCAGCTTGTGCAGATGCTCGATCACCGGGTCGGACGAAAGCCCCAGATACGTCCCGCGCAGCCCCTTCTCGACCCCCGGATGCAGCGCGGTCATCGACTTGACATGCGCCTCGTAGATTACGGTTTCCGCCCTCGGGATGCGGGGAGCCTGATCGTTGCCCCAGGTGAACGAGGCATCCGTCACCACCGCCTTCGGCACCGCAAAGGCACTGTCGCGGGTGTCGAAGCTCAGGTCGCCGCGCGGGCTGCCGATCTTGTAGCCCATCAGCGCGTCGGACCATTTCAGGCGGCCTTCCAGCGCGCGGGCATAGGGGTCGAGCAGCAGCTTGTTCGGGTTGAACCGATGCCCCTGTTCGGGCGCGTAAGGCCCATGCGCGCGAAACCCGTAGACCGTGCCCACCGTCAGCCCGCCGACATGGATGTGCCAGATGTCGCCGTCGCGGTCGCCGATGTCCAGCCGCGCCATTTCCTTGCGCCCGTCCGAGGTGAACAGGCACAGCTCGATCCGTTCGGCATGGGCCGAGAAGACCGCGAAATTGACCCCGTCGCCGGTCAGGCTTGCCCCCATCGGCCAGGGGCGGCCGGGGCTGACCGCATGGCCCTGCAACCGCGCGGGCTGCGAAACCGCCTGCGCTGTCACGCGCTCAGCCTTTCGTAAAGGCCCGCGTAAGTCGCTGCCGAGGCCTCCCAGCCCACCGGATGCGCCATCGCATTGGCGCGCAGCTTTGCCCAAAGCTTCGGCTGGCGATAAAGCTCCAGAAGCTGTGCCAGCGCCTGCCCGAAGGCCAGCGCATCGACCGGGTGGAAGGTCACACCCGTCGCCGCCCCCGCCGCCAGCGTGGCCGGGGTCGCCCCGATCACCGTATCGGCCAGCCCGCCCACCTGGCTCACGACCGGCAAGGTGCCATAGCGCAGACCATACATCTGCGTCAGCCCGCAGGGCTCGAACCGCGAGGGCACCAGCACCGCATCGGCCCCGGCGAACAGGCGATGGCTCATCCCCTCGTCATAGCCGATCCGCACCGCCACGCGGCCCGGAAGGCGGGCGGCAAGATTGCGCATCGCCCCTTCCATGCCGGGATCGCCCGAGCCGAGCACGATCAACCCGCCGCCGCCCAGCACGAAATCCGGGATGACTGCGGGAAGCAGGTCGATGCCCTTCTGGTCGGTCAGGCGGCTGACGACGATGGCAAGCGGCCCCGGCACCTCCAGCCCGAACGCCGCGCACAGCTTCGCCCGCGCTGCGGCTTTTCCGGCCATGGACTTGTGGTCAAAGGGCGGCTCTTCGGCGGCAGGGTTCCAGACCCCGGTGTCCACCCCGTTCAGGATGCCCGACACCACCGGACCCCGCGCCGCGATCACGCCTTGCAGGCCCATGCCGAACTCCGGTCGCATCAGCTCGGCCGCATAGCTGGGCGAGACGGTGGTGATCCAGTCTGCCGTCACCAGCGCCGCCTTCAGGCTGGAGATGCCGCCATAATATTCCAGCGCGTCGGCGTGGAAAGCATGTCCGGGAAGCCGCAGGACCCCCAGCATATGTGCGGGCGCCCAGCCCTGGAAGGCGATGTTGTGGATGGTGATGACCGACTTGACCCCGCCGCTGCCATGATAGGCCAGATAGGCCGGGGCCAGCCCCGCCTGCCAGTCATGTGCATGCAGGATGTCGGGCTTCCAGCCCGGCAGGCCCTCGCGTGCAATCCGGGCCCCGACCCATGAAAGCGCGGCGAAGCGGATGGCATTGTCGGGATGTTCCCCCCGCGGACCGGAATAGGGCCCGCCTTCGCGGTCATAAAGATGCGGCGCGTCCAGAACCAGGACCGGCACGCCCTCGACCTCCCCGGTCAGCACCCGTCCCGGACCGCCCCACAGGTCCGCCTCCTCCCAGACCACCGGCCAATCCTTCGCGATGGGCCGCAAGGCGCGGTAGGCCGGCAGCAGCACCCGCATGTCCCAGCCCACGGCCGTCAACGCGGCGGGCAGCGCGCCCACCACATCGGCCAGTCCGCCGGTCTTCACCAGCGGGACGCATTCCGATGCCACCGACAGAACCCGACCGCCCATTTTCCTTGCCTTTCAGAAGCTTCCCGCCCGGAGTTAAACCGCACATCGGGCAAGGTCCAGTCCCTTAGCCCAGAGCCTTGCTCCGGGCATCCAGCATGTCCTGCGTGATCAGCACGATCCCGCCTTCGGACCGGCGGAACCACTTGGCATCTTCCTCGGCATCCTCGCCGATCACCAGACCTTCCGGGATCACCACCCCCCGGTCGATGACGCAATTCTTCAGCTGCGCCTTGCGGTTCACCACCACCTGCGGCAAGGCCACGACATATTCAAGGCTGGAGAAGCTGTGCGTCCTGACCCCGGTGAAGAGCAGCGAATTCGACACCGCCGAGCCCGAGACGATGCAATCCCCGCTGACCAGCGACGACACCGCACTGCCGCGCCGTCCGTCCTCGTCATGGATGAACTTCGCCGGAGGCACGATCTCGGCATAGGTCCAGATCGGCCAGGCGCTGTCGTAAAGGTCCAGCTTCGGGATGAAATCCGTCAGGTCGATGTTGGCCTGCCAGAACGCATCGATCGTCCCCACATCGCGCCAGTAGGGTTCGGTCTCCAGCCCGCTCATCACGCAGCTGTCGGCGAACTTGTGCGCCACGGCCTTGCCGTTCTTCACGATATGCGGGATCAGGTCGAAGCCGAAATCATGGGTCGAGTCATCATTCGACATGTCGCTCAGCAACAGGTCGCGCAGGAAGGCCCAGTCGAAGACATAGATCCCCATGCTGGCCAGGGCATGCTCCGGATCGCCCGGAATTGACGGCGGATCCTTCGGCTTTTCCAGGAAATCGGTGATCCGCATGTTCTTGTCGACATGCATCACGCCGAAAGCCGACGCTTCCTTGCGCGGCACGGTCAGGCAGCCGATGGTGACATCCGCCGCTGCCTCGACATGCTGGCGCAGCATCACCTCGTAATCCATCTTGTAGATGTGGTCGCCCGCCAGGATGATTGCGTATTTGATGCCATAGCTGTCGATGATGTCGATGTTCTGCGCCACCGCATCCGCCGTGCCGCGATACCAGTTCACTTCGTCCATCCGCTGACTGGCCGGCAGAATGTCCAGATACTCGTTCCGCTCCGCCCGAAAGAAGTTCCAGCCGCGCTGGCAATGCCGGATCAGACTGTGCGCCTTGTACTGCGTCGCAATCGCCATCTTCCGGATGCCGGAATTCACCGCATTGGACAGGGCGAAGTCGATGATCCGGGTCTTGCCGCCGAAATAGACCGCCGGTTTCGCGCGCCGGTCGGTCAGCTCCTTCAACCGGCTGCCGCGCCCTCCCGCCAGGACGAAAGCCATGGCCTGCGACGACAGGCGCTGGTTCGGTCTTGCTTTCATCGTCTTCCCCTCCCCAAGGCGGTCTGCCCGCCGCATTTCAGTCCTGTTGCAGATAGAGTGCCGACAAGGGCGGCAGCGTGACAAGCGCCGACTGCGTCTGGCCGTGCCAGGGCGTCTTCTCCGTGGCGACCCCCCCGAGGTTGCCCCGGTTGCCCCCGCCATAGGCCTCGGCATCGGTGTTCAGGATTTCGCGCCATGTGCCCGCATGCGGCAGGCCAAGGCGATATTTCCGTTCCTGCGGGGTCATGTTCACCACCGCCACCACCGGCTTGTCCAAGGCACCCCCGTTCCGCATCCAGGCATAGACCCCGGCCTCGGCGTCGTTCGATTCGATCCAGTCGAACCCTTCCGCCTTCGTGTCGTTCACATGCAAAGACCGCGTCTCGCGGTAGACGCGGTTCAGGTCGCGCACCAGCTGCTGCATCCCCTTATGTTCTGCAATATCAAGCTGATGCCAGTCGAGGCTCTGGTTGTTGTTCCACTCCGCCCCTTGCGCGAACTCCTGCCCCATGAAGAGAAGCTTCTTGCCCGGATGCGCCCACATGAATCCGTAATAGGCCCGCAGGTTGGCGAATTTTTCCCAAGCATTGCCCGGCATCTTCGCCAGCATGCTGCCCTTGCCATGCACCACCTCGTCATGGCTGATCGGCAGGATGTAGTTTTCCGACCAGGCATAGAC
>JAGPEG010000208.1 GCA_018057165.1 Tabrizicola sp.
GCTGCCATCGCCCGGACGCTGATCACCGCCGCCAAAGCCATGATCCAGGGCGCGCAAGGCGGCACCCACCACTTTGCAGGCAGCCCCGACACCAGCTGGGCCGATTTCGCCCGCGCCATCATGGCCGAAGCCAACCTTCCCTGCCGCATCCACGACATCCCGACCGCCGATTACCCCACTCCTGCCCGACGCCCGCTGAATTCCCGCCTTGATTGCAGCGCATTGCAGGCCGCATTCGGCATTCCCCGCCCCGACTGGCGGCTGGGCCTGGCCGCGATAGTGAAGGAGCTGACCGCATGACCCGCAAAGGGATTCTTCTGGCCGGAGGCACCGGCTCGCGGCTCTGGCCGATCACGCTGGGCACCTCCAAGCAGTTGCTGCCGATCTACGACAAGCCGATGGTCTACTACCCGATTTCCGTCCTGATGCTGGCCGGCATCCGCGAGATCGCCATCATCACCACGCCCGAGGACCAGCCCCAGTTCCAGCGCCTTCTCGGCGACGGCAGCCAGTGGGGCCTGTCCTTCACCTGGATCATCCAGGACAAGCCCGAAGGCCTGGCACAAGCCTATCTGCTGACGCGCGACTTCCTGAATGGCGCGCCCTCGGCGATGGTTCTGGGCGACAACATCTTCTTCGGCCACGGCCTGCCGGAAATCCTGTCCCGCGCCCATGCGCAACCCGAGGGCGGCACCGTCTTCGGCTATCATGTCTCCGATCCCGAACGCTATGGCGTGGCCGCTTTCGACTCCGATGGTCGCGTCACCCAGATCATCGAGAAACCAAAGACC
The DNA here is from genome assembly GCA_018057165.1 of Tabrizicola sp. Lineage (GTDB taxonomy): Bacteria > Pseudomonadota > Alphaproteobacteria > Rhodobacterales > Rhodobacteraceae > Tabrizicola. The sequence continues at coordinate 792 of JAGPEG010000208.1, forward strand.
CCGCCCTCCAGCTTCGCCATCACCGGCCTCTACTTCCTCGACGGCCGCGCCCCCGACATCGCCGCCCGGATCAAACCCTCGCCGAGGGGAGAGCTGGAGATCGTCGATGTTCTGGAGCACTACCGCGCCGAGGGTTCGCTTCAGGTCGAGCGCATGGGCCGCGGTTTCGCCTGGCTGGACACCGGCACGCCGGGCAGCCTGCTCGACGCCGGAAACTTCGTCCGCACCCTTCAGGACCGGCAGGGCATGCAGGTCGGATCACCGGACGAGATCGCCTTCCGCCAGGGCTGGATCGACCGCGACGGGCTGGCCGACCGGGCGAAGGTGTTCGGCAAGTCCAGCTACGGCATGCATCTGGACGGGGTGTTGAAGGAGTGACCCCGCCCCGGACCTGATCCGGGGCCTCTTGTCAGTCAAGGTGTTAAAAAACCCTGAACGTCCGCGACCAACCTGTTGAAATCACTTTGGCTTCGACGATTGTCCACCGTGGACGATCACGCGGCCTCTTCCGCCGCAGGACGCCGGATCGCCCCGGCTGCTTCCAGCACCAGCGACCGGAATCCGGTCTCGCCCGCGTCGATCTTCTGGAACAACTGCCGCCGCATCCGGGGCTCCCAGAAATCGTTGATATGCGAGGCAAGCATCGAAACCCCCTCCGCATGTGGCTTCGATTCCATGAATTTCGCGATGTCATTCGCCATGCGAACGATCCTGTCAGCCGACATGGGCCCCCTCCGTCATCAATCTATCCGTATGCGAGAAGACCTCGAAGCGGTCTCCCTTCGCCAGCGCGACCAGCGTGATCCCCGCCCGCTCCGCCAGTTCCACCGCCGCCACCGTGGGCGCCGAAACCGCGACGATCATCGGCGCGCCCAGCATGGCGACCTTCTGCACCATGTCGGTCGACACGCGAGAGGTCAGCACCACCGCCCCCTCCGCCCCGATGCCCTGCCGCTGCATCCCGCCGACCAGCTTGTCCAGCGCATTGTGCCGGCCCACGTCCTCACGGGCCAGAAGCACCCGCCCGTTCCAGAACGCCGCGCCATGCACCGACCGGGTCGCGTCATGCAGCCGCTGTTCGCCCGGCAGTGCCGCCACCGCCGCCAGCACCTGCGCCGGGGTCATCCGGAACGCGGAGGGCGCCACCACCGGCACCTCGCGCAAAGCCTGGTCGATCGAGTCGATCCCGCACAGCCCGCAGCCCACCGGCCCCGCCATCACCCGCCGCCGCGCCGCCAACCGCGCCTCGGCCTCCGGTTTCAGCCAGACCTGCACATCGCAGCCCCGGTCGACCTCCTGGACGTCGACCGACAGGATATCCTCCGGCCCGGCGATCCCTTCGGTCAGCGCGAAGCCCACGCCGAAGTCCTCAAGATCCGCCGGCGTCGCCATCATCACCGCCTGCGTCGTCCCGTTGAACGACAGCGCGACGGCCACCTCCTCGGGCAGAACCCGGTCCCCCGGCTGAACCGAGGACCCGAACACCAGCCGGGGCGTGGCGCGCGCGCCGATCATTCCGCCGCCAGGATCCGGCGGGAAAGGGCGGCCTGGGCGTTGTACTCCTCCTGCCACTCGGACGGGCCGTTCGACGGCGCAACCTGCACCGCGGTCACCTTGTATTCCGGGCAGTTCGTCGCCCAGTCCGAGAAATCGGTGGTGATGACGTTGGCCTGAGTGTCCGGGTGGTGGAAGGTCGTGTAGACCACTCCGGGCGAGACCTTGTCGGTGATCTCGGCCCGCAGCGTCGTTTCGCCGGAGCGAGAGGCCAGCCGCACCCAGTCCCCATCCCGGATGCCCCGGTTCTCGGCGTCATGCGGGTTGATCTCCAGGAGATCCTGGTCATGCCAGACCACGTTCTCGGTCCGCCGGGTCTGCGCGCCGACGTTGTACTGGCTGAGAATGCGCCCCGTCGTCAGCAACAGCGGGAAGCGCGGGCCGGTCTTTTCGTCCGTCGCCACATATTCGGTGCGGATGAACTTGCCCTTGCCGCGCACGAAGCCGTCGATGTGCATGAGCGGCGTGCCTTCCGGCGCCTTGTCGTTGCAGGGCCACTGGACCGAACCCATGGTTTCGATCTTCTCGTAGGTCACGCCCGCGAAGGACGGCGTCGTCATCGCGATCTCGTCCATGATCTGCGAGGGATGCGTGTAGCCCCAGTTCGCGCCCATCGCGTTGGCGAACATCTGGGTCACTTCCCAGTCGGCATAGCCCTGCTTCGGCGCCATCACCTTGCGGACCATGTTGATCCGGCGTTCGGCGTTGGTGAAGGTGCCGTCCTTTTCCAGGAAGCTGGAGCCGGGGAAGAACACATGCGCGTAGTTCGCGGTTTCGTTCAGGAACAGGTCATGGACAATCACGCAGTCCATCGCCGCAAGACCTGCCGCGACGTGGTGGGTGTCGGGGTCGGATTGCAGGATGTCCTCGCCCTGGCAGTACAGGCCGCGGAACGAGCCCTCGACCGCCGCGTCCAGCATGTTCGGGATGCGCAGGCCGGGTTCCGGGTCGATGGTCACGCCCCAGGCCTTTTCGTAGATCGCGCGGACCTCCGGGTGCTTCACATGGCGGTAGCCCGGCAGTTCATGCGGGAAGGACCCCATGTCGCAGGAGCCCTGCACATTGTTCTGGCCGCGCAGCGGGTTCACCCCCACGCCCTTCCGACCGATATTGCCGGTCAGCATGGCAAGGTTGGCAATGCCGATGACAGTGGTGGAGCCTTGGCTGTGTTCCGTCACCCCCAGCCCGTAATAGATCGCGCCATTGCCGCCGGTCGCATAAAGCCGCGCGGCCTTGCGGACCTCTTCGGCCGGGACACCCGTCACCAGCTCCACCGCTTCGGGCGAGTGGTTCGGGGCCGAGATGAACTCGGCATAATCCTGGAACTCGTCCCAGTCGCAGCGGGTGCGGATGAAGTCTTCGTCGTAGAGCTTTTCGGTTACGATGACATGCGCCAGCGCCGAAACCACCGCCACGTTCGTCCCCGGAGTCAGCGCCAGGTGGTGCGCTGCCTTGTAATGCGGGCCTTCCACGGTTTCCGTCCGGCGCGGGTCGACGACGATCAGCTTCGCGCCCTGCCGCAGGCGTTTCTTCATCCGGCTGGCGAAGACCGGGTGTGCCGCGCTGGGGTTCGCGCCGATCACCAGGATCACGTCCGATTCCTCGACCGAGTCGAAGTCCTGCGTCCCGGCACTGGTGCCGAAGGTCTGGCCCAGGCCATAGCCGGTGGGCGAATGGCAGACGCGGGCGCAGGTGTCGGTGTTGTTGTTCATGAACACCGCGCGGGTCAGCTTCTGAACGAGATAGGTCTCCTCGTTCGTGCAGCGGCTGGAGGTGATCACCCCCACCGAATTCCGCCCGTATTGCGCCTGGATGCCCTTCATCTTGGTCGCCGCGAACTCCATCGCCTCGGCCCAGCTGACTTCCTTCCACGGATCGCTGATCGCGTCGCGGATCATCGGCTTCAGGATGCGGTCCTGGTGCGTGGCATAGCCATAGGCGAAGCGGCCCTTGACGCAGGAATGGCCCCGGTTGGCCTTGCCATGCTTGTAGGGGGTCATCCGCACCAGCTCGTCGCCGCGCATTTCCGCCTTGAAGCTGCACCCCACGCCGCAATAGGCGCAGGTGGT
>JAGPEG010000209.1 GCA_018057165.1 Tabrizicola sp.
GGCCAAGGCACGCCAGCCGGTCGGACGGGGCTCCAGCAGCGTGATCTCGATCTTCGCCAGTGCGTCGCCGCGCTGGCGCGTGCCGAACAGACGGGCAGGCAGGACCTTGGTGTTGTTCAGGACCAGCCGGTCGCCGGGGTGCAGGATGTCCAGCAGATCAAGGACACGCCGGTCGCTGATTGCATCGCCCTCGGCCAGCAAGAGCCGGGCCGAAGGGCGGGGCTTCGCGGGCCGAGTGGCGATCAGGTCCTCGGGCAGGTCGAAATCGAAATCGGACAGCTTCATCCGCCGCCCCCTTCGGCATCCTTCAGGTTCGGCGGGCGCTGGCGGAAAATCTCGCGGAACATGCCGGGCGTCAGTACCGACAGCGGGTTCACCGACACGTTGGGCGCGTCGGTCGTGCCGGTCAGCCGGTAGTTGAAGCCGAAAAGCCCCTCGCCCTTGCGGGTCAACACCTGTCCCACCCCGTTCAAGAGATAGATCGGCGAAATCACCCCCTGCAGGTCGATCCGCCCCGAGCCGTTCAGGTAAAGCCCGGCGAAGGAAATGCCAAGCGAGGCCCCGACCGCCGAGCCATTGGTGATCTCGACCGCCTTCGGGGTCAGGATGAACTTGACCTCGCCGTTGTTGAACGCCAGCCCCTCGCCGTTCATCTGCTCCAGAAGTCCCACGACCGAGACCGCCGACAACAGCTCGGCCAGTGCGGGCGCGCCCTGCACCCGAAGCCGGGTGAAGGTGGCGGTGCCGTTGTATTCCCCCTCTGGCCCGCGCGGGAACAGCGTCATGTCCAGATTGCCGCCGCGCCCCTTGTCGAAGATGCCTGCGGCGGCCATCACCGCGCCCGCATTTTCCGAGGTGATGCGGACGGCGCTGCCCGCCTCGGCGGGGGCGACGACGCCCGCGATCTTGGCCTTGCCGTTGACCCCGGCGGCGAAACGTCCGTTGAAGCCGCCCCGGCTGCCGAATTCGCCGCGAAAATCGGTCAGCCGGATGCCATCGGAGATGCGCAGCGCGTCCAGCCGCACGGTGATCGGCCCGCCGCCGCCGGGACCGCCGCTGCTGTCGGGCATCTTGCGCATGTCCAGCGTTCCGCCGGTCAGCGCCACCTCCATCCCGCCCTTGCCGGTGCCGGTCAGGGTGATAGGGGCATCCAGCCAGTTGCCCGCAATGACCCGGTCGAAGACGGCGGCATCCAGCCCGCCGCCATCCCGCGTGGTGATCTTGCCCCGCGCCTCAAGCCCCGGCGCCTTCAGCACCAGACGCTCCACCACCGGCTGCCGCGAGGAGAGCCGGGCCTCGATGTCAAGCGCGCCCTTGGTCTTCGCCGCCTTCGACCAGCCCAGAGGGTCAAGCCGCAGCGCAAGACCCGCCAGCGTCGAGGTCAGCGTCAGTTGCGGGGGCTGGTCCTTGACCAGCGCCACGTCGATCGCGGCAGGCCCTTCGCCCTTGACCGACCCTGCGGGCAGCTCGACGCCGAAGTCACGCAGGACGGCATCGGACAGCATGACCGTGCCATTGACCCGCGCCCGGCCCTTCTGTTCCGGGCCGAAGCCCTGCAAATAGGTCAGGTCGATGGGCATCTTGTCCAGCATCCCCTTGCCGGAGAGCTGCAACCCGTCGGTGTCGACCGCCACCTTGACCTCGGGCGCGGTCAGGATGCGACCGGGGACCAGTGCGGGCGAGGTGAAGTTGCGGATCGTGCCCGCGACGGTGAAGTCCAGCTCCTCGAAGGGGATCTTCGGCTTCATCGGCATCAGGATCGTCGCCGTGAGGTCGGCCCGCCCGTCGCCAAGGTTGTAGGGCTGTCCGGCCTTGGAGAAGAAGCTGAACGGCTCCTGGTCCAGCAGCGACAGGGTGGCGGTCAGGCTGGCCGAGGTGACAAGATCGACCTTGGCCGTCGCCGGGCGCTGGGTGATGTCGAGGATCTGGAACACGGTGCCGTCGGCTTCGATCCGGCCGCCTTCGGGGGCGATGACATGGCCCTGATCCAGCGCGACGGTATAGGTCTTGTTGTCCAGCGTCGCATGGCCGCGCCCGTTCAGGATCGGCGGCAGGGTGCGGACGAAGCGAACCTCGGTATCAGCGAATTCGTAGGACAGGTTGAACTGCGGCTGGCCGCCGGGTTCCAGGCGCAATGCCGCTTGCACATCGGACATTTCGCCCTGCCCCACGTTGTCGGCGAACCAGGTGCGGGTCTTCGGCACGGCGGCCACCGGCCAGACCTTCAGCAACCGCTCGGCGTCGATCTGGTTCAGCCGCACGTCGAGCGCGCCGCCCCAGCCCGCTTCCTCGGCCTCGACCTGGCCGGACAAGAGCAGGCGCTGGTCGCCTTCCGTCAGGGCAAGCTGGCCGATATCCAGCCGGAAGGGCGTCAGCCGCAGCCGCAGGTCGAGGGCCCCCTCGCCGAAGCGGATCGGTTCCTCGAACAGGCCCTCGGGATCGACCATCACCTCCTGGAAGGCGATCTGGGCAAGGATGCTGTCAGGCAAGGCGCCCGGTCCGAAAGCGGCACCATCCGGGGCGAGAAGATCGCCGTGGCCGCTGGCTTTCAGCCGCAGCGAGGCGCTTTCGACCGAAAGCTCGGCAAGCTCGATCCGCGCGGTCGCGGGGTCATAGGCCAGCGACATCGCGGCACGGTCAAAGCCGATGGGCCGCGCGCCCTTGCCCGGCGCCAGGCTGCCCGCACCAAGACCAAGCTTCCCGGTAAGGCTTGCGAAGCTGCCGTCCACGCCGAGCCGGGCATCGAGCGCGCCGGAAATCGGGGCATCGACGAAACCGAGGAAGGCCAGCGGCGGGGCCATGGCGGCAAGGTCGGTCGCGGCGATGTTGTCGACCTTGGCGGTCAGATGCGCGGTCTGCGCGCCCTTGTCCGAGACGACGGTCAGCACCGCCTGGGCGGGTTCGGCCCCATCCAGCAGCGTCAGCCCCAGTTCGGCGGAAATCGCCGTTTCGCCGTTCGCGATGACAAGGCGTCCGTCGCCGACCTGCCAGGTCCGCCCGGCGCGGTCGTCGGTCAGGACCAGGGTCAGCCCCTCGGCCTCGATCCGGGACAGCGCGGCGAGTGCCGGGCTGGCGAACAGCGTCTCGACCGCGGTCAGCACTTCGGACGAGCTTTTCGGGCCGACCCCGCGCCCGTCGAATTCCAGGTCGATCCGCCCGGACATGTCGCGCCGGACCGCCAGCCTTGCGCCCGAGAGCCGGATTTCGCTGGGGCGGATCTTGCCGGTCAGCAGGGCCTTGGGGTCGAAGGCCAGCAGCGCCTCGGGCAGGGCCAGCAGCGAGCGGCCATTGCCTTCGATCAGGCGGATATCCTCGATGCGGAAGCGGGGAACGAAATCCGGCGCGACCGCCAGTTCCACCCCGCCCAGCGACACTGCCGTGCCCTTTGGCAGGCGCGCGCTGTCAAGGCCGGCATTCATCCGCGCCTCGATCTCGGCGACGGTCCAGGTCGGCAGGCGGATGGTCCTGCCGGTATAGGCGAGCGTCAGGTAGCCGAAGCCCAGGGCCAGCAGGACCAGCGTCAGGATCACGGTCAGGCTGATGCCCCCCCGGCCCCTGCGGGCGCGTCGGGCCGGAACCCGCGAGGGGGTGGCGGTGGGCGGCAGGGCGTCGGTCAGGATCAGCGGCTCCGCTCGCTCCGGCGCGGCAACGGGGATATGCCCGTCTTCCATGCCCGCCGACTGGTCGTTCATCTGCGCCTGGCGTCCTGTTGCAAATGTCGCCCCGAACCGGGGTGACGCGCGCTGTCCCTGCCCTTATCTTTGCGCGAAGGCAACCAGATGCATAGTCACAATGCATCGCAAGGCAAGGAGCCGCGCATGATTTCCGAAGGACAGACCGCCCCAGATTTCACCCTGCCCCGCGATGGAGGCGGCACTGTGACCCTGTCGGACCTGCGGCCGGGCAAGGTGGTGCTTTATTTCTACCCGAAGGACGACACGCCCGGCTGCACGCTGGAAGCGCAGGATTTCAACGCGCGGCTGGCCGATTTCACCGCTGCGGGGACCACGGTGATCGGGCTTTCCAAGGACAGCGTCAAAAGCCATGACAAGTTCTGCCGCAAGCACGGGCTGGGGATCGTGCTTGCCTCGGACGAGGCGGGCACCACCAGCGAGGATTACGGGGTCTGGCTGGAGAAAAGCATGTATGGCCGGACCTATATGGGGATCGAACGGACGACGGTGCTGATCGACGGATCGGGCAAGGTGGCGCGGGTCTGGAGCAAGGTCAGCGTCAAGGGCCATGCCGACGAGGTACTGGCGGCGGCGAAGGCGCTGTGAGAGAGGGGGGCCGGATGTCTTTGTGAAGACGAGTTCTCAGGGCGTATATGACACTTGAACGGTGCATCGGGTGCGGTGGGGAATTTGAACCACTGGATGGTCCGGTCCATGATTACATGGATTCCTCCGC
>JAGPEG010000210.1 GCA_018057165.1 Tabrizicola sp.
TCGTCGTCGCACGACTGGTTGGCGATCGGGCAGTCGCCGCGGTCGGCGAGATCGAGCCAGGGGCCGACCAGCGGCACGTACAGCCGCTTGTCGGCGTCGCGCTCGCTCTGGCTGGCGGCGATGGCGTGGCGCAGGGCTACTTCCAGCGCCCCGACCTGACCGTCGACCGCTTCCGCCCCGACCTCTTCGCAGGGCGGGGCCGGATGTACCGGACCGGCGATCTGGTGCGCAAACGCGCCGATGGCAAGCTTGACTACCTTGGCCGTGCCGATTTCCAGGTCAAGATCCGCGGCCACCGCATCGAACTGGGCGAGATCGAGACAGCGGTCGAAGCCGCACCCGGCATCCGCCAGGCCGTCGTCATTGCGCGCGAGGATCAGCCGGGCGACCTGCGGCTGGTGGCTTACGTCACGGCGGACGCCACATTGGACGAACTGGCGCTCAAGGCCAGTCTCGCGGCGCATCTGCCCGAGGTGATGATCCCCGCCCATGTCGTGAAGCTGGACGCCTTCCCGCTGACCCCCAACGGCAAGGTCGACCGCAAGGCGCTCCCCGCCCCGTTCGCCGTGCAGGCTCCGGTCGCGGCGAAGCCCGGCGTCGCGCTGGAGGGTGGCCTCGAGGAGACCATCGCCGCCGTCTGGGCCCGCGTCCTCGGCGTGCCGCAGGTCGGGCGGTCGGACAATTTCTTCACCCTCGGCGGCCATTCGCTGCTGGCGGTGCAGGCCCACCGCGAGATGAAGGTGGCGCTGAACTCCGACCGGCTGGCGATCACCGACATCTTCCGCTTCCCCGTCGTCTCGGCACTGGCCGCGCATCTGGGCAAGACCCTGCCTGCGATGGCACCGGCTGCCAGTGCCCCGGCGGCCCCGGCGGCAGACGGCGGCACGGACGGCCGGATGGACGCGATGGCCCGGCGACGGGCCATGCGCGAGGCGCGGGAAAAGGCGCTGGGATGATCCCGGACCCTGCGGCGGTCGAGATGGCGCTGCGCTCGCTCTTCCCCGCCGGGGTTGCCGTGGCGGCCGAAGCCATCGTCCCGACCGATGTTCGGGCGCTCTGGCCTGCGGAACACGCAGCGGTTGCAGGCGCCGTGCCCGCGCGGCTGGCGGAATTCGTGGCGGGGCGGACAGCGGCACGGCGGGTCCTGACGCTGCTTGGCCAGCCCCTGCAGGCCCTGCCGATGGCCCCGGATCGTGCTGCTGTCTGGCCCCAGGGCATCTCCGGTTCCATCGCCCATGCCGCAGGCCTTGCCATCGCGGTCGCCCGGCACGGCGCACCGCTTGGCGTCGACATCGAGGACGACAGCGCCATCGCGCCCGACCTCTGGCCCATCCTCTGCGGGTCCGATGAGGTGCGGCGACTGGACGGCGACGCCGGCAAAGAGGTGAAGTGCCTGTTCTGCGCCAAAGAGGCCGTCTTCAAGGCGCAAGCGCCCGAAAGCCGCGTGCTGTTCGGCCATGAAATCCTTGCCGTTACCCTTGCCGATGATTATTTCGATGCCCAGTTCCTGACCAATGCCGGGGCGTTCCAGGCCGGACAGATCGTCCGGGGCCGGATTGCCGTGGCGGATGGTCTGGTTCTGGCTGGGGTGGCGGTGTGACAGTGACACGACGGTCGGCACTTCTTGCGGGGCTGGGGGTGCTTGTCGGCGGGGGCGGGCTCTACGCCCTGCTCCGGGCACCCTCCGCCGCTTCCGTTCGCGCGCGGCTCTCCGGCGCGCATCCCGCCCCGACCGGCCCGCTTTCGGTCTTCCACCTGGGCCACAGCCTCGTCAACCGCGACATGCCCGCAATGCTGGCGCAACTTGCCCCCATGGGTCATCGCTACGACAGCCAGCTTGGCTGGGGCACCACGCTGCAGGCGCATTGGGGCGACGCCCCGATCAACGGCTTCGAGACCGAGAACGCCCACCCCCGCTTCCGCCCCGCGCATGAGGCGGTGGAAAGCGGCGGTTACGATGCCGTCGTCCTGACCGAGATGGTCGAGATCCGCGCCGCGATCCGCTGGTATGACAGCCCGGAATATCTTGCCCGCTGGGCCGAAAAGGCCCTGGCAGCCAGGCCCGATGTGCGGCTTTACCTCTACGAGACCTGGCATCCGCTGGACGACCCCGAGGGCTGGCTTGCCCGGATCGACCTTGATCACGACCGCTACTGGCTGCGGCAGGTCCTTGGCCCGGCGCTGCGCCGGTTGCCGAAAGATGCGCAGATCCACCTGATCCCCGCAGGCCCGGTCCTCGCGGCCTTCGTCCGGGCGGTCGAGAAGCGGGGCGGCGTCGGCAACATCCGCGACCGCAACGACCTTTTCGCCCGCACCGACGACGGCTCGCTGGATGTGATCCATCTCAATGACCTTGGCAATTATCTGGTCGCCCTGGTGCATTTCGCCGTGCTTTACCACGCCTCCCCCCTGGGCCTGCCGCATGCCCTGACAAAGGCCGACGGCACCCCGGCCCTGGCACCCGATCCCGAAACGGCGCGCCTCATGCAAGAGGTGACAGCCTCGGTCATCGACACGCTGGGGTTGTCGGGCATCAGTGCCTGATGTTGCAATTCGGCCACCCTGCCCACCAATCGGGCAGCTGGGGCCAAACCCACCCCTTTTCGGCCCGTTTCCGGGTGCATTTCCTCTTTCCGAACCGGCGCGGGCCAAATACTCTTGGGCAGTTGCAGTCGCGCCCCGTCTTGACTGGACGCAAGGGAGTATTTTCAATGTCTATCCTTCGCCGCCTGGCCGTCACCCTCGTTCTTCTTCCGCTTCTGGCGGTCTCGTCCTGGGCCCAGGATTACCGGGTCCGCGCCGGCGACGTGCTGCAGATCGAGGTGCTGGAAGACGCCACCCTGAACCGCACCGCGATCGTGCTGCCCGATGGCCAGATTTCGCTGCCGCTGGCCGGATCGGTGCGGGCTGCCGGTCGCAGCCTCGCCGAGGTGCAGGCCGATCTCGCCGGTCGTCTGGCGCCGAACTTCGCCTCTGCGCCCACCGTCTATGTGACGCTCAGCGCGCTGGCCGAACGTGTGCCCTCTGCGCCGGCCACGCCGCGCCTGTCGGACATCTATGTCCTTGGCGCTGCAACCACGCCGGGCAAGGTCGAGGTCAAGCCGGGCGCCACGCTGCTGCAAGCCCTGGCCCAGGCCGGTGGCGTCACCCCCTTCGCGGCCAAGAAGCGCATCCAGCTGCGCCGGGTCGACAAGTCGGGTGTCGAGAAAGTCTACAAGTTCGACCTCGATGCCATCGAACGCGGCGAAGCCGGTGGTGGTGCCACGCGCCTGATGTCCGGCGACGTGATCGTGATCCCGCAGCGCAAACTGTTCGAGTAATCCATCATGCGCCGGTCTGGCCTCGCCCTTGGCGGTTTCTGTGCCGTCAGCGCAGCCCTGTTGTCCTCTGCCGCACTGGCGCAGGACGGCGGGATGCGGATCATCTTCGGGCTGGAGAACCGGCTGGAAATCTCACGCAATGACCGGCTGTCGGTTCCGGCGACCGGGACCAACATCAGCAATGCAACGCGGCTCTCCTTCGGCCTGATCAGCAACCGCGAGATCGACCAGCTGGAATTCTCGGCCTCGGGCGCGCTTGTCGCCGAAAACGGCACCGACGGTCCCGGCACCGAATTCACCTTCGGCCAGGAGGCTGTCAACCTGACCTACCACCGCGAGGTTCCGGCGGCGGTGTTCGACCTTGGCGCAAGCTATCGCAATGACGATGTCGACGAATTTGATGACGAATTGGCCGACATCGACGAAACCGGGACGCGGACCGATTACCGGCTGAACGCCCGGCTGGAAACCGGCCGCACGTCCTCCATCGGCTTGGCCTTTGACGTGGCCTATGAATCGACCGATTATCAGGACACATCCGACCCCGACCTCAATGACAGCACCGAAGCCACCGCCGATCTGGCGCTGATCTTCCATGCCTCGGAAACCACCACCGGGCGGATCGGCCTGCGCTACAGCCAGCGGGACGAAGAAGACCTTGCCACGACCCGCACCGATACGCTGACCACCTATGTCGGGCTGGATTACGCGATCAGCGAGCGGCTCGATCTGGCTGCCGAAGTCGGTTATGTCGAAAGCGAGACCGAAGAATTCGGCGTCATCGACCGGACGACCGGCCCCGATCTCAGCCTCGGTCTGACCTATGACATGCCGGTGGGCACCGCCAGCGCGCTTTTCCGCATCACCACCGACGACGACGAGGGGCAGCGCGAAACCTTCGAGATCGGGCGCGATCTGGAGACTCCCACCGCGACGATTTCCGCCCGGCTTGGCATTTCTCATGCCGATGAGGCGGGAACCGATGTGATCGGGCGGCTCCGGGTGGTCCATGCCCTGCCTGACGGCTCGCTGGGCCTGACCCTGGAACGTGGCGCCAGCTATGACGACGAACCCATCACCACGTCGC
>JAGPEG010000211.1 GCA_018057165.1 Tabrizicola sp.
GATCAACACGCTGGCCCTCGGCCTGGGCGTGGCATCCGGCTGCCTGCTTCTGGGCGGGTTCCTTGCCTGGCTGGTGGTGATGACCGACGTGCCGGGGCGCAGGCTTCTGGGCGTCATGTCCACACTGTCCTTCATGATCCCCAGCTTCGCGGCTGCCCTTGCCTGGGGCACGTTGTTCCGCAATTCGCGGATGGGCGGATCGGTGGGCTATTTCGAGGCGAACGGCCTGATCATTCCCGACTGGCTGGCATGGGGGCTGGTGCCGACGCTGATCGTGCTGGTCGCGCATTACTATTCGCTGGCCTATACGATCATCGCGGCGGCGTTGAGTTCGGTCGGTGCCGATCTCGTGGAATCCGCGCAGATGGCCGGTGCCCGGCGCGGGCGCATCTTCTTCGGCATCGTCTTGCCGGTGGTGACACCGGCGCTGGTCTCGGCAGCGTCGCTGACCTTTGCCGGCGCGGTGTCCAACTTTGCCGCTCCGGCGTTGCTGGGCCTGCCGGTACGGATGCAAACCATCTCGACCCGCCTTTTCGGGATGATCGAGATCGGCAGTGTCGAACGCGGCTTCGTGCTGGCGCTGTTGCTCATCGCGGTCTCCGCCACCTTCCTCTACTTCTCGGACCGGCTCGTTTCCGGGCGAAAGGCCTTCGTCACCGTCACCGGCAAGGGCGGGCGCACCCGGCGTTTCGGGCTGGGCGTCTGGCGCTGGCCGCTCTTCGGGCTTGCCCTCGGGCTCGGGGTGCTGACGACCGTGGTGCCGGTGGTGGTGCTGGTCGCCTCCAGCCTTGCGCCGCAAGCGGGGGCACTGTTTTCCAACTGGTCGCTGCATTTCTGGATCGGCGAGTCAGGCGGGGCCATCGCCCAGGGGCAGGCCGGCATCTTCCGCAACCCCATCCTGATCGAGGCGCTGCTGAATACGCTGCGGCTGGGGGTCGTGGTCGCGATCCTGACCATGGTGATGGGACTGGCCCTTGCCCACACGATCACCCGGACCAGGGGGACATGGCTGGCGACGGTTCTGAGCCAGCTTGCCTTCCTGCCGCTGCTGATCCCGTCCATCGCCTTTGCGGCGGCCTATATCGCCCTCTTCGGCGCTCCGATCGGGCCGCTGCCATCGCTTTATGGCACCTTCACGCTTCTGACCATTGCGGCGGCGGCGCACAACCTGCCCTATGCGGTGCAGGCGGGGCGGTCGGTGCTGGGCCAGATCTCGCAGGACATCGAGGAAAGCGCGCGGCTGACCGGCGCGGGTGCGCTGCGCCGGATGTGGGTGATCGTGTTCCCGCTGGCAATCCGGGGCTTGTTCGCCGGGGCGATCCTTGTCTTCGTCAAGATGGTGCGCGACCTGTCGCTGGTGGTGCTTCTGTTCAGCGCCACCTCGCCCGTCCTGTCGATGGTCGCCTATCGCTATGCCTCCGAAGGCTTCATGCAATTCGCCAATGCCATCACCGTCGTCATCCTGGCGATCTGCCTTGTCGCCTCGCTGGTGGCGCAGGCGCTTCAATCGCGGGTGCAGAAATGGAAAGACCAATGATCCACAGCGTTCCAGATGCCGGTGCGCCGTCCGATGCCATCCGCATCACCGGCCTTGTGCAAAGCTTCGGCCCCATCACGGCGGTCAACAACATCAACCTCGCGGTTCCGCCCGGATCGTTTCTTGTGCTGGTGGGGCCTTCGGGTTGCGGCAAGTCCACGCTATTGCGGATGCTGGCGGGCCTGGATGCGCCGACAGCCGGAGAGATTGCCTTCATGGGCCGCGTGGTGTCGTCGGGCACGGGCGGGGTGGTTGCCGATCCGCGGGCGCGCAATACGGGACTGGTCTTCCAGTCCTATGCACTCTGGCCGCACATGACCGTGGCGGGCAATATCGACTGGCCGCTGAAAGTGGCGGGCTGGAGCCGCGCCGACCGTGCCGCACGGGTGGCCGAAGTGCTGGGCCTTCTGGACATTTCGGCCCTGCGCGACCGCTATCCGGCGGAAGTCTCGGGCGGGCAGCAGCAGCGCGTCGCCATCGCCCGCACCATCGCCCCCAAACCCGCGATCCTGCTGTTCGACGAACCGCTGTCGAACCTGGATGCCAAGCTGAGGATCGAGATGCGCTCGGAACTTATGCGCATCCATCGGGCCACCGGGGCTACCTCTGTCTATGTCACGCATGACCAGGTCGAGGCGATGACGATGGCCACACATGTCGCTGTCATCAACAAGGGGCGGATCGAACAGTTTGGCCCGCCCACCGAACTTCTGGACAATCCAGGCACGACCTTCGTGGCCACCTTCCTCGGCACGCCCCCCGCCAATCTTCTGCCGGTCACGGCAAAGGGCGGCAAGCTTTGCCATGGCGACCTGCCGCTTGCCGATGCGGCGCTGGCTGGTGGCCGGGCTGAGGCGCAGCTCCTTTACCGCGCGCAGAACATGACGGTGGGGCCCCGCAACAACCTGCCCTCGATCACCATGCAGTTTTCCGAGGCCGCCCCGATAGCCGGGCAAACCATGGTCGTGGGCACAAGGGAAGATCTGCGCCTGACCGCCATGGTCGAAGGCCACTTCAGCAGCACTCCTGGCGATCTTATTGAAATGACGTTTCTTGGCGCCCCGGACGGCGTGTTCGACAACGCCGGCGAAAGGATCTGAACATGCGCCTAATTCTGATGCGTCACGGCGAAACGCTGTGGAATGCCGAAATGCGCCTGCAAGGGCAGGACAACTCGCGCCTGTCCGAACGCGGTATCGAACAGGCCCGGCGGTTCGAGGCCTACCTCCGTGTGCTGCAACCCTTCCGGGTCGTGTCCTCGGACCTTGGCCGCACACGGCAGACAGCCGAGATCGTGGGTTTCGGCGATTGCCCCGCCGATCCGTTGCTGCGCGAGCTGCACATGGGGGCCTGGACCGGGCTGACCAAGACCGAACTGATCGCCAGCCAGCCCGAGAACTACCACGCCTGGCGCGCCGGTGCCTTCACCCCCGAAGGCGGCGAGACCTGGGTGGAGTTCCGCACCCGGGTCAGTGACGGGCTTCGCTACTGGCTGGGGGCCGGAAAGGGCGACCTGCTGGCCATCGTGCATGGCGGCGTCATCCGCGCGGCCCTGGACGCCTTTGTCGGCCTGCCGCCTGCCCGGGTGATCCCCGTCACGCCGGGGACGGCCACGATTCTGAACTTTGCCGAGAACGACTATCGGCAGGGCTTGCTGGAAGGCTACAACATCGGTGCGGTGGTGCCTGATATGGCCGTGGCCGACTGATGAGCGGGACCTGGGTTCTGCTGGACCTTCTGGGGGGAGTCGCGCTGCTGCTTTGGGGTGTCCGGATGGTCCGCACCGGCATCACCCGCGCCTGGGGAGACAGTCTGCGCGCCTTTCTTGAGCGCCGCCTGTCCAACCGTGCCGCAGCCTTTGGTGGCGGGGTGGCCGCCTCGACCGTGCTGGGCAGTGCCACCGCAACCACCTTGATTGTGGCCAGCCTTGCCGGGGCAGGCGCGGTGCAGCCCGCAACCGGCCTGGCGGTGCTGCTGGGTGCCGATGTCGGATCCGCCGTCGTGTCGGGTCTTCTGGCTTCGGGATCCTCGCTCGTGATGTCGCTGGCCCCGCTGATGCTCCTAGCCGGATATGTGACTTTCTCGGCGGCAACCGAATTCCGGCCCCGCAACGCGGGCCGGGTGTTGCTCGGCTTTGGATTGATGTTCCTGGCCCTGGGATTGATCATCGGTGCGACGGCACCCTTGCGTGGGGCGGGCCTGTTCCATCAGGTGCTTGGCGCGATTGCCGCCGAGCCGATGCTGGCCTTTCTCGGCGGAGCGATCCTCGCCTGGCTGTGCCACTCCACCATGGCCGTGGTCCTGCTCCTGTCGTCCTTCGTGCTGAATGGAAGTCTTGCGCCTGATGATGTTCTCCCCTTTGTCCTGGGGCTGAACTTCGGCGGAGGCCTGCCCGCCATTTCGGCAACGCTGGACCAGCCGGCTTTGGCGCGGCGCCTGCCTATCGCCAACATGATCTGTCGCGGAACACTGGCCGTCGGCCTGCTGGCCGTTTCCGGCCTTCTGCCGCCCATGCCACTTGCCGGCTCGCAAGGCGTGGCGCTGCTGCATGCGGCCTTCAACATCTTGGCCGCGCTGGTCTTCCTGCCGCTCACCGGACCGCTGCTGCGTGCGGTCGAACGGCTTGTTCCCGACCACGGCCCAGATCACGGCGGGGGGCCGCAACACCTCAACCGCTCGGCACTTGCGATGCCGTCGGTCGCGCTGACCAATGCTGCGCTCGAAACGGTTCAGATGGCGGGCCTGGTGACACGGATGCAAGTCACGGCACTGGAGGCCCTGTCGTCAGGACGGCTGGAACCCCTGCAGGCCCTTGGCCTGATGGATGCACGGATAGGCACCATCCTGCGCGCCGTGCAGACCTATCTG
>JAGPEG010000064.1 GCA_018057165.1 Tabrizicola sp.
CCGGTTGACGCCGGCCTTGGCGTAGCCCTCGAATCGGGCGGCTTCGACCGAGCCGGGGTTGGCTTCAAGGGTGATCTCGATGTCATTCGCCAGGGTCCAGGTGGCGCGGATGCGGTCGAGGATGCCATGGACGGTGGTGGCCTCCATCAGCGAGGGCGTGCCGCCGCCGAAGAAGACGGTGTTGAGGATGCGGCCTTGGGTCAGGGCACCGATGCGGTCGATTTCGGCTTCGAACGCGGTCAGCCAGCGGGACTGGTCGATGCGGGCGGCGACGTGGCTGTTGAAGTCGCAGTAGGGGCATTTCGACTGGCAGAAGGGCCAGTGCAGATACAGACCGAAGCCCGCGTGGCGCCAGTCTTCGTAGATCGGGGCGTCCATCAGGGAAACAGGGCGGCGACGAGCTTCTGGAAGGCGTCGGCGCGGTGGGAGAGGCGGTTCTTTTCCCAGCGGTCCATCTCGCCGAAGGTCTGGCTGTAGCCGTCGGGCAGGAAGATCGGATCGAAACCGTGGCCTTGCTCGCCACGACCGGGCCAGACCAGGCGACCGGGGGATTTGCCTTCGAAGACAAGGTCCTGGCCGTCGGGTGCCGCGAGAACGAGAGTGCAGCAGAATTGGGCGCGGCGGGGTTCGGGGGCCTTTGCGATCTCCACTTCACGCCAGACCCGCTCCATGCCGACCTGGAAGTCGCGTCCCTTGGCGGTCGTGGCCCAGTCGGCGGTGAAGACTCCCGGCGCGCCGCCCAAGGCATCGACAGCGAGGCCGGAGTCGTCGGCCAGCGCCACGAGACCCGAAGCCCTGGCGGCGGCATGGGCCTTGAGGCGGGCGTTGCCGACGAAGGTGGTCTCGGTTTCCTCGGGTTCGGGGAGGCCAAGGTCGCCGGCCCCGACAACAGTCACGTCGAAGGGGCCAAGAAGATCGGCGATCTCTTCCAGCTTGCCACGGTTGTGGGTGGCGACCAGCAGGCGATCCCCGCGCTTCAGCATCTTACAGGCCCAAAGCCGCCCGCTGCGCCGCGACCAGCGCAGCGTTGCCCTGACGGGCGAGATCGAGGAGATGCAGGAGTTCATCCTGACTGAAGGCGGAGCCTTCGGCGGACATCTGCACCTCGATCAGCTTGCCGGCGCCGGTCATCACGAAGTTGCCGTCGGTCCCGGCAGCCGAATCCTCGACATAGTCGAGGTCCAGCACCGGCTGGCCGGCATAGACGCCGCAGGAAATTGCGGAAACATGGTCCAGCATCGGGTCAGACACGATCACGCCAGACGCCAGCAGCTTGTTCATCGCCAGACGCAGCGCGACCCAGCCGCCGGTGATCGAGGCGCAGCGGGTGCCACCATCGGCCTGGATCACGTCGCAGTCGACGACGATCTGGCGTTCGCCCAAAGCCTGCCGATCCACGCCTGCGCGCAGCGACCGGCCGATAAGCCGTTGAATTTCTTGCGTGCGACCGGATTGCTTGCCCGCCGCCGCCTCGCGCCGCGTCCGCGAATTCGTGGCACGGGGCAGCATCCCGTATTCCGCCGTCACCCAGCCCTGGCCGGTGTTCTTCAGGAACGGCGGCGCCTTGTCCTCGATGGTTGCGGAGCAGAGCACATGGGTCTCGCCCATCTTGATCAGGCAAGAGCCTTCGGCATGCTTCATCACGCCGGTTTCGATTGAAACCTCCCGAAGATCGCTTAGTTTTCTGCCTGACGGGCGCATTTCCGGACCTTTCGCTGGACTGCGGCCACATATGCAACCACAGGCGGGGGATGCAACCCCGAAACCCGAGGACGATGACAGGCCCGCAAACCATCCTCACCGATATGAATGACCGCACGCGCGAAGTGTTTCGCCGGGTGGTCGAGGGCTATCTGACCTCGGGCGAGCCGGTGGGATCGCGCACCCTGACGCGGACGCTGTCGGAAAAGCTCTCGGCCGCGACGGTACGCAACGTCATGCAGGATCTGGAATATCTGGGGCTTCTGGACAGCCCGCATGTCTCGGCGGGGCGGGTGCCGACGCAGGCGGGTTTGCGGATGTTCGTCGACAGCCTGCTGGAGGTGGGTCAGGTCGCGCCCGAGGATCAGGAGAAGATCGACGCCACGCTGGGGGTGAATGATCAGGATGTGGCCTCGCTTCTGGATGAGGTCGGGGCGGCGCTTTCGGTGATCACCCGCGGGGCCAGCGTGGTGCTGTCGCCGAAGCGGGAAGCGGCGATCCGGCATATCGAGTTCGTCAGCCTGGCGGCCGACCGGGCGCTGGTGGTGCTGGTTTTCGCCGACGGGCAGGTGGAGAACCGCGTGTTCATGCCGCCGCCGGGGCAGACCCCGTCCTCGATGCGGGAAGCGGCGAATTTCCTCAATGCCCTGGCGGAAGGGCGGACGCTGTCGGAATTGCGCGCCCGGATGGTCAGCGAGATCGCCAGTCGGCGGCAAGAGATCGATTCGCTGGCACGCCAGCTGGTCGAAAGCGGCCTTGCCTTGTGGGAAAATGCCGGGGAGTCATCGGAGCGGCTGATCGTGCGCGGGCGGTCGAACCTGATCGGCGAAGTGGCGGATCAGGCAGAGATCGACCGCATCCGGGTGCTGTTCGACGACCTGGAACGCAAGCGCGATATCGCCGAATTCCTGAACCTGACCGAGGCGGGCGAAGGGGTGCGCATTTTTATCGGATCGGAAAACAAGCTTTTCTCACTTTCGGGTTCAAGTCTGGTGGTTTCTCCCTATATGAACGCTGATCGAAAGATCATCGGCGCGGTGGGCGTCATCGGTCCGACACGGCTGAACTATGGCCGCATCGTTCCGATTGTCGATTACACCGCTCAGCTGGTGGGCCGCCTGGTCTCGGACCGCGGCAAGGCGTGACAGAAGGACGTGACGATGTCGCAGGAAGAAACCACCTCGGCGCAGGTGGACGTGGAAGAGTATGAAACGGTTGCGGATGCCGAGCTTGATGCCCTGCGGGCGGAACGCGACGAGCTGCGCGACAAGTTCATGCGGGTTCTGGCGGATGCCGAGAATTCCCGCAAACGCGCCGAGCGTGACCGGAAAGAGGCCGAGATCTATGGCGGGACGCGCCTGGCGCGCGATCTTTTGCCGGTCTACGACAACCTGAACCGCGCGATCCAGGCGATCCCCGAGGAAAGCCGGGCGGCTTCGGCGGCGCTGATCGAGGGGGTCGAGCTGACCCTGCGCGAGCTGACCAACGTGATGACCAAGCATGGGGTGACGCCGGTTTCCCCCGCCGTGGGCGACCAGTTCGACCCGCAACTGCACCAGGCGATGTTCGAGGCCCCGCTGCCGGGGACCAGGGCCGGGCAGATCATCCAGGTGATGACGGAAGGGTTCCTGCTGCACGACCGTCTGCTGCGCCCGGCGCAGGTCGGGGTGTCGTCGAACGTATCGTAGGGCGGGTTTTACCCACCCTACATCAGCCCCTTGATTTCGTAGACGAGTTTGAGCGCCTCCATCGGCGTCAGCTCGTCGGGGTGGACCGCTTTCAACCGCTCCTCCACCACCGACGCCTTCTGCTTTTGTGGCGGCGGTGGCGGCGCTGCGCGGAACAGGGGCAGATCGTCGATCAGCGTGGCCTGCTTGCCGCCTTCGCGGTCGCCTTGCTCCAGCGCCTCCAGCACGATCTTGGCCCGCTCGATGACCGAGGGCGGCAGGCCCGCCAGCCGCGCGACCTGCACGCCGTAGCTGCGGTCGGCGGCACCTTCACGGACCTCGTGCAGGAAGATCACCTCGCCTTCCCATTCCTTCACCGTGACCGTGGCGTTCTTCACCCCCGGCAGCTTGCCCGCCAGCGTTGTCATTTCATGATAATGCGTGGCGAAGAGGGCGCGGCTGCGGTTGACCTCGTGCAGGTGTTCCAGCGTGGCCCAGGCGATGCTCAAGCCGTCATAGGTGGCGGTCCCGCGTCCGATCTCGTCAAGGATCACCAGCGCGCGGTCGTCGGCCTGGTTCAGGATGGCGGCGGTTTCGACCATCTCGACCATGAAGGTGGACCTGCCCCGCGCCAGGTCGTCCGAGGCGCCGACCCGGCTGAAGAGCTGGGAAATAAGGCCGATACGGGCGCTGGTGGCGGGGACATGGCTGCCCGCCTGGGCCAGAAGGGCGATCAGTGCGTTCTGGCGCAGGAAGGTGGATTTCCCCGCCATGTTCGGGCCGGTCAGCAGCCAGATCGCGGGGGTGTCCTTGTCGGTGAGCGCACAGTCGTTGGCGACGAAGGGCTGGCCCTGCTGGCGGAGCGCGCGTTCGACAACGGGGTGCCGCCCGCCGGTGATCTGGAAGGCGCGACTGTCGTCGACCGCGGGGGCGCACCAGTTTTCCTCGGCAGAAAGGTCGGCGAAACCGGCAGCCAGATCGATCTCGGCCAGCGCGCGAGCAGCTTGGGCGATGGGGGCGGAGGCGTCGAGAATCTGGGCCTTCAGGCCGGAATAGTGACGCTTTTCGATCTCCAGCGCGTGATTGGCTGAGTTCAGGATTCGGGTTTCAAGGTCGGAAAGCGCGAGGGTGGTGAAGCGGACCTGCCCGGCGGTGGTCTGGCGGTGGATGAACAACTGGGGCATGGCGCGCATGCGGTCTTCGTGGGTGGTGGTGGTCTCGATGAAGTAGCCCAGCACGTTGTTGTGCTTGATCTTGAGGCTCTGGACGCCGGTCGCTTCGACGTATTCCGCCTGCATCCGGGCAATGACGCCTCGGCCCTCGTCACGAAGCGCGCGGGTTTCGTCGAGTTCGGGGTCGTAGCCGGGGGCGATGTAGCCGCCATCGCGGGCGAGGAGCGGTGGTTCAGCGACGAGGGCCTGGGTGAGGAGATCGACGAGGGCGTCGTGGCCGACCAGGGCTTGCGCGGCTTCGGTCAGCAGGGGCGGGGCATCGGCCAGCATCCCGGCAATGCGCCCCGCCTGTTCCAGCCCGGCGCGGATCGCGGTCATGTCGCGCGGGCCGTCACGGTCGAGGGCGAGGCGGGACAGGGCGCGGTCGATGTCGGGGACGCGGCGCAGGGATTCACGGAGCTGGTCGCGGAGGGAGGGGGTTTCGAGAAGGTGATCCAGCGCAGCCTGGCGGGCGTGGATCACATGGAGGTCGAGCGAGGGAGAGGAGAGCCTGCGATCCAGAAGCCTTGCGCCCCCGGCGGTGACAGTGCGATCGATGGCAGAGAGGAGCGAACCCTCGCGGCCACCCGAAAGGGCCTGGGTCAGTTCCAGGTTGCGGCGGGTTGCGGCGTCGATCTGCATCGTGCCGCCGAGGGCTTCGCGGATGGGCGGGCGGAGAAGCGGCATCCGGCCGCGCTGGGTGAGGTGGAGGTAGTCGACGAGGGCGCCCATCGCGGAGATCTCGGCGCGGTCGAAGCTGCCGAAGGCGTCAAGCGAGGCGACGGCGAAGAGGTCGCAGAGGCGCTTCTCGGCGTTGGTTGAATCGAAGCTGCCGCGCGAAAGGGGGGTGACGGCAAGGCCGGGGTCGAGGGCGGCGGTGATCTCGTGTTCGCGGGCTTCGGAGAGGAGGAGTTCGCGCGGGGCGATGCGGGCGAGGTCGGGAGAAAGCCGGGTGAGCGAGGAGGGCATCACCCGGAACTCGCCGGTCGAGATGTCGGCCCAGGCGAGGGCGGCCTGGTCGCGGACGTCGGAATAGGCGGCGAGGAAGTTGTGGCGGCGGGCTTCGAGAAGGGAATCCTCGGTCAGGGTGCCCGGAGTGACCAGCCGCACGACGTCGCGTTTCACCACCGATTTCGAACCGCGCTTCCGCGCTTCGGCGGGGTCTTCCAGCTGTTCGGCGATGGCGACGCGGAAGCCCTTGCGGATCAGGGTGAGGAGGTAGCCTTCGGCAGCATGGACCGGAACGCCGCACATGGCGATGGGGTCGCCAAGGTGGAACCCGCGTTTGGTGAGGGCGATGTCGAGGGCGGCGGCGGCGGCAACGGCGTCGTCGAAGAACATCTCGTAGAAGTCGCCCATCCGGTAGAACAGGAGCGCGCCGGGGTTCTGGGCCTTGATCTCCAGATACTGCGCCATCATCGGCGTGACGGTGTCTTCGGTCATTTTTCCCCCTGTATCGGAGGAGAGTATCGGGTTGCGGAGGGTCGGGAAAGGGGGCTGTCCACGGTGGACAATCTCTGATTACTTTTGCACTTCAAAGGGTTGGTTGAGGGCGTTTACCGGGCGTTAGGAATTTGATTTCGCGGTTGCCCCCCGCCTCTCCTCACGGAGGGGGAGGCCCCGGCGTCGGCGGTGCGCTTCTTCCGGGGCGGTGTGCCTGGCTTCCGGGTTGGTTGCCTCCGGCGGGGATATTTGCGCCAGTATAAAAGCTGGGGCGCTGGGGCAGGGCGGTTGATGCCTCCGACGGGATGCCTGGGCAAAGATGAAAGGTGGCGCGGCCTGGGGGCAGCGTTTGGCAAGGATGGGAGTCGGTCTGAAGCCAGACCTACAGGACGTAGCGCGAGATATCCGCCGACCGGGCGAGGGCCCCGAGGTTGGTTTCCACGAAAGCGGCATCGACGGTGACTTTGTGGCCGGAGCGGTCGGGGGCGTGGAAGCTGAGGTCTTCGAAGACGCGCTCCATCACCGTGTAAAGGCGGCGCGCGCCGATGTTTTCCACCGAACGGTTCACCTCGGCGGCGATATGGGCCAGGGCGGTGATGCCGTCAGGGGTGAAGGTGACGGTCACGTCCTCGGTTGCCATCAGGGCGGTGTATTGCCGGGTCAGGGCATTGTCGGTCTCGGTCAGGATGCTGACGAAGTCTTCCTCGGTCAGGGGCGCAAGTTCGACGCGGATCGGCAGGCGGCCCTGGAGTTCGGGCAGGAGGTCCGAGGGTTTGGCGATGTGGAAGGCGCCGGAGGCGATGAAGAGGATGTGATCGGTCTTCACCGGGCCGTGCTTGGTGCTGACGGTTGTCCCTTCGATCAGCGGCAGCAGGTCGCGCTGGACGCCTTCGCGGGAGACATCGGCCCCGCGCGCGTCGGAGCGGGCGCAGATCTTGTCGATCTCGTCGAGGAAGACGATGCCGTTTTCCTGGACGGCCTCAAGTGCTGCGGCACGGACGGCTTCGTCATCCAGCAGCTTGTCGGCTTCCTGGCCGATCAGCACCTCATAGCTTTGCGCCACGGACATGCGTTTGCGGCTGGAGCGGCCACCGAAGGCTTTGAACAGGTCTTGCAGCCCCTGCATCTGGGTCTCCATCCCCGGCATTCCGAAACCCATCGGCATGGCGGGGGCGGCATCGGCGACCTCGATCTCGATCATCGTGTCGTCCAGCTCGCCGCGTTTCAGCTTGCCCCGGAACATCTCGCGCGTCTGGTCGCGGGCGTCCTTGCCGGCCAGAGCCTCGACCACGCGATCCTCGGCGGCCTTGTGGGCGCGGGATTTCACATCCTCGCGCATCTGGGCACGGGTGTCGTTGATGGCGACGTCGACAAGATCGCGGATGATGGAATCCACGTCGCGCCCGACATAGCCGACTTCAGTGAACTTGGTGGCTTCGACCTTCAGGAAGGGCGCTTTCGCCAGCTTGGCGAGGCGGCGGCTGATCTCGGTCTTGCCGACGCCGGTGGGGCCGATCATCAGGATATTCTTCGGATAGACCTCGTCGCGCAGGTCATCGCCCAGGCGCTTGCGGCGCCAGCGGTTGCGCAGGGCGACGGCGACGGCGCGCTTGGCGTCCCGTTGGCCGATGATGAAACGGTCAAGCTCCGAGACGATCTCGCGGGGGGTCAGGTCGGTCATTGGGCAGGTCCATAAGGCGGCAGGCGGGATTTGCCGGGGAAATCGGGGAGCAGCTGCATGACTTTGGCGCGCAACTGCACCCACCAGGTGCCGATGGCGGTGATGAAGCCGCCAAGGGTGAGCAGGACGAAGATCCAGCTGGTGCCGCCGCCTTCGCCCATCACCCAGCCGATGACGATGGCGATATAGGCGATGGCGGCGGTCAGGAAGCTGCGGCGGTCGATCACCAGGGCGAGAAGGGTGATGAGGACAAGCGCGATGGCAAGAAAGCCGATGCCGCCGCCGTTCAGCAGGGTGACGGCAACGGTGTTGACCAGAGCCGGGGCGGCGAGGAGGTGGCACCAGAAGGCGGTGGCGGAATGGCGGCCAAGGCGGTGCGGGTCACGGGTGTCGAACCACATGCCGGTAAGGAAGGCCCCGATCCCGAACAGCAGGGTGGCGGTGGCGAAGGCAGGGCTTTCGCCGAGATCGAAGAGCGAGCTGTAGCCCGGCATCCCGGTAAAAAGCCCGGCGAGGTTCGAGGCGGAGGCAGTGAAGGCATAGACCGCTCCGAGGATCAGGCCTCCGGTCAGGAAGGCGGCGAAGGGCAGGCGGAATCTTTGATACCAGGCGACCATGGCCAAGGCCGAGGTGGAGAAACCGAGGATCGCGATGAGGCGTTCTTCGACGTTGGCCTGCGCAAGCATGGTGAAAGCGAAAATCACGATGCCAAGGCCGAAAGCGGTGGCGAGGACCATCGAAGGCAGGGTCATCCTGCGCTTCAGGGTGAAATACCCGGCCCACCACCAGGCGATGCCGGCGGTGGCAAGCGGGACGAGCGTCAGCAGGGCGAAGCCGCCGAAAGCGGCCAGCAACCCGGCGAGGCCGGTCATCAGGATGACCAGTCCGATGGAGATGAAGATTTCCGAGAAGCCACGGAAGAACTCGAACGGCTCATCCTCGGAGGGCAGGGTGGCGCGTTTGCCGGAGCGGTCGTTTACCAGGGCTTGCAGCGAGGCGGCCTGTGCTTCGCCAAGAATTCCGGCAGCGACGGCGGCGCGAAGATCTTCTGGAGTCATTCTGATGGAGCCTCGGCAAGAAACTGTCCGTTCAGAGATAAGGGGTTTGTCGGGGCAAACCAAGTGAGGTAAATTGACAGCGAAGGCCGGTATATACAGGCGGCAGGTTGCATATATACAAAACGTATATATGGATTGGGCCGCAAAGGGCTGAAAAACATAAGAAAACCACGGCGATAACGCCGGGCAGGCAAGAGGGGCATGTGAATGGTTGACGAGGTTCCGAAGCGGCTGAGCATTGCCGAGAAGCGTGCCCTGGCCAGTCCGCTGGTGCTGACTCCCAGCGAGCAGATCGAGGAATTCCAGGTCGAGGCGCTGACCACCGACGGCTGGATCGACGCGGCGCTGCCAGAGCAGACGCGGAAGAAGCTGATCTCTCTGCGGGTGGACCCCGAGGTGCTGGAGTTCTTCAAGGCGCAGGGGCCGGGGTATCAGACGCGGATGAACGCGGTGCTGACGGCCTATATGCAGGTGAAGAAGGAAATCGGTCAGGCCTGAGCCGTGATCCGTTCCACGGTCAGGTTGCCGTTGGTGTAGACGCAGATGTCGGCGGCGATGGCCATGGCCTTGCGGGCGATGTCCTCGGCGTTCAGGTCGGTTGTCATGAGGCCTCGGGCAGCGGCCAGGGCGAAGTTGCCGCCAGAGCCGATGGCGGCGACGTCATGTTCCGGCTCCAGCACATCCCCCGCGCCGGTGATGACGTAAAGCGCGGTGCCGTCGGTCACGATCAGCATGGCTTCGAGGTTGCGCAGGTACTTGTCCATGCGCCAGTCCTTCGCCAGATCGACGCAGGCGCGGGCGAGCTGGCCGGGGGCGGATTCCAGCTTCTTCTCCAGCCGTTCGAGCAGGGTGAAGGCGTCGGCGGTCGATCCTGCGAACCCGCAGACGACGTCGTGGCCGCCGGGGGAAAGGCGGCGGACCTTGCGGGCGGTGCCCTTGATCACGGTCTGGCCGAGCGAGACCTGACCGTCGCCCGCGACCACGACCTCGCCGCCGCGGCGGACGGCAAGGATGGTGGTGCCGTGCCAGCCGGGGAATTTGTCGTCAGCCATGATGCCCTCCAGTTTCGGTCTATATAGGCAGGGTTGCGGCACAACGCAAAACGCCCGCGCCTTTGGGGCACGGGCGTTCCGTAAGGCTGTGACCGGAGTTAGCGGCGCAGGCCGAGACGGGTGATCAGCGAGGAATACCGCGCTTCGTCCGTCTTCTTCAGGTAGTCCAGGAGCTTGCGGCGCTTGGCCACCATCATCAGAAGGCCACGACGCGAGTGGTTGTCCTTCTTGTGGCCCTTGAAATGCTCGGTCAGGGTAGCGATCCGCGAGGACAGGACAGCAACCTGAACTTCCGGCGAGCCGGTATCGTTCTCTTTGGTCGCGTAGTCCTTGATGAGCTTCGCTTTTTCTTCGACAGTGATCGACATCGGGGTCTCCTTGGCTGAGGTGATGGCGCAAGCCGGGATGTCGTCCAGCAGGGCCCTTGGAGGCTCCGCCCAAAAGCGGATGCGGGCGTATAGGCGGATTCGGGGGCAATGGGAAGCGGATTCGGGGGGGGAAACCACGGGTTAACCCTGAGTCCAGATTTCCCGGTCAGAAGGTCTTCTGCTGCTATGGCGACCGAAGACTTCATGATATGTTCCCGTTAAGTTCCCATGCGTTGCCAGTTGGTTGACGGTGTCAGTGGTAGGGCCGCTCCGACAGGTCTGGTGAAAAGGAGGTGCGGGTTTGCTTGCCATTCTTGGCCTGTTCGGCGTGTTGATGGCCGGTCTTGCCGCCGATGCCGTGATTTCAAGTTCTGGCGATGAAGCTGATGACTCCGAGGATTCCCCGCCCGAGGATGCGGGGGCGATCTCTGACGGCGATCTGCTGGACGATCTTGCCGGCGATCCGACGATTCCGACCTCGGATGACATCACCGATCCGGGTGATGAAGATGTGACGGTCGTGGGGACGGAAGATGCGGATGCTCTGGACGGGCGCGGTGGCGATGACCAGATCGAAGGGCGTGATGGTGCCGATCTGATCAATGGCCGGGACGGCGACGACAGTATCGAGGCGGGTAGTGGGAATGATGCGGTCTGGGCGGGCGCGGGCGACGACAGTATCCGGGCCGGTGACGGCAACGACAGCCTCCACGGCGACCTGGGCGACGACGTGATCTCTGGCGATGACGGCAGGGATTCGCTTGCTGGATGCGAGGGTGATGACAGCCTGGCGGGGGGTGCCGGGAACGATAGCCTTTTGGGCGGCCAGGGAAACGACTGGCTGGATGGCGGTGAGGATGACGACTGGTTGTCGGGGGGCGATGGCAATGACAGCCTGTCTGGCGGTGCCGGGAGGGATGATCTGGACGGCGGCCGTGGCGACGACATGATTTCGGGGGCCGAGGCCGAGGGCGGGCAGGAATCCGACTTCGTCAACGGCGGCGACGGCGACGATCATCTGGTCCTCGGCGCGGGTGATTATGCCACGGGCGGCGCGGGCAATGATGACTTCGTGCTGCAGGACTGGCTGAACGAGGCGTCGGTGATCCATATTGCCGATTACGACCCCGACGCCGACCGGCTGGTCATCGTCTATGATCAGGCCGTCCATCCAGACCCGGTCCTGACGGTCGAACCGAATGAGGGCGGGGCGGGCCAGACGATCTATATCGACGGGGCGAAAGTTGCCGTGGTCAACGGCGCGCCGGTCAGCGCGGGCGATGTCCGCCTGGTCGCGGCCTGAAAGCTACCAGGGATGCGGTTGCTGGTCATAGCTGATGTAGAGCGGGTGCCGGGGCTGCCCCTGTCCGGTCAGGCCAAGGTGAAACAGGGGCGCGCCGGTCTGGCGCAGCAACTCGGCCACTTGCGCCCCCCGGCCCAGATGCAAACCGTGGTTGCCCCAGGCGCAGACGATGACATCGGACCACCCTATGCTGTCCAGGATGGCGCTGTCATTGTCGGGACCGACCGGATCGGCAACCGCGCGCATCACCTTGGGGTCTGTCGCCCGAAAGGCAAAGATGTTGGTGACACGGAACGCGCCATGACCCAGCGCCCGCGCCCGCCGTTCGCAGCGTTCCACCGTGGGGTCGTTCTGCACCTCGGTCGCGGTGGAGGGGTTGAGCATGATGAACAAGGCCCTGGGGCCAGCCCCC
This sequence comes from Tabrizicola sp., assembly GCA_018057165.1. Taxonomy (GTDB): domain Bacteria; phylum Pseudomonadota; class Alphaproteobacteria; order Rhodobacterales; family Rhodobacteraceae; genus Tabrizicola. The sequence continues at coordinate 11,897 of JAGPEG010000064.1, forward strand.
CAGGTGCGGGTCAGCAGGTAGCGATACGCTTCGCAATCGGAATAGACCGCTTCGGACACCGCATCGCCCTTGGTGAACCCTCGCGTGATCATCGGTATCGCCCCTGCCCAAGCCCCAACCCGCGCGGTGATACGCCGGAGCCCGCGTCAGCGCAAAGCGATTTGCCGCCGGCCTGCGCAGCGGGAAGGCCCGGCCTTGCCGGAAACGGCGATTCCGCTTGTTGGCAAAATGCAGTCCCGCCTAGATTGTCATCCAGACCCAATCCGCTGCGGAGCCTTTGACGTGTCCGATCTGATCCTTCTTGTCTATCGCAGCCAGAGTGCCGCTTTCGTCGCCGGGGAGGCGCTGGCCGTGCTGCAACAGGAAGCCGGGACCGAACCGGAAGATATCGTCGTGGTCACGCGCGACGTGACCGGGCGGATTTCGGTGAACCAGTCGACCGACATGGCGACGGGTCTGCCGCTGGGTGGCGGGCGCTGGGGAACCATGATCGGCATTCTGTTTCTGGACAGCCGGAAACCCGTGCCGAACGGCAAGGGCCTGTCCTCGCAGCTGTTGGCGACGGGGCTGGAGGAAGGCTTCCTCCGGTCGGCCGGGCAGGCGCTGGAGATGGGGACCGCGGTGGTCGGACTGCGGGTGCGGCTTCTGGGCGCGGACCGGGTTCTTAACCGGATCAAGGCGCTGAAGGATACGCCGAAGGTGCTGCGAACCCGGCTGGATGCGGCGACCGAAGAGGCGCTTTACGACATGCAGGCGCAGATTCCCGATCAGTTCCTGGGTCGGCAACCGGCGGATGACCTGATCTGAGCGCGGGCGGGCTTGACGGCCCCCACCGCGCGGCGTCCTTGTAGCACGATGACCGGGAAGACAGCCGACAAACCAGCCGAAAAGCCCGGACCCGCCCCGCGCAAGCGCAAGGCGAAGGTCGAGGAGCCAAAGCCGCTGCCGAGGTCGCGGTCGCGGCGCCTGCTGCGATGGCTGGGCCGGGGATGCGGTGCCATTGCGGGGTTCTATCTGGCGCTGGTGGTCTTGTTCAGCATCGTCCCGCCGCCGATCAACCTGTACCAGCTGGGCGAGGCCTGGCGGCTGGGCGGGATCGAGAAGGACTGGGTGCCGTGGGAGGAGATCGCGCCGGTGATGGGGCGGTCGGCGGTGGCGGCGGAGGATGCGAATTTCTGCAACCACTGGGGCTTCGACATGGCCGCGATCCGCGAGGCGATCGAGGCGGGCAGCAACCGGGGCGCGTCGACGATCAGTCAGCAGGTGGTGAAGAATGTCTTTCTCTGGCACGGTCGCAGCTGGGTGCGGAAAGCGATGGAGGCGGTGCTGACCCCGGTGGTCGAGCTGGTCTGGTCGAAGCAGCGGATCCTTGAGGTCTATCTGAACGTGGCAGAGTTCGACGAGGGCGTCTTCGGCATCCAGGCGGCGGCGCAGCACCATTTCGGGGTGGATGCGAAGGACCTGACGCCCTTGCAGGCAGCCCGGCTGGCGGCGGTTCTTCCCAATCCGAAGGAATGGAGCGCCTCGAACCCAACGAGCTATGTCAAGCGCCGGACGCGGGCGAATATTTCGGGCGCCGAGACGATTGCGGTGGACGGTCGTTCCGCCTGTTTCGAAGGCTGAGACGGGGCCGGGGATTGAATTCCCGCCTCCATAGCTGCAATGAGGGGAAAGACCGGAGACTGTCGCCCGATGAACCGCCCCTCGAACCGCCTGTACCACGTCCCGCTGTCGCCCTTCTGCCGCAAGGTGCGCCTGACGCTGGCGGAAAAGAAGATCGAGGTGGAGCTGGTCGAGGAGCGCTACTGGGAGCCCTCGCCCGATTTCCTGCGCCGGAACCCGGCGGGGAAGGTGCCGATCCTGAAGATGGGCAACCGGGTGATGAGCGAAAGCCAGGCGATCTGCGAATTCATCGAGGAACAGACGCCCGAGCCGCCGCTGATGCCGAAAGGTGCCGATGGGCGCTATGAGGTGCGGCGCTTGTGCGCCTGGTTCGACGACAAGTTCCAGAACGAGGTGACGTCGAAGCTGCTGTACGAACGGGTGAACAAGAAGGTCACCGGCCAGGGCTATCCGGATTCGCGGAACGTGAAGCAGGGCTCGACCCGGATCAAGTATCACCTGGATTACATGGCCTGGCTTCTGGACCAGCGCCGCTGGCTGGCGGGGGATGCGATGACGCTGGCGGATTTCACCGCGGCGGCGCATCTGAGCTGCCTGGACTACATCAGCGACGTGGACTGGAACCGGCATGCGGTGCTGAAGGACTGGTACGCGAAGATCAAGTCGCGGCCGTCGTTCCGGCCCCTGCTGGCCGACCAGGTTTCGGGCTTTCCGCCCTCGGCGCATTATGCCGACCTGGATTTCTGAACCTGACCTCCGGGGCGCCGCCCCCGCGTTAACGGTTTCTCGAACCGATGGCGCAACCGCGAACGCACCCAGGATATTTGTACCAGTATGAAAGGGCTGACCAAAGAGCAGCTGGTGGCACGGGCCCTCGAGGAGGGGTTCGTGAAGGTGGGGGTGTGTCGGCCTGATGCGGTGCCCGAGACGGCGGAGCGGCTGCGCGGGTTCCTGGAAGCCGGGCGCCACGGGCAGATGGGCTGGATGGCGGAGCGGGAGGCGTGGCGCGGGTCGGCGGCGGCGCTGTGGCCCGAGGCGCGGTCGGTGATCATGCTGGCCGAAGGGTATGCGCCGGAGGGCGACCCGATGGCGGGGCTTGCGGCGCGGGATCGGGGGGTGATTTCGGTCTATGCGCAGGGCAAGGACTATCACGATCTGGTCAAACGGCGGCTGAAGCGGCTGGGGCGCTGGCTGATTGACCAGGCGGCCCGATCTTCGCTTGACTGCGAGATCAAGGTTTTCGTCGATACGGCTCCGGTGATGGAGAAGCCTTTGGCGCAGGCGGCGGGGCTGGGATGGCAGGGCAAGCACACCAACCTGCTGGGACGCGACCTGGGAAGCTGGGTGTTCCTGGGGGCGATCTTCACGACGCTGGAATTTCCGCCGGATGCGCCGGAGGTCAGCCATTGCGGGACCTGCACCTCTTGTCTGGACATCTGCCCGACGCGGGCGTTTCCTGCGCCTTATCAACTGGATGCACGGCGGTGCATCTCCTATCTGACCATCGAGCACCGGGGGCCTGTCGATACGGAGCTGCGGGCCAGCATGGGCAATCGCATATACGGTTGCGACGATTGTCTGGCGGTCTGCCCGTGGAACAAGTTCGCGGTGGCGGCGAAAGAGATCGGATATCAGCCGAAACACGGGCTGCCGGAGCTGGCCGAACTGGCGGTGCTGGATGATGCGGGGTTCCGCGAGCGTTTTGCCGGATCGCCAATCAAGCGGATCGGGCGCGACAGGTTCGTGCGGAACGTGCTTTATGCCATCGGGAACTCGGGCCAGCCGGGGCTTGCGCCGGTGGCGGCGGGGTTGGTGGAGGACGAAGATCCGGCGGTTGCCGATGCGGCGCGCTGGGCGTGTGATCGGCTGAGGGGGAAGAC
>JAGPEG010000065.1 GCA_018057165.1 Tabrizicola sp.
GGCGCAGAGTTGGGCGTGAACGAAAGCCTTGGGGCCGTGGCAAAGGCCTTTCCGCAGGCCCGGCTGGTTGCGTTCGCCGACCTGTCCTCGCGCATGATCCTGGCCAGCGCGGGCCCGCTTGCCACCACGCAAGAACATCTTGACCGGCTTTGCGACCAGGCTCGGGCCAGCTTCGACGACCCGCTGTTCTCGCTTTCGGTCGAGGCCTTCGGCGAACCGCAGGGTGCGGTGGTGATGTGCACCGATGCGGTGCGGGTCTTCCTGCGGTCGGACACCGAACCCGCCGATGCGCTGTGCTGCATCTGCGATCACGGCATTGACCTTGCCGCGTTTGTGACGAAAATCCGCGACACGCTTGAAAGCATCACCCATGGTGGGTGACCGGGGTCGGGCAATCCGTTGAACAAGGCCACGCTTCCCATCGTTTCTCGCCTGCGCAGCCTGCAGGTGCCCATCCGGCTTGTCGCCGGCGGGGGCCGGGTGATTGCCGAAGCCGATGACCGCAACCCCTTGGCACAGCTGTTGCGCGCCGCGAACGAGACGATGCTCGGCCGGTCGTTGCAGTTCGATTCCGTCGGGGGTCCAAGCCTGACGCTGGACGTTTCGGGCCGTCGTGTGCTGCGCGTGACCGCCGCGCTTGGCCTTGCCGGCGCGGAACGCTGCCTTGGGGTCGAGGTGCTGGAAGACGAACACAAGGACGAGCTGATCAAGCTGCTGCAGGCGGTCGCCAGCCCGCGTCATGAATTGCGCGTCACCTCCGGCCCGATCGGGCGCGGCGGGGAAGAGGTCAGCGTCGGTCTTCCGGTGGCGCTGCTGGCCGATCTGGTGCTGGTCGACCTGAACGATCTTTCCGCCGACGATCCCGCCGAGGACGAGGTTGCGGCTCCCGAACCTGCGCCCGCGCCAGAGCGGGTGGCGGGCGCGGCTGCGGGGCTCGCCGGGGTTGCCGAGGCGGTCGGTCCGGGGCTTCTGGCCTGGCTGATTACGGGCAGCGAAGACGACGGTCGCTCTAGCGGCCCGGACGAGATGGTCTCGCATCTGCAAGGCTTCCTTGACGACGAGGGCGAGGCCTTGGACCGGCAGCTGGACGTGCTTTCACCGGAACCGGGCGCGCCGGTCTGCGTCATGCTGGGGGCGAGCCTGATCGAGGGGCACAGCATCCTGGTGGCAAGGTTGCGCGGCGGCCTGCTGCTTGGGGTCGTCGAGGGCGACGGCACCGGCGCGGCTCTGGTCGCCTGGCGCGGCGTCCTTGCCTAGGTGATGACCTGCCGGAAGGTAATCCTCGCGCCTTGAGGGTGCTGCGACCTTTGTCGTTTCGGCCCGGCGCTGCATCCGGTCGAAGGGATGTGGGACAGGGTCTTCCTCCATTCGAAGTGCTGACCGTCCCCCGGCATTGGCATATATGTCGGGGATCGGCAGGTTGCAGGTTTTCTCCAGCACCACAGCGCCCTCGGCTGTGGCCGATGAGATCCGGCGGGTTGCGGTTCTGGGACAGGTGATCGCCCCGATCCGGATCCTGTCGATCAGGCTCAGGTGAGGGGCGATCACGCGGGGGCCGTGGCTCAGGCAGAGATCTTCATGACTGCCGCTTCAAGCGCGGATTCAAGGATTGCCAGCGCCTCGTCCAGTTGCGCCATCGGGATGGTCAGCGGTGGCAGAAGCCGGATGACGTTGTAGCGCGTGCCGCAGGACAGAAGGATCAGGCCGCGCGCCTCGGCCTCGGCCACGATGGCAGCGGTCAGCGCGGCGTCGGGGGCGTTCGAGGTGCGGTCGGTCACCAGTTCCAGCGCGTTCATCGCGCCAAGACCGCGCACATCGCCGATGCATTCCATGCCCTGCCGCGCCGCGATCTGGGCCAGACGGGCGCGGATGATCTCGCCGATGGCCTCGGCCCGCGTGCAAAGTTCCTCGTCGGCGATCACGTCCAGCACGGCATGGGAGGCCGCGACAGCCAGCGGATTGCCCGCATAGGTGCCGCCGACTCCGCCGGGGTTGGGGGCATCGACGATCTCGGCCCGCCCGGTGACCGCCGACAACGGGAAGCCGCCCGCGAGGCCCTTGGCCATGGTCACCAGGTCGGGCGCCACACCGGAATGGTCGAAGCCGAACATCCGGCCGGTGCGCGCCATGCCGGCCTGTACCTCGTCGGCGATCAGGACGATGCCGTGCCGGTCGCAAATCTCACGCAGGGCGCGCAGGAAACCGAACGGGGCGATGTTGAAGCCGCCTTCACCCTGGACGGGTTCGATGATGATGGCGGCGATGCGCTCGGGGTCGACCGAAGAGGCGAAGAGCCGTTCCAGATGGCCCAGAGCCTCAGCCTCGGTGACGCCGTGGAAGGCGTTGGGGAAGGGGGCGTGGACGATCTCGGGCGGCATGGCGCCGAAGCCCTTCTTGTAGGGCGCGACCTTGCCGGTCAGCGCCATGCCCAAGAGCGTGCGGCCATGGAAGGCGCCGGAGAAGGAGATGACGCCGGAGCGCCCGGTGAAAGCGCGGGCCATCTTGACGGCGTTCTCCACCGCTTCGGCGCCGGTGGTCACCAGCATGGTTTTCTTGGGAAAGGTGCCGGGAGTGGCGGCATTCAGCCGTTCGGCAAGGGCGATGTAGCCTTCATAAGGGGCGACATGGAAACAGGTATGGGTGAAGGCCTGCGCTTGTGCCGCCACCGCCGCCATGATGCGCGGATGGCGGTGGCCGGTGTTGTTCACCGCGATGCCGGCGGCGAAATCCAGGAAGCGCCGACCCTCGGCATCCCACAACTCGGCATTCTCGGCCCGGATGGCGAAGATGCCGCGGGTGGCGACGCCGCGGGCGACGGCGGCGGATTTGCGGGCGGAAAGCCGGGTGGATTCGGTCATGGCGCTGCTCCTGCAGTTGGGACGGTTGTGGCTAACATTGCGCAATATTTTGAGCAAATACTTTTGCAATTCTGAGCGTCCAAAGACAAAAGATTGTGCGCTTCGCCCGTCGCGGCTATGGTCAGGCAAGAAGCGGGACCGCAGACATGCAGGATTTCAACGTCGGGGACAGGCTGCGCCAGATGCGCCAGGCAGCGAGCCTGTCGCAAAGGCAGCTGGCCGAGGCATCGGGGGTGCCGCATGGCCAGATCTCGATGATCGAGACCAACCGTTCCAGCCCTTCGGTCGCCTCCTTGCGCAAGATCCTGGGCGGCCTGTCGGTCACAATGTCCGAATTCTTTGAGCCCGATGCCCCGGTCAGCCAGTCGGTTTTCTTCAAGCTGAACGAGCTGCGCGACCTGACCACCCGGCTTTATTCGACGCTGGACGATCCGCGCGGCAGGATCACCTTGCAGCAGGTGGGCGATGCCAAGGCGCACAACCTGCAAATCCTGCATGAACGCTACGAGCCGGGCGCCGATACCGGGGCGCAGATGCTGGAACATGTCTCGCACGAGGGCGGCATCGTCATCGCGGGCGAGATCGAGGTGACGGTGGGGGAGCAGTGCGCCGTGCTGAAGGCGGGGGACAGCTACCTGTTCGATTCGACCCAGCCGCACCGCTTCCGCAACATCTCTGACCGCGAGGCGGTGGTGGTTTCGGCCTGCACGCCGCCGTATCTGTAAGGGCGCGGGTCGATCCCGCGCCCCACGAAGTCACTTCTTCATCAGCACATCCAGCGGCACCGGCTGCGAAATGCGCCATTCGTCGACCCGGGCGGGCTTGCCGCCGGTGATCTCGATGATCTGCATCAGCGCGGTGTTCTGGTGGTGCAGTTCGGGGGTGAAGCTGCGTGGGCCGAAGGCTGTCGGCTCGTCCGTCATCTTCTCCAGTTCCGCCGTCACCGCCGCACCCTCGACCGTACCCGCGCGTTCGACCGCCTTGGCCCAGAGGTCGATCAGCACATAGCCCGGATAGGCATACTGGCTGGCCGGACGGCCGCCGGTCTTGGCCTCGTAGGCCTTGTTGAACGCCTCGACCTCGGGACGCGGGTCATCGCCGTAGATCGACCCCTGCACCGGGACGACAAAGCCCGACAGGTCCGGGGTCGCGTCCAGCCAGTAGGAGCCATCCACCGCCGATCCGTTCAGGATCAAGGAGTTGATCCCCGCCGCACGCAGCTGGCGTACCGCTGCCGCAGCCCCCGGCATGACCGAGCAGAGCATGATCACGTCGGGCTGGGCGGGCAGATCCTTGATGCGGGTGATCTGGCTGGCGATCGAGGCATCGTCGTTCTTGAACGTGTCGGTCCCGACAATCTCGGCACCCTCAAGCTGGGGAAACATCCAGTTGAAGCCGGTGCAGATGCCCTTGTTGTATTCGATGAACGTGTCTTCCAGCACATAGGCGGTGCGGGCCTCGCGCTTGGCATGGGCCCATTCGGCCATCGTGGCACCCTGGACCGGGGCCAGGACCGAGGCGGAGAAGCTGTTCGGACCAACGCCCTGGATGCCGGCCTTCACATCCTCGGCGCATAGGAAGAAGCTGTTCATCCCCTCGCCTTCGGCCACCAGCGCGGCGGGGGCGCCGAAATCGTAATCGCAGGAGACGACCATCATCTCTGCACCCTGGTCCAGCACGTCGAGCCCCGCCTTGGCGCTTTCGGCGCGGTCGGTGCGGGTGTCGGCCTCGACCACCTTGATTTGGCGGCCGAGAAGGCCACCGGCGGCGTTGATCTCGTCGATGCGGATCATGGCGGCGGTGGCGGCGGGGGTGTCATAGGCCTCCATCCAGCCGGATTTCGCGATGGCGAAACCGATGGTCAGGTCGTCTTCGGCTGCCGCCGGGACGGCCAGCGCGGCCAAGGCCAAAAGGGGAAAGGCTAGTCGTTTCATGGGGTCTCTCCTGTGGGTTGGGTCGGTTCTGTGTCGGTTGCGTCCGGCCGCGCGACCCAGCGGGCGGGCAACATCAGTTCGCGCCCGGCCATCAGGCCTGCGGGGCGGAAGATCAGGATCAGGATCATGGCGAGGGCGAGGATGATTTCCTGGCTGCCGGCGGGCAGGGCCAGCGTCAGGTTGCCGAGCGAGACGCCCTTTTCCAGCCGCACCAGCCCTTCGACCGCGATGGACAGGGCCAGAACCCCGACCACCGCGCCCGAAAGCGAGCCGACGCCGCCAATGACCGCCATCGCCAGCATCAGGAAAGTAAGGCCCAGATAGAAGCCGTCCGGGTTGATGACGCCGATGAAATGCCCCATCAGCGCGCCGCCGATGCCGCAGAAGAAGGCCGAGAGTGTGTAGGCCAGAAGCCGGTGGCGATAGCGGTCGATGCCCGAGGCGGCGGCGGCCACTTCGTCCTCGCGCGTGGCCCGCAAAGCGAGGCCGGATGCCGAGGCGGCATGAAGGGCGGCGACCAGAATGGCCGCGACCGCCCAGCCGAGGGCCACCCAGGGGGTGACATAGCGATCAAGGCCGACGACCGACGAGGTTCCCCCGGTGACCGAGGTCCAGTTCGCCCAGATCGTGTTGACCATGGCGAGAAAGGCGAAAGTCGCGATCGAGGCGGCGATCCCGGAGAGGCGCAGGATGGCAGCTCCGGTCAGAAGCGCGACCAGCGCCGCGACGACCCCGCCTGCCATCGCTGCGGGCAGGACGTGCCAATGGGCGGCGGCAAGGGTCTCGGGCAGGCCGGGGAGGAGCGTGGCCTTCATCTCGGGTTTCAACGTCGTCCAGGCCGAGACATAGGCCCCGATGCAGCCGAAAGCCGCGTGGCCAAAGCTGACCACCCCGGAATTGCCGACGAAGATCCAGAACCCCACCACCAGCGTCACGCGGATCAGGGTTTCGGCGGCCATGCGGGCGATGGCACGGTCACCCAGTGACAGTGCGACAAGCACGAAGGCCAGAAGAAGCAGCGCCAGAACCAGCGGCGTCGTAGCGGCCATGCGGCGGCGGATCATATGTGGACTGGTCATGGTCATACCCTCGGCCTGGCGCCCACCGGGGCGAACAGGCCCTGTGGCCGGAAGAGAAGGACGAGAATGACGCCGCCATAGAGGAAGGCGTCGCGGAACGGGCGGACCTCGGCGGGCAGTCCTGCCTGAAGGAAGGCCGAGGCCGCGCCGATTGCCAAACCAGCGGCGACAGCGCCCGACAGGCTGCCCATGCCGCCGACAACGGTCGCGATGAAGGCCACCAGCATGATCTGCCCGCCCATCCGCACATCGGCGACGCCGGTCTGCGCGACCAGCACCAGCGCCACCACGGCAGCCAGGGCACCCGACAGGGCGAAGGCCACGGAGATCACACGGTTCGACCGCACGCCCAGCATCCGCGCCATGGTGAAATCCTCGGCCGCCGCGCGCATTTCCAGCCCGATCCGGGTCTTGCGCAGCATTACCGCAAGGCCGACAAGGATCACCCCGACCGCCGTGATGACGATCAGTTGCAACAGGGGCACCGACGCGCTGCCGATCTGCACCGGCTGGCCCAATTCTGCCCAAAGGCTCACGGCCTTGGGACGCCCGCCATAGAGGACCAGAAGCAGGTTCTGCAACGCCACGCCCAGGGCGAAGCTGCCCACCATCAGCGCCACCGGCGAGGCGTTGCGCATCGGCCGGAACACCAGCGCCTCGGCCACAACGGCAAGCCCGGCGCCGAAGGCCAGCATCAGGGGAATGAGGATCGGTCCGGGCAGGGCACCAAGGCCAAGCACGGCCAGCGCGTCGGTCGAGGGCAGGATCAGCGCGAAGACGGCGCAGGCGATGAACTGGCCATGGGCAAAGTTGACCAGTCGCATGACCCCGAAGATCAGCGCGATTCCCAAAGCCGCGATGGCATAGATGCCGCCCAGGGCCAACGCGTCGAACAGCAGTTGCAGGCTCATGCCGCACCTCCGAAATAGGCTTCGGTCAGAAGGTCTTTCGCGGCGAAGTCCGTGGCATCGCCATCAGCCACGATCTTTCCGCCGCGCATCAGCAGCATCCGCCCGCCGACCCGCGCCGCCCGCGCCGAGGATTGTTCGACGATCACCAGCGTCAGGCCGCGCAGGGCCTGAAGCTGGCACAGCCGGTCATAGACCTCGTCCACCACCTTGGGCGCGAGGCCCAGCGAGGGCTCATCGACCAGCATCACCTTGGGGTTGGTCATCAGCGCCCGGGCGATGGCCAGCATCTGCTGTTGCCCGCCCGAAAGCGCCCCGGCCTGTGACCGCGCCCGGTCCCGCAGGATGGGAAAGGCGGTGAAGACGGTTTCCAGGTCATCGGCCACTGCGCTGCGGTCGCGCCGCATGCCGGTGCCGACCATCAGGTTCTCCAGCACGCTAAGGCTGGGGAAGATCCGCCGCCCCTCGGGAACCATCGACAGACCCCGGCGTGCGATGGCTTCGGGACCGAGGCCGGAGAGGATTTCGCCGTCCATCTCGATCCGGCCATGGGCGGCGCGGACCGCCCCGGCGATGGCGGACAGGAGCGAGGACTTGCCGGCGCCGTTCGGGCCGGAGACAAAGACCCGCTCGCCCTCGGCCACGGTGAAGGACAGGTCGGATATGGCGGTCAGCTTGCCGTACCGCACTGCAAGGTCATGGATGCCCAGCTTGGCCATCACGCGGCCTCCACATGGGCGCCGAGATAGGCCTCGCGCACGGCGGTGGAGCCAAGGATGGCCGCACGGTCGCCCCGCTCGATGATCCGCCCGCCGTCCAGGACGACGACATCAGAGCAGACCGACAGGACGAGGCCGACGTTATGTTCGATCAGAAGGCAGCCGATGCCGCGCTCGGCCGCGATGCGGCGGATCAGGGCGGCGAGGTCGGCCGCCTCGGCCTCGGACATCCCGGCGGCGGGTTCGTCGAGCAAGAGATAGGCGGGTGCCCCCATCAACGCACGGGCAATGGCCACGCGGCGTTCGTCGGTATAGGGCAGGCCTGCAGCGGGGCGGCTTTCCAGCGCGGCGATCCCCATCCAGCGCAGCAGCTCGCTGGCCTGATGCTCGGCCTCGGCCCGGCGCAGGCCAAGGCCGACCCCGGTGCAGGCGAGGTTGTCCAGCACGTCCAGCCCGCCGAACAGCCGCCCGGCCTGGAAGGTCCGGGCGATACCGGCACGCCGCATGCGGTGGGCGGGCAGGCCGGATACGTCCCGCTGATCCAGAAGCACCCGCCCGCCGGTCGGGCGCTGGAACCCGGTCAAGACATTCACGCAGGTCGTCTTGCCCGCCCCGTTCGGGCCGATCAGCCCGACGATCTGTCCCGGCGCCACCGACAGCGAAACATCGGTCAGCGCGCGGAAGCCGCCGAAGGCGACCCCCACCTCGTCCAGCGCCAGCACCATGTCAGGCCACCTCGACCGTGCGGGCGGCGCGCTGTGGCGCGGCGACTTCGGCGGCCATCGTCACGACATAGACCGCCGAGGCGTCGAGTTCCGCCTTCCAGCCCGGCTCGATCACGATGGTCGTGGTCACCTCCTGGATCACGGCGGGGCCGGAGACACGGTCGCCCGCACCCAGAAGCGCACCGTCATAGACCGGCGTCTCGTGTGGGATGCCATCGGCGGTGAAGATCATCTCGCGCGTGCCTTTCAGCGCGGAATGCGCGCCCTTGCCGGGGGCCGAGGTCATGCGGGCGGGCTTGTCCACCGCGCCGGTGATGGCGCTTTCGACGTTCACCACCTCGACCGCGCTATGCGGTTCGGAATAGGTGTAAAGCTCTTCGTGGCGGGCGTGGAAGGCGGCCTTCAGGCGTTCCAGCGCGGCTTCGGTGATCTCGAACGGGTCGATGTCCACCGTGCATTCATGCACCTGCCCGACATAGCGCATGTCAAGGCTGCGGCGCACCGAGATGCGGTCTTCGGTGAAGCCGTCGGCCATCAGATCACCGCGCCCCCGCGCCTCGAGCTGGTTGAAGAGCGCGTTCAGCCGGGCGGCCGATTCCGTGCCTTCCAGACGGGCAGCAACAGGGGCCATGTAATTGTATTTCACGTCCGACAGGATCTGGCCAAAGGCGCAAAGCCCCGAGGCGAGCTTGGAGATCAGCACCTTGCGGATGCCCATCTCGCGCGCCAGGGCCGTGATATGCGCCGCCGTCGCCCCACCCGCGCAGTTCAGCACGAAGTCGCGCGGGTCGTAGCCGCGTTCCACCGAGACGCGGCGGATCGCGTTGACCATGTTGTTGTTGACGATGGTGAACATCCCGTAGGCGGCCTTCTCGACGCTGATCCGCAGCGGGTCGGCGAGATGGGTCTTGATCGCGCGGCGGGCCTTTTCGACGTTCAAGGGCAAGCGACCCCCGACAAGGCCGTCGGGGTTCAGATAGCCCAGCACCAGGTTGGCGTCGGTCGTCGTGGGCTTCTCGCCGCCCTGGTCATAGCTGGCGGGGCCGGGTTCCGAGCCTGCCGATTGCGGACCCATCTGCATCAGGCCCATGCTGTCGATCCATCCGATCGAACCGCCGCCCGCACCCAGGGTTTCTACCTGGATCATCGGGATGCCGATCCGGTAGCGCAGGAAGTCGATGTTCTTCGACACGTTCGCCCGCCCGTCGCGGGTCAGCGTGATGTCGAACGATGTGCCGCCCATGTCGACGGTGATGATGTCCTTTGTCCCCCAGGGCTCGCCCAGCCAGAGCGCGGCCTGCGGAGCCGAGGCGGGGCCGGAGTTGATCGCATAGACCGACTGGTCGCTGACGACATGCCCCAGCGCGAGACCACCGTTCGACTGGAAGTAGCGCACCGGGTGCCGCGCCCCGAGCGACTGGAAATAGGCATCCACCGCCTCGACATAGCGTTGCAGGATGGGCGCGAGATAGGCGTTGACGATGGCGGTCGAGGTGCGGGTGTATTCGCGGACCTGCGGGTAGAGCTGGCTGCCCACGGTCAGGCGGACATGCGGCAGCATCTCGCGCACGATCTCTGCCGCACGGGCCTCATGCTCGGGGTGCAGCACCGACCAGACGAAGCTGATGGCGACCGATTCCACCCCTTCGCGCAGGAAGTGGTGGCAGGCCTCGCGGACGTCCTCTTCATTCAGCGCGGTATGGACGCTGCCGTTGGACAAGATCCGCTCGGCCACGCCGCGCCGCAGGTAGCGCGGCACCAGCATGGTCGCGGGCGGGTACTCGGGATCGTAGCGGTAGCCGTCTTCCTTGTGGCCAAGGCGGATCTCGATGCTGTCCTCATGGCCACGGGTGGCAATCAGCCCGGTCTTGGCGCCGTTGTGGGTGATCAGCGCGTTCAGCCCGACCGTGGTGCCATTGATGCACAGATCGGCATTCGAGACGATCTTTTCCGGCGAAAGCCCGGTCTCTTCCTGGATCAGCCGCAGGCCGTTGCGGATCGCGGCGGTCGGGTCGTTCGGGGTGGAGAGCGCCTTGAAGATGCGCACGCCCCCCTTGCGGTCGGCCAGGATGAAATCGGTGAAGGTGCCGCCGGCGTCGATGCCAAGACGATACTGGTTCTGCATGGCGTTGTCCTTTCGGATGGCCGGAACCGGGCGGGAGGCTTTGTCCCGCTGCCGACGTCCGGCGGAGTTTCAGGAAGCTGTGGCGGGATCAGGCGGCGCGCAGGCGGGCGGTCGCCGCCTGATCGACGGTCAGGCTGTCGCGGTCGGTGATGACCACGCCATAGTCAAGGCGCGCGCCTTCCAGGCTGACCAGACCGTTCCTGACATCCTCGACCACCCGTTGCACCTCGCGCTCGAACGGGTTGCCGTAGCCGCCGCCGCCGGGGTTCTTGTTGGCCGCGCGCTCGCCGGGCTGGATGGTTTCGATCACGTTGTCGGTGATGATCTTCGTCTCGCCGTTCCGCGTCAGTTCCAGGCGGCCGACCTTCTTCTCCACCATCGTGGATTTCGCCCCCGCCGCGCCCATGGCCGGGATGCGGCGGCCCTCGCCGAAGGTGATCAGGGTCATGGGACTATCCATCGGCTCTACCTCCCAGCAGGTGCCGGATCCGCCCCGGTTCCTGCCGGCCCCGCCCGAATCCTCCATCAGCGAATAGCGGTGGATGATGATCGGATAGCTGTGCTCCAGCATCTCGATGTCGCCGCTTGTCAGCGCGCCGAAGCAGCATTCCGGGCCGACCGCGTGCCAGCCATCCGCCTGCGCCGTGGCCCCCGCCCCCGAGATGATCGAGGCCAGCACCATTGTCACATATTCCTCGTCGTGGCGCTTGTCCCAGCCCGCGATGTTGCAGCCATTGGCATGGCCCCAGCTCGCCGAAACCTTGTGCGGCGCGGCCTGTTCGAAAGCCAGGCGCACGGCATCGGTCAGGGTCTCCATCGGGGTGGTGGTGCAGTTCATGTGCGGCGCCGGGGACTTGGCATTGCAGAGCGTGCCCTTCGGCCCCATGTCGGTCGTCACGCAGCGGTAAAGGCCTTCATTGTAGGGCGGCGGCAATTGCGCGAACATCATCAGGCCCAGGTAGACACCCGAGTGGCTGTTCCCTTCGTAGCTGTTGATGAAATAGGGGATCTGCGGCGGCGAGGAGATGGCGATATGGCAGCCATCGCCTTTGATGGTGACGGTGGCCCCGATCTCGAAATCACCATAGCCGTGGCCCGCGTCCTCCAGGATCGCGGTGCCGCTGTAGGTGCCATCGGGCACTTCCGAAATCAGCTTGCGCATATGCGCTTCGGCCATGTCGAGCAGTTCCGCGATGCAGTCCTGCACCGTCTCCTTGCCGTATTTCTTCATCAGGTTGATCAGGTTGCGCGCTCCGACCTGACAGGCGCCGATCAGCGCGTTGAAGTCGCCCTCCTGGTCGCGGCGCGCGCGCATGTTTGTCAGCAGCAGGTTCATCACGTCCTTGCGCGGACGGCCCTTGTCCCAAAGCTTCACCGGCGGGATGCGCAGCCCCTCGGCGAAGATTTCGGTCGCGTTCGGGTTGTAGCCTGCGGGCACCGGGCCGCCGATGTCGGTCAGATGGCCCTTGCAGACCGTCCAGAACGCCAGCTCGCCTTCGTAGAAGACCGGCATATACATGCAGGTGTCGATGATATGCGACCCGCCATAGGCCGGATCGTTGTGCAGGATCAGGTCGCCTTCATGGATCTCGCCCTCGAAGAAGCGGGCGACAGATTTCATCGCCGGGATCAGCGATCCGAGGTGGATCGGGATGTCCTGCCCCTGCAGGATCATTTCCGGCGTGTGGTTGAACAGCGCCGTCGAATAGTCATGCGCCAGATTGAACACCGACGACCGTGCCGTCTGTTCCAGCGTCAGCGTCATCTCGCGCTGGGTCGTTTCCAGCACGCCCCGCACCACCGACAGCGTGATCGGGTCCACATTGCGTTTCGTCATCCCTCATCCTCCCCGGATGGGAAAACGGCAACCGGACGGCTCTGGGCTGGCCTTGTCTTTCTCCCGTCGCATCCGGGCTGTTTTCCAGCCTCTCGTCATTCCGCAACACTGGCTGAAATCCGGGGATCGTTCTTGCAGCGCAGGGCACGATCATTTGCATCTGCGTGAAGCGAGAGGGGCGGATTTGTCCGAGAGCGCACAATGCCTTGAACCCCAGCGCACTGCCCGGACAGGCGTTACATTGGGACTTGATGCACAAAGGTTTCGCGCCTATCGATTCCAGGACAGCGCTTTGGGGAGAGGGCGCATGGAATTCGTCGCGCATAGCACCGACCAGGTGATGCCGAACCAGCGCTCTGCGCACTGGAACCGCGTGATTGCGGAAACCTACTTTCCCTTGCAGCTGGCCTATCGCGATGCAGCGGCCTTCTCGGGGACGCTGGAACGGCGGGAGATGGGAAGCGTCTCGCTCTCGCGGCTTGCCACCCAGCCCATGCAATACGAACGCAGGCCCACGCACATCTCGCATACCAGCGAGGAAGAGTATCTGATCACCGTCCCCCGCCGCAGCCCGGTCGAGTTCAAGCAGTTGGGGCGCGAGGTCCGCTGCGATCCTGGCGGTTTCATCCTGGAACGCGGCGACGAGCCCTATCGCTTTGCCTATGCCGCTCCGAACGAGCTGAGCGTCCTGAAGATCAGCAAGAAGTCCCTGGCGGAAAAGGTTCGCGACCCGGACAGGTTCTGCGCCCGCACGATGGATGCGCGCATGGGCCTGCCCGCGCTTTTCACCGCGATGATGCAGCAGATGCATTCCCTGCCCCTTACCGCAAGTCGTGCGGCGGAAGTGCTGGGACGGCAGATGGTAGAAGTGCTGGCCCTGGTTCTGGACGAGGCAGCGGGCGAGGACACCCAGGTGCGCACCGCCGTCCGGGCGGGGCATTTGCGCCGGGCCGAGCAGGTCATTCGGAAACATCTGTCCAACCCGGCGCTGTCGCCTGAATTCGTGGCCGATGCCTGCGGCATATCCAAACGCTACCTGCACGAGCTGTTCGGCGACACCAACCAGACCGTGTCGCAATTCATCCGGGACGAGCGGCTGATCGCCGCCAGGGATATCATCGCGTCGTGGCCCGCACTTTCCATGGCTGAGATTTCCTATCGCTTCGGCTTCTGCGACCAGGCGCAGTTTTCCCGGCTGTTCAAGGCAAAGTTCGACCGCCCGCCAACCGAATGGCGCAAGCACGCCTCGCCGTCGGCTTAGATCCGCGTCAGAAGCCAGCTGTCGCTTCTGGCGCAGCAGCATCGGCTGTCCTGCCCGAAACCCCCGGTTTGATACGTCGCGTCCGGTTCGCTGCCGCGTCTTTCGGGGCTTGAGTTAGATCAAGGCCCGGTCCGCAGGGCCGGACTAAGCAGGGGCTTACTCTTGGGGGGCCCATGAAAGCTCTTGTTCAACTTCTTCTTGCTTTTGCGTTGCTGCTGCCACTGCCGGCAGCCGCAGAATCGGTTCTGCAGACCCTGCTGCCCAAAGTCACTCCGACCGAACTGGTCGCCGGTGCCGAAGGGTTCGGACCCATCCGCGAAGACGCGCCCGCCGTCCCGATCCTCAAAGGGGGCGAGACGGTCGGCTGGGCCTTCATCACCAGCGATTTCGTGTCGACGACCGGCTATTCGGGCAAGCCGATTCACACCATGGTCGCGGTGGACAAGGACGCGAAGATCATCGGGGTGAAGCTGCTGAAACATTCCGAGCCGATCGTGCTGATCGGGATCCCCCAGGCCAAGATCGACGCGCTGGTGGCAGCCTATGTCGGCGTCGACCTGGTGGCCGAGGCAAAGTCGGGCGGGTCATCGCATGACCTGGACATCATCTCGGGTGCGACCGTCACGGTGATGGTGATCGACGATTCCATCGTGCGGGCCGGGTTGAAGGCGGCACGGGCGCTGGGGCTGGGCGGACTTGCGCCCGAGGCGGCCAGTTCCGGCCCTACCTTCGAGGTGAACCCCGATGCGACGGCGGCGGCGGACTGGATGGCGCTGGAAGGCGACGGTACCCTGCGTCGGCTGTCGCTGGACGTGGGCCAGGTCAACGCGGCCTTCGCGGCGCTTGGCGATCCACGGGCGACAGCGCGCGCCTTGACCGAACCGCCCGAGACCACCTTCATCGAAATGCAGGCGGCGCTGGTGTCGCATCCGGCCATTGCCAAGGCGATCCTGGGCGAGGGCGAGGCGGCGAACCTGGGCGCCTGGCTTCAACCGGGCGAGAATGCCATCGTCGTCGTCGGGCGCGGGCTCTACAGCTTCAAGGGGTCGGGCTATGTTCGGGGCGGGATCTTCGACCGGATCGTTCTGATCCAGGACGATGTCTCGGTCCGGTTCCGCGACAAGATGCACAAGCGGGTGGTCGCCGTGCAGGCCGAGGGCGCGCCCGAGTTCGCCGAGGCCGACCTGTTCAAGATCCCCGCCGATGTGGGGTTCGACCCGACGAAGCCGTTCCGCCTGCAGCTTCTGGTGCATCGCGACGTGGGGCCGATCGAGAAGCTCTTCACCACCTTCGACCTGGGCTATCAGCTGCCCGAGAAATACCTGCGCCCGGTCGCGGTTCCGGTCGCCACCGGGGATACCGGCCCGGCAGAGGCGATGGCCACGCAGGAAGAGACAGCGGCGCAACAGGCGCTGTGGAAACGGATCTGGGCGGACAAGCGGCCAGAGATCGCGGTGACGGCGGCGATGCTGGCGGTCCTGACGCTGGTCTTCTTCTTCCAGGGCTTCGCCACCCGGAACGAGCGCCGGTTCTACTGGTTCCGCATGGGCTTCCTGACCGTGACACTGGTCTTCCTGGGCTGGTACGCCAATGCGCAGCTGTCGGTGGTGAACCTGATGGCGCTGTTCGGGGCGCTGACCTCGGGCTTCTCCTGGCAGGCGTTCCTCCTGGACCCGCTGACCTTCATCCTGTGGTTCAGCGTCGCGGCAGCACTGATCTTCTGGGGGCGGGGGGCCTATTGCGGCTGGCTCTGCCCCTTCGGCGCGCTGCAAGAGCTGACCAACCAGATCGCCCGCAAGCTGCGCATCCCGCAATGGACGCTGCCCTGGGGCCTGCACGAACGGTTGTGGCCGATCAAATACATGATCTTCCTTGGCC